>CAZXCC010000020.1:0-18644 GCA_964638945.1 uncultured Veillonellaceae bacterium | reverse complement strand
GACAAGGAAAACGGCAGGAATAGAACAATTGCTGGCGAATGCTCATACAAAAGGTCAGCCGGAAGCTGACAACTTCATGCAATTTTTTTGTGAAGTAGCCAGTAGTCGCATCTTCAAAACGGAAGGTTAGAGAAGTATTGCACAGCCTGAATTTTACAGCCATTGATTTCGAGACCGCCAACTCCAACCAGAACAGCGCCTGCCAGTTGGGAGTGGCTGTAGTAAAAGGCGGAGAGATTATCGAGCAGAAAAGCTGGTTGATCCGCCCGCCGTCCGAATGGTTTCAGTTTTCTTATATTCATGGGATAACATGGCATAAGGTTGCCAATGAGTCGGACTTTGGAGAATTGTGGCCTCAGATCCGTCCATATTTTGAAAATCAGGTGATTGCAGCCCATAATGTGCGGTTTGATCTCGGTGTTTTATTTGCCCTGGCAAAATATTACCGCTTCGAACAAAGAAGCCTGCTCGCCATGGATTCTGTGCTAATCGCGCGCCGCGTCTGGCCCTGTTTGCCAAACCACCGGTTGCAGACGGTTGCCGCCCATTTGGACATCCCTTTGGACCACCATGATGCGGCGAGCGATGCCCACGCCTGTGCGGAGATCATCCGCCGGGCGCAGCTGGAGCAGAAAGGTTCGATCGAAAGAGCAGTGCGGGGGTATGGCGGAATAGGATAGCCTTCACCTGATTGCCTGAATTTTGCAGCTTTATGCATCCGTTTGCCCTGACCACTTCAAATGGAGGGGGAAAAATGAAAAATACCGGGGAGCGAACTCTGCAACAAAAGGCGTTGGCGTGGAAAACCTTCGTCAATTCCGGTGAACTCAAACAAGGAATCATCTCGTCCCCTATTGCCGAATCATGGAGAAAGTGCTCGGATACCAGATTGAATCCCTCTGACGGCAGAGGCCGTGTGGTGTTGGAACAACATGAACTGAAGCAGCTGCTGGAGAAAAACGAAGTAATCATTCGTGCTGCCACACCATTCATGCAAAACCTGTATCAGTTTTTTCGCGCTTCCAGTTTTGTGGTTGTTCTGACAGATGTGCAGGGATATGTTCTGGAGATATTTGGAGACCGTGACCGTATTCAAAGCGCACGGGAATTGTCTTTTTTACCGGGCGCCAACTGGCGTGACGACCATGTTGGCACGAACGCGATCAGCAGCGCCTTGTCAACCGGGCAACCGATGCAGGTTTCAGGCTGTGAACATTTTTGCTTGCGTCACCATTGCTGGACTTGTTCGGCAGCGCCTATCACTGATCAAAATGGAGATATCATGGCAGTGCTGGATATTTCGGGTCCGGCTCAATCGACATACTCCCATACGCTTGGGATGGTTGTGGCCGCCGCTGAGGCCATTTCAATGCAGCTCCGGATTCAGCAGAAGAACAATGAACTTACCTTGGCGAACAAACGGTTGACAAGCATCTTCAACACGATGTCCGACGGGGTTGTTCTGATTGACAACCGCGGCATCGTTAATGAAATAAATGTTGTGGTCAAGCAAATACTGGGAAATTCAAACAGGGAAGTCGTCGGTCGACCCATCGAAGGGATTTTTGGCGATACAGCGCATTTTACCCGAACTATGTTGGACAATAAACAGCCCTATTTTGATGTGGAGGTCATGGTTCCCGTCAAGAACGGGATGAGCCATTGCCTGGTTTCCGGTGAACCGCTGACAGATGAACGGGGAAAGATAAACGGCGGAGTCATCATTCTACGTCCGATTAAGCAAGTGCGGAGATTGGTGAATCGTTTCAGCGGCCATTATACCAACTTTGAATTTGGCGATATTATCGGCAACAGTGCCAAATTATTGGAAGCAGTCAGGATAGCTTCACTTGCGGCTACGAGCTTTTCCAATGTTTTGTTGCAAGGGGAAAGCGGAACAGGGAAAGAATTGTTTGCGCAAGCCATCCACCATCACAGCGAAAGAAGCGACGGACCTTTTGTCGCGGTGAACTGTGGAGCGATACCACGGGAACTGATTGGCAGTGAACTGTTCGGATATGAGGAAGGAGCCTTCACCGGCGCCAAGCGTGGAGGGAGACCCGGAAAATTTGAACTTGCCGCTGGTGGAACCTTATTTTTGGATGAAATCGCCGATATGCCTCTGGAACAGCAGGTCGCACTTTTGCGGGTACTCCAGGAAAAGAAACTTTTCCGAATAGGCGGTGAGCGGGTCATTCCGGCGGATGTGCGGGTGATCTGTGCTACAAATAAGATATTGTTGAAAGAAGTGGAGAAAGGAGCCTTCCGACAGGATTTATATTATCGTTTGAATGTTATTTCGATTACAGTGCCGCCGCTGCGAGAACGGGGCGACGATATCGCCGTGTTGTTTCAGCATATTATCAATAAAATCGGTAAAGAGCGGGGCCACAAGTATTCCGTCGACAAAAAAGTGCTGGACTGTCTGCGCCGCTATAGCTGGCCCGGCAATGTGAGGGAACTGTATAATGTCGCGGAACGTGCTGTGAGTTTGTCTGAGGAACAGACCATATTGCTGCGGCATTTGCCGCCCGAAATAAATGACCCGCAGGATCATTTGGACAAATTTGATTCGCAGTCATTTTCTCAGGATTTTGTGACGGATTCAGTAAAACATCAGCGCATATTGGCAATGGAACAAACGGAACAGGCGGAAATCGCTGCGTATTTGCACCAATATGGCGGTAATATCAGCCGTGTCGCCAAGAAGCTGGGAGTTGCGCGGACAACCGTCTATCGGAAAATAGAGCGATACGGAATCGAAAATTTTAAACTATAATTTTTTGTAGCATTCTGTAGCACTGCGCTACAAAATGCTACAAAAGTGTAGCGCGAGGCTACAATCAGATCCTTTTGACAGGAGACGCCAAAATCAGCAAACCACCTGAAAACAGGTGGTTTTTTCATTTTGGCACGACCTATGCATAAGGATTGTAGATATGTATGCGCAAGAATTTTGAAAGAGAGGTGTACTGAAGTGGGACGGAAAAGATATGTTGTCGAAATCGGTTCCGGCGCTGACCTTCACGGCGGAGACGTGACAAAAGCGGCCCAGCGGGCGGTTAAAGATGCAATCTCCCGCAGCTGCCTTTGCGGTTTATTCGATATCCTGGGGATAGACAGCCCGCAACAGATGCATGTAGCGATCAAATTGGGTGTGCCCCACCCGGAACAGATCCGTAAGGCTGAAGTATTGGAAATGATCCCATTTGGCACGACTGAATTGGAGATCGTTTCAGGCGGTTTGGCGGTTCGCGGCCTGAACTTGCCTGAACTTGGCGCCGGCGACACGATTGTGATTGCTGTGGCGGCTCTTACTGTTTATGTCGACGTGGAATTGGAGGTGAGGTCCCGGGAGTAAAGAACAAAAAAGGGAAGGCAGGGAACCCGGGAAAAGTTATCCGTAATGCTCAATTCATGAAGGAGGGAATTAGTATGGAACTCACAAAGGAAAAGTTGCTTGGATTTTATGAAACGATGTCGACAATACGGGCTTTTGAAAGCAAGGCCGTGGAACTGTTCGCCGACAATAAGCTGCCGGGGTTCGTGCACCTGTATCTCGGGGAAGAGGCGGTGGCTACAGGCGTATTGTCCGGCCTGACAAGCAAGGACTACATCACGAGCACGCATCGTGGGCATGGTCACCTGATTGCCAAAGGCGGCAAGGTGGATCTGATGATGGCGGAGTTGTTCGGCAAAGCGACCGGCTATTGCAAAGGAAAGGGCGGGTCTATGCACATCGCTGATGTAGACTTGGGAATCCTGGGCGCCAACGGCATTGTGGGCGCTGGCCAGCCAATCGCAACCGGTGCAGCTTTTGCCTGTAAATACAAAAAGTCTGATGCCGTAGTGGTGTGCTTCTTTGGGGACGGCGCTTCGAATCGCGGCACTTTCCATGAATCACTGAACATGGCATCCATATGGAAACTTCCCGTAATTTATGTTTGCGAAAATAACCTCTATGGGATTTCCAACTGTCAGCGTGACCACATGAAGGTTGTTGACGTTTCCGAGAGAGCTGGGGCCTATGGCATGCCTGGTGTGACAGTCGACGGCAACGATGTGATTGCGGTGAACGAAGCGGCAGAGGCAGCCGTCGCCAGAGCCAGAAGAGGCGACGGTCCCAGCCTGATCGAGTGCAAGACCTGGAGATGGCGCGGTCATTTCGAAGGAGACCCCAGTGTATACAAAGATTCGGCAGAGCAGGAAGCATGGCTGCAAAAAGACCCGATTCCCCGGCTGGGCAAGAAGCTCGTGGAACTAAAATATGCCCAACAAGCTGAATTGGATGCTATCACAGCCAAAGTGGCAGAAAAGATCAATGCGGCGATCGTTTTTGCCGCGAACAGTCCGGATGCAAAGGTCGAAGAAGTATTGGCGGATGTCTATGCCGGTTGATCTTTTTGGGAAGCGGAATCCAAATCAGGAAAGGATGGTTTATGATGACGAAAATGACATATCTTGAAGGCATTCGCGATGGAATGCGTATGGCGATGAAAAAAGACCCCAACGTATTCATCTGGGGCGAAGATGTCGGCAAGTTCGGCGGCTGCTTCGGCGTGACCGGCGAACTGTATAAAGAATTTCCCGGGCGTGTGATCGACACCCCGATTACCGAGACGGCAATCATCGGCGCCGCAGTGGGTGCTGCCGCTACCGGTTTGCGTCCGATCGCAGAAATCATGTTTGTCGATTTCATGGGAGTTTGTATGGACGAGCTCTTTAATCAGGCGGCCAAGATGCGCTATATGTTCGGCGGCAAGGCCAAGGTGCCCATGGTCATTCGCGCTGCCTGCGGCGGAGGCACGTCTGCGGCTGCACAACATTCACAGTGCATGGAAGCCTGGTTCACACATATTCCCGGCGTCAAGACCGTCATGCCTTCCAGTCCGGCAGATGCCAAAGGATTGATGATGGCAGCTGTCCAGGACGACAATCCGGTAGTGTATCTGGAGCACAAACAGCTTCTCGGACTTGAAGGGGAAGTACCGGAAGGTGACTATGTCGTTCCGCTGGGTAAAGCCGATGTTAAAAAAGCAGGCAAGGATGTCACCATCGTTGCATGGTCATGGATGGCACAAAAAGCGCTGACAGCAGCCGAGGTTCTGGCAAAAGAAGGAATTTCCGCCGAAGTGCTGGACCCGCGTACCCTGATTCCTTTGGATAAAGAGGCTATCTTGACTTCTGTGGGTAAAACAGGACGCCTTGTGATCGTGCACGAGGCAGTAAAAATCGGCGGCTTTGGAGGAGAAATCGCGGCTATGGTTTCTGAAGAAGGCTTCGACCTTCTCGATGCACCGATCAAGCGGGTGGCGATGCCGTTTACACCGATCCCGTTTGCCCCCATACTCGAAAAAACGGTCATCCCAAGCGAGGAATCTATTATTGCAGCGGTCAAAAGCCTGTTTTAACCCGTAATTGAGAGGTGTGCAAAGATGGGAAAAGTCGGCATTATCGCCAATCCTGCATCAGGCAAAGATATACGGCGATTGGTGGCATATGGAACGATTTTTGACAATCAGGAAAAAGCGAACATTGTTCGTCGTCTAATCCTCAGCCTGGCTTCCGTCGGAATCAAAGAACTTGTGTATATGCCTGACTATTACGGAATAGTCCTGGCTGCAGCAGAACAGATCGATAGCCGTCACCGTCCGGATATGGAGTATATCCCGGCGGATATCTGCCTGAGCGCGACGCAGATTGACTCGTACAACGCTGCTGCAGCTATGGCTGCGTCGGGAGTGGACTGTATAATCACGCTGGGAGGCGACGGAACCAATCGCCTGGTGGCCAAAGGCTGCGGCAATGTGCCGATTCTTCCCATTTCCACGGGGACAAACAATGTATTTCCTTATATGATCGAAGGTTCCATAGCCGGTCTGGCCGCTGGCGCCATCGCGGACGGAATTGTTGCCGGTCCGCCTGTGGTTAACCCCAGCAAGAAACTGGTTGTTTACAAGAATGGAATCCCGGTGGATATCGCTCTTGTGGATGCTGTCGTACTACAAGACAACTTCATTGGTTCGCGGGCCATCTGGGATGTGGATCGCATCAAGCAGATTGCGGTGACACGAGGGGAAGCCCATAATATCGGAATTTCTGCCATTGTCGGCAATCTTGCGCCGGTAACGGTCCGGGATTGTCATGGCATGGCCCTAGACATCGGAAACGGCGATATTCAGGTAAGGGTGCCGATTGCGCCCGGCCTGATTGAAATGGTGCACATCAAAAAATACAGAACTCTTCCCATTGACGGAGTGGTGGAAGTGACCGCCGCGCCCTGCGTGATCGCTTTAGACGGGGAACGGGAAGTCGAGATCGGAGAAAATGACAGAGCGCAGATCAAACTCACGTTTGACGGGCCGCATGTGGTAGACGTGGAAGCGACGCTGCGCGCAGCAGTCGCGAAAGGATATAGCTGTAATATGAGTAATTTTGCAGGCTAGCAAGGAGGAACTCGGAATGGCAACCCAGATAAAAATGCCTAAGATGGGACTTTCCATGAAAGTCGGCATTGTCGGCAAATGGCTGAAAAATGAGGGAGATGCGGTCAAAAAAGGCGAGGCGCTCCTGGAAATCATGACAGATAAAATTGCAAATGTCCTTGAAGCACCGGCAGATGGGTTTTTGCTGAAAATTGTCGCAGAAAAGAAAGCGAAGCTGCCAATCGGTGCGCTGCTAGGCATTATCGGCGCGGCAGGCGAGGATATCAGCGCGGTGCTGGCCGAAGCAGGTGCGTCGGCAACTCCTGTAAATGCTGCAGTTGCTGCTGCGGCGCCATCTTCTGCACAACATGACCGGACGTCAGGCAGGGAAGGCATCAAAATTTCGCCGGCAGCCCGCAAGCTGGCACAGGAAAGCAACATCGACTATGCAATGATTACCGGTACTGGCCCCGAGGGACGCATCACCCGGGAAGATGTGGAAAATTTCATTGCCAATCCTCCGGCACCAGCGGATGCACGCCCGGTTTTGGAAACGATTCCCTACGAAGGCATGAGGCAGGTTATCGGTGAAAATATGGCCCAAAGCTGGGCGCTTGCGGCAAAAGTCACTCATATCACCAGTGTCGATATGACAGGTCTATTGGCGCTGCGGACGACGATCAATGCGGACCTGAAAGAAACACAGAAAGTTTCGGTCACGGATCTGCTGATCAAAGCAGTTGCCAAAGCCCTGGTCAAATATCCCAAGGTGAATGTCACTCTGAGCGGCGACGAAATAAAAGTACTGAAAGACATCAATATCGGTGTGGCAGTTGCCATCCCGAACGGACTTGTTGTGCCTGTGGTGAAGAATGCCGATCAGAAGAGTCTGGATGCAGTTTCCGGCGAAGTCCGTGACTTTGCCAAGCGTGCCCGCAGAAACAAGCTTGATGCGTCGGAGATGACTGGAGGCACCTTTACAATCACCAATCTGGGCGGCTATGGTTCGGTAGATTATTTTACGCCGATCATCAACCAGCCGGAATCAGCCATTCTCGGGGTGGGACGGACCGTGAGAACGCCAGCTGTAGTCGGGGACAATATTGTTATCCGGCCGATGATGGGACTGTCGTTTGCCTTTGACCACAGGATCATCGATGGTGCTCCTGCGGCCGAATTTCTTTCGATTCTGATCAAGCTGATTGAACAGCCGCATAAAATATTTATTTAAGGCCTCGTAAAAACAGAAAAAGCGCAAGTGGAGAGGGTAGGGAATTAGCATGGCAGCAGATAGCTTGGAATTGATGGATGAACTTCAGGAAGGCATGGGAAAACTGCAGGAAGAATGTCCGGAGCTGATGGCGGCTTTTGTGCAAACAGACCAGGCAGCCTATGTGGAAGGAGAACTCGAACGCAAATACAAGGAGCTGATAGGACTCGGCATCGCATTGGCAGTTCGTTGCGAATACTGCATCAACATCCATATTAAAAATGCTCTGGCGGAAGGCGCCAGTCGGGAAGAGATTCTCGAAGCCGCGTCGGTCGCCGTTGCATTTGGCGGCTCGCCCTCTATGGCGTATATGGCAACAAGCGTAATGAAAGCCCTGGATGCATTCGAATAGAAGCATGACAATCTGTCATGCAAGAGGAGGAATGAAACCGTGTTGAAAGCAGCATTTCTGTTTATCGCACCGGAAGCTGACAGTCAGAAGCACCGGGCCGTAGTGGACACACCTGCGGTATCTCTGACGGTGGTCGGCGTCAAGGACTACAATGCAGCGGAAAAAGCCGCCAGGGAACTGGTTGAGCAAGGAATTGTGGCTATCGAACTTTGCGGAGGCTTTGGAGTTGACGGGACGGCTCGGGTCAAGAAGGCAGCCGGTGGTAAAGTAGCTGTTGGTGTAGTGCGGTTTGACGGTCATCCCGGTCTGGGCAACAAGAGCGGAGACGAGCTGTTTTAACAAATGAAGTTGCTTCATCTGGGGGAACTTCCCTGCGAAGAAACGCAGGCGATATATCACGCGATGGCGCGAACGGGGCAGGAAGGGCTGGTCATTTGCCGCCCTTCTTCCCGATGCGTCTGTCTGGGACTGCATGATGACCTGCTGCAAGAGGTGGAGACAGACTATTGCAGGAACAATGAAATACCGCTCGTCCGGAGGGAGATTGGCGGAGGCGTGGTGCTCCTGGAACCGGGCCAGATTTTTTTTCAACTGGTACTTTCAAGGAGGAATCCGCTGCTGGATGGTTCCAGAAATCAGTTTTTCCACCGGTTTCTGCAGCCTGCCGTCGCAACATTGGCTGATTTTCAAATCGATGCATCAATCAGTCCTCCGGCTGATATCGTGGTGAAAGGCCGGAAAATTTCCGGTAACGGCGCCGGCGATATTAACGGAATGGCGGTTTACACCGGCAATATCCTGCTCTCTTTTGACCGGCGGACCATGGCGAATATCTTGAATTTGCCAGGCGCTCTTTATAGAGAGATGACGAGGGTTTCCATGGAACGCTATCTGACAACCATGGTTGAGGAAATGGGCAAGATGCCGGATGCGGCTTCCGTGGAACAAAATCTGATCAGACATTTTGCAACATGGCTTGGGGAACTGCAACCGGCCGGATATACGGAAGAACTGAAACAGGAAACAAAAAAATCGGCTGAAATGCTTTCGGACAGAGAATTTTTGGAACTGCCGGGCAAACGGAGTACAGTGCGCCAGATCAAAGTTAACGAAAAGACGTACCTGCGCTTCTGCCCAAGCTCCGGTCGGCAGTCTGCAACACCCGGATATGCAGCACAATTATTCCGGAACGGAGTGGTCTGTGACTTGGATAGCGCGGAACACACTGATGAACAGAAAACAGGAACATAGGAGGAACTAGCCATGGCTCAGTACAATATTCCGCATGACTTATACTATACCCGAGACCATGCCTGGGTGAAGGTGGAGGGGAATTGCATACGCATAGGCGTCACTGATTTCATGCAGCAATTGGCCGGTGAAATTACGTTTATCCGCATTCCCCGCGCAGGCAAGGAACTGGCGGAAGGGGCGACCCTGAGCTCCATTCAGTCTGGAAAGTGGGCAGGAAAGATTCAGGTTCCCATGACAGGCAAAGTGCTGGAAGCCAACATGCAGCTTCCAGGAAATCCAAAGCTTTTGAACAGCGATTCCTACGGTGCAGGCTGGATTTGCATCATGGAGCCCAATGACTTGGCCGGCGGCCTGCAAAAGTTGCTGCAGGGAACGGAAGCAGATCAATTTATCGCCGAAGAAGCCGCCAAACATGCAAAACCTTGATGTTGCCATGTGAATGTTGCTTCGGCTGGGGGAATGCAGAATGAAACCCGAAATATGTGAAAAATTGCAGGCGATATTTGGCGACCGTGCTACCGTGGACCGTTTTGAAATGGAGTGTTATGCGCGGGATGTTGCGCCGGTCCCGGACTTATTAGTCCTTCCTTTTGCCAAGACCTTGCCTGATATGGTGATTCGTCCGCAAAGCACCGAAGAGGTTGCAGCGGCAGTAAAAATAGCGGCAGACGGGCAGATTCCCCTGACTCCACGTGCAGGAGGATCGACTGTTTTTTTTAACTCCGTTTGTGTGAAAAGCGGCATATTGCTGGATATGAACGGACTAAACGGCATTATCCGGATTGATCCCGAAAAACAAATTGTCAGGGTTCAGGCGGGAATCACCTGGTGGGCACTGGAAAGTGAGCTGAACCGTTTGGGTCTGGCTGTCAAATCCTACCCGAGCAGCGCACGAAGCGCTACGGTAGGAGGATGGCTGGCAATGATGGGCTATGGGATCGGCAGCCTCAGGTACGGGCCTTTGATCGAACAGGTCATTTCTGCGCTGATTGTCCTGCCGGACGGCCAGGTGCGCGAGGTGGACCGAACAAGCAATCCTCCTGTGATATGGCTGGCGGCTTCTGAAGGGACCCTCGGCATCATTACGGAAGTAGAAATGCAGGTGCGTCCCCGACCTGAGTGCGAGTGGCATGGGCTTGCGGCGTTCCGGAATGCAGCCGGTGCGCAACTTTTTATCGAACAGGCTGTCAAATTGGCCAATAAACCGTATAATCTGCATTTTTCCGATCCGGGTTGCAATGCGGAACGGCATCGCGCCGGGTTGGGCAGTGAAGAAAGCATAAAGTCTTTCACAGTCGCTTTCGATGCAGATGGGACCGCGGCAGACACGGAAGAAGCCGCACGGAATTACAGAGACTGCCTGCAGGCAGCGAATGGCTGGGATTTGAGCGAAGAAGCGCAACATGAATGGGAACATCGTTTCTACTCATTCGTTTTGAAAAGGGAAGGTCCATCCATGATGGGCGCTGAGATATGGCTTCCCATCAAGGGATTTGCCGCATATCTCGATGCGGTGGCGCGATTTGACTTAGATAAGCGCCTGGGTCTGATCAGTTATTCCCATGTGGAAACAGCAGAGCATCTCATGGTCATGACTGCGTACCATACGGACGAACGGGATCGAATCGGTTTTTTGCAAGGGATGGCCTTTACCAAGAAGCTGCAGGATATCGGCGCGAAATTCGGCGGAGTGCCATATGGAGTCGGGCTCTGGAATACGCCGTATCTTGACAGGCTCTACAGTCAGGTGGAGCTGGATGAACTGAGAAAACGAAAAGAAACACTGGATCCGCAAAACATCATGAATCCCGGCAAACTTTATCAAGCCCCCTTCTTGTTGAATCCGGCGTTGTTCGGTCTGGGCATGGAAGTTCTGGCTGCAACAAGGGCGATTTATCGCGGAAAAACTGGGGGATTGCTAAGATGATTTCAGATAGCTTTTATAAAAATCTGGTGGAAGAATCTTTGATCTGTGGGCGGTGTGGCAATTGTCGCGCTGAATGTCCCGTTTTTCGGGAAATCGGCTGGGAATCTGCATCGCCTCGGGCAAAAATTTCATTAGCGAGAGAAATCTTCGCACTGAAAGACAAAAACGCGATCGGTGCCGAATATGCCAGGAGGATCAGCCAATGCACAATGTGTGGCGCCTGTACGAAAAATTGTGCGGCCCGTATCGACCTGCAATCATTCTGGAAAGACCTGCGGGCTGAACTGGTCGTAGCGGGTAAAGCTCCTGCCGCTTATGATGCTTTGGCGGAAAATCTGAAAAGCAGAAGGAACATATCAAACTTCCCCAATGCTGATCGCCTGGAATGGGCGGAAGATCTGGACGAGGTGCCAGAGAACCTGGACCGTGCGGAAGGTTCTTCTGTGGTATATTTCGTGGGTTGCGTATCTTCATTTTTTCCCCGCGCGGCGCAAATCCCGATGGCCATTGTGCAGCTTCTGGATAAGGCAGGCACAAATTATACGACGCTTGGCGCGGAGGAATGGTGCTGCGGTTTTCCTCTTGCAGCTGCCGGACATGCGGCAGAAATTGCGGAATATGCACGGCACAATGTGGAAGCCGTGCGGGAAACAGGAGCGAAAATCCTGATGACAGGCTGTTCTTCCTGCTATCACACGTGGGCTCACGTCTATCCCGGAGTTTTGGGCGAAGAACTGGGTTTTCGCGTGGTTCACGCCATGGAATTTCTCGCCGAGCTGATTCGTGACGGCAGACTGGTTCCGAATGAGCTGGAAGAGACAGTCACCTATCATGATCCCTGTGATCTGGGACGCAACGGCGGTGTGTTCGAATCTCCGCGGGAAGTGATACGCAGCATTCCAGGCGTCCGTTTCGTCGAAATGGACACCTGCGGCGCAGAGTCAACCTGCTGCGGCGGAGGCGGCAACTTGCAGAGCGCGGACGCCGCACTCGCGGAAAAAATAGCTCGCAGACGTATCCGGGAAGCGGCCAAAACAGGAGCCGGAATTGTCGTGTCTGCGTGTCAGCAGTGCGAACAGATGCTGGAAAAGGCGGCCCGGACAGAACAGTTGCCGCTGGAAGTGATTGATGTGGCCGAATTGCTGTTGCGTGCGGTGGAAGGGTAATAACGGGATGGGGTGTGGCGGATGAATATCGAAAAATGGGATTTTCCGGATGATTTGTTTTACGATACCCACTATCAATGGATTCGGCGGGACGAAGATAAAATCCGGTTCGGTCTGACCCCGTACGGTCTGGATGTGACGGGAGATGTGCTGTATTTGGTTTTGCCGGACGTTGGAACGAATATTGGCGCAGGTGACAGCTGTGGTTCGCTGGAAGCGGGGAAATGGGTGGGAAGAGTTTATGCTCCGGCAAGTGGCAGGGTAACGAGAGTCAACCAGGCGGTAGTGTCCGTTCCTGGACGGATTAGCGAAAATCCTTATGATTGTTGGTTTGCCGAAATTGAGCTGGCTAAGGAAGAAGACTTGAAAGGATTGATGACTGCCTCTTCTTTCGCCGCCTGGGTTGCAGAGGAGCTAAAGAAAGATGCCTGATGCCGGAGACGCGAAAAAAATCAGGGTGCTGGATTCCCCTCCGCGTACTGCGGCGGAACATATGGCTTTGGATCAGGTAATAGTGAATGCTCATAGCCGGGGTCTGATTCCCAACACGTTTCGTTTTCTTCAGTTCAAACCCTGTGCTTTGGTGGGGCTTCACCAGAATGTTTTTCTGGAGGTAAACGTGCCCTATTGCCAGGCGAATGGAATCGACATCAATCGCCGGATCACCGGCGGAGGCAGTTTATACTGGGGACCTTTGGAATTGGGCTGGGAATTGTACGCGTCAAAAAATACTCCTGGAATTCCCCGGCGGGTGGATAGTATGTACAGGGTGTTGTGCGAAGCGATGGCGGTTGGGCTGAAAAGACTGGGGATATCCGCGGCGTACCGGCCGGTTAACGATATCGAAATCAATGGCAGGAAGATTGCCGGCACCGGCGGGACGGAGCTGGAAGGGTCTTTCGTTTTTCAATGCAGCCTGTTAGTCGATTTTGATGTGGATGAAATGATGCGGGTACTGCGTTTCCCATTGGAAAAACTCAGTGACAAAGCAGTTTCTTCCATGCGCAGCAGGGTTACTTCCGTCAGGGAGCAGCTTAACCTGGCTCCTTCACTCGAGAAGATCAAGCTGGCTATCCTGGAAGGATTGTCAGAAACACTGGAGTATGAGATGTACCCAGGAGAGCTGACAGTGCAGGAAGATTCCATGTTGGCGGAACTGCTGCCGTCTTTTCAGTCAGATGACTGGGTGTACGGGAATGGCGGAAAAGTTGTCAACACGGTGGACTGCACGGTCAATTACAAAGCGCCTGGCGGACTGATCCGGGTTCAGATGCGACTGGACGAAGGAACGCAAGTCATTAAATACGTCATAATCAGTGGAGATTTTTTCGCCTATCCGGCCAGGGCAGTCAATGACCTGGAAACCGTGATGAAAAACACTCCAGTTTCCAGAAATCAGATCGAGAAAAAGATCCGGTCTTTTTTTTCCCAGGGAGACATTCATATCTTGGGGGTTGGCGCAGAGGATTTTATTGCCGTCATGCTGCTTGCAGTGGAGCGGTCGAGCAATGGCAGGGCAAGTGGCGAGGATGGACTGGGAGGAAATTATGAAAGCTGTGCCGGCAGATTATGATGCGGCGGTTGTCGGAGCGGGGCCGGCCGGAAGCTGTGCTGCGCACCGGCTCGCGGCAGCGGGACTGAAGGTTTTGCTTATCGAACAACGAAGGTCCATTGGTGAAAATATCCAATGTGCGGAGTATGTGCCGCAAATCCTGAAGAAACATGTCGTGCTTCGGGATGCTGATGTGGCCCAGAATTTGCTGGGAATCAAGACGTTTATTCAGGGAAAACTCGTCCAGATAACTCGGGCGCCCGGGTTTACCCTCAACCGGAGTTCGTGGGAGAATCATCTTGCGAATGAAGCAGTCAGGGCTGGAGTGCGCCTCATGACCGGGGTGCGTGTCACTGATGCCGGTTCACGGACGATTACTATGCAGAATGGCGCAGGACATGCCACTGTGACTGCGGACTTCATTGTTGGATGTGACGGACCGGGCTCCATCATCAGCCGGAAACTGGGCAACAAGCCGGCGGAGAGCTGTGTGGCCATGCAATGTGAAGCGGTCTTGACAGGACCGCTTGAACATGCGCACATCTATTTCGATCCGTCTTTTTTTGGCGGCTATGCCTGGGTTTTCCCAAAAGGAACTGTTGCGAACGTCGGGATGGCGGTCCATGCGTCCAAGGCAGGGAAATTGCAGGAGCTGCTCAGGATTTTTTGTCATGATCTGACTTCCGCGAAGATGGTGCGGGACGGTGGGCTACGCAAGACAGCCGGCGGACTGATACCGTCATCAGGTCTGGCAGAACACCTGGCTTGTGATCGTATGCTGCTGGCAGGCGATGCCGCAGGCTGTACGCATCCGATTACCGGAGCAGGAATCGCCGCGGCCGTTGTCAGCGGAAACCTTGCAGCAACAGCTGTTCTGGAGCAAAAGAAAGGCGTTGGGACAAAGCTGGACGAAAGTTATCCCCGGGTTCTGCAGGCAGAATATGGAGAACAGTATTCCAGGGCCCGCAGACGTTTTCTCGACCGGGAACGGAACTGGACAGCCGACAGCCTTGAATTTGCCGGAGTGATTCGACGCAGCTGGATTGCATTCCCCGAATATTATGCGCAATAGGAGCGTTTGTCTGAAGATAGATGGGAGGCCGGTTCATGAAAGTAGAGCGCGTAATCGAAAGTCCTGATTTCGTACAGACCAGTTTGGCCGGTGCTATGGCACTCGGACTCGAGCGGGGAAGTTTTTATCGCGATGCCTATCCTGGCAGCCTGAACCTGCTGATGACCTACCCTGATGGATGCAAAGCGAACTGCAGTTACTGCGGACTGGCCCGTGAAAGGCGTACCGAGCCGGAAGATGCCACCTTCATCCGGGTGAAATGGCCGGTGTACGAGCTGTCCAGAATCATTGATATATTGAAGCTGCCGTCTCGGGAAGCTGCAGCCGGGGTGAAGCGGATCGGCCGCATCTGTGTGTCGATGATCACCCATCCGCGGGCGGAAAACGACTGCGTGGAACTGGTGCGTCGCTTGGCATCATCTGTCGATATCCCTGTCAGCGTATTGGTATCACCGACTCTGGTGCAGGAACCCGAGGCGTTTTTTCGCAGACTGAAAGAGGCAGGTGCGGATTGGGTGGGAGTCGCGGTCGATGCAGCGACCCCCGAACTGTTTGCAAATATGCGCGGCATGGCGGTGGGCGGCCCGCATCGCTGGGGAAAATACTGGACAGCGCTGGAGAGCGCAGTGCGGGTGTTTGGACGTGACCATGTCAGCGTGCATTTCATCGTCGGACTGGGGGAAACAGAACAGGAAATGGTTCACGTCATTGCCAGGGCCAGAAATTGCGGTGCGCAGGCTCATCTATTTTCTTTCTGCCCGGAACCCGGCAGTGCTCTCGCAGACCGCCTTCCACCTTCGAACGGACACTATCGCCGGATTCAACTGGCTGCCTATTTGATGAACAACTGTCAGATCAAGGAGGATGCAGTACAGTTCGACAACGGCAGAATCGCCGGCTTCGGGCAGTCGCTGCAGGAATTGATGGATGAGGACCTGGCGGAAGGAAAGCCTTTCATGACGTCCGGCTGTCCTGACAGGAAGGGCTGCCTGGCATGCAACCGCCCTTTCGGGAACGAACGACCCGGTCCTGTTCTGCGCAATTATCCATTTTGGCCGGACAAAAATGATTTGGCAATTATCAAGGGAGAAATCTGGAGTGACTGAATTTACATTTTATGTTCCGGGATCACGCCACTATGATAACGGGTTTTATACCAACAGACCTTCTTCTTTTGCCAACATCAGCATTTCTGGAACGGAGTGCCAGTGCCGATGCGACCATTGTGACGGTCAGCTGCTGAAACATATGCTGGCGGCAACCACGCCTTCAGCGCTCGTGAGGCTGGCCGAAGGCCTTTGCAGGGACGGATGCCGTGGTGTGCTGATCAGCGGTGGCGCATGGAGTGACGGCAGCGTGCCGCTTCTACCGTTTGGCGTTGCTTTACAGGAAATCGGGGAGATGGGCCTATCGGTCGTCGTGCATCCCGGCCTCCTGGATGAAAAGACAGCCGTGGCGTTGGCAGAGGCCAAAGTGAACGGAGTGGCCCTCGACCTGATTGGGGATGTGGATACCATTCGAAAAGTGTATCATCTGAAACATACTCCCGACGATTATCGCCGTAGCCTCCGGGCAGCGCGTCAGGCGGGGCTGAAGGCGATGCCTCATATCGTTGCCGGTCTGCATTATGGAGAAATTCGCGGTGAATATGAGGCACTCGACATGGTGGCTTCCGAAGGCGCCTCTTGTCTGATTTTCGTTGTTTTGCATCCTTTGGCTGGGACGAAAATGCAGGCGGTGAATCCGCCTGAACCAAGGGAAATTGAAAAATTGTTCAGAACAGCCCGGGAGCGGTTGCCTGAGCTGCCGCTCATGCTGGGGTGCGCACGGCCGCCCGGACAGTACGCCCGCGAAGTGGAACGTCTGGCTGTGGACGCTGGATTTAGTTCCATCGTGTATCCTGCCCGCGAAACGGTTTCCTACGTGCAGTCGCTCGGATATACAGTGACATATGTGGAAAGTTGCTGCGGGACACTGCCGGCGTAAAGTCGATTGTTGATATTTTATCCTGCATGGTATAGGATTTCCTTATCCTATATGTACGAACTGGATGCTGAAAATCATCGTCCGGTCGGGAGATAAGGGGATCCGCCGATGAAAACCATTTGTAAAACGACTTTTTTGCTGATTGCATTATTACATGTTGCCAAAATTTTTGTTCCGGCAATTCCCCTGCCCCTGCTTTTCTTTTTCACCGTCCTGTTGTTTGGCTGCGGTTTTCCCTTGCAGGGAGCGGGGTTTAGAAAAATCACACTGGGTTTCTTACTGGCAGGCTGCGCAATATTGGCGTATTATCAAATGCCTCCGGAAGCGTGGATGCAGTCCTTTGTGTCCATGACCAACGTGATTGCCATTATTGCGGTGATGCAGCTATTTTCCCTGCCGATTGAAATCGGCGGGTATAGCAAAGCAATCGAGTATTGGTTGAAAAAGTCCTTTAAAAAGGAAAGCTCGCTTTTTTTGTTTTCGATGACGATAACTCATATTTTCTCCAGTTTTTTGTTGTTTGGTACGGTTCCGGTAATGGTTTCTCTTTTCAGTGCAGCTTTAAAAGACAACATTCCCGATTTCAGGCGATTTTTAGCTGCTGCTATCGTGCGGGGGTATGGAATGGCGCTGTTTTGGACACCGGGCGCCGTGATTATGCTTCTTGTCTTGCAGGTGACGGAAGTTGCCTGGTTTGACCTGTTTGTGCCGGGAATTCTCCTCAGCTTGATTGGAATTCTTACCGCATACCTGTTTGAACATGTCACGCGGCTGAACAAACCGATAGCATCTGCAGGTTCGGCGCAGGAGGTCGCGCCTGACATCGCCGCGTCTGCAGTCAGACAGTCCGTGCATATTGTATTGGTTGTATTGGGGCTCTTGGTTTTTGTGTCTTTCTTCGAAGTTTTTTCAGTAGGCTCCGGCACAGGACGGATATTGCTTGCCGGATTACTTGTAGCCGGAATTTGGTTGTGGCATTACCGAAACCATCCCCAATTCATTGCTGCATTGCGGCGTCATTGGGACAACGGCATAGTAAAAGCTGTCGACCTTGCCGTATTGTTCACTGCCATGGGCCTGTTCGCCGGCGCTATTGACCTTAGCGGCATATTGATCCAGTTTCAGCCTGTTTTGCAGAATGGAATCAACCAATTAGGCGCGTTGTCCATCCTGGTCATACCTCTCGTCTATATTTTGTTGGCTATTGCAGGCATCCATCCTTTTATCCTCGTTGTTATTCTGGGTAAAGTGTTGATGGCACTCGCACTGCCGTTATCGCCGGTATCCCTGGCACTGCTTTTATTGCTTGCCAGCTGTGTTTCTTTTATCGTCTCGCCTTTCGCAGGAATGGTGTTGATGACGGCGAAGTTCCTGAACGTCAGACCGGTAGAAGTGGCATGGAAGTGGAACGCGGGGTTCTGTACGCTGTTTTTGGCGGAAGGCATTGTTTTTGCGTGTTTGTGGAGCTGAAGTTACGATCATGTTTTGGCTTTCGGAATATTGTCAGAGATATTACAAATGAAGAAAATAAAGAGAATAAATATTTATAAAATAGAAGGATATGGGAAAAATGCGACGAAGTGTAAATTTATAAACTGAATTTCACTCCGGAAGGTCGGGTGGTATTTGCAACAGACACC
>CAZXCC010000019.1:0-23675 GCA_964638945.1 uncultured Veillonellaceae bacterium | reverse complement strand
ACACCTGTCATCACTTCCGGAATCGGCGGACACCCCGGCACTTTTATGATGGGCTTGCCGGTTACCACCTGACTGACAGAAACCGATCCGGTCGGGTTCGGTTTTGCGGCCTGCACGCCGCCCCACGCAGCGCAAGATCCGTATTCAATCACTGCAGCAGCATGGTTCGCCGTATTTTTCAGGATTTCGACAAATGGTTTGCCTCCGATCATGCAGGATATCCCCTGTTCAGCCAACGGCACTCCGCCCTCCACCGCCAGAATGAATTTTCCATCATACTGTTTGATGATCGACTCCAAGTGCTTTTCAAAAGGTTCGCCTGCTGCCGCAGCCAATGTATCCGAATACTCCAGGGAAATCAAATTCAGCACTACATCGGATGCCAGTGGTGATTGCGAGCGGATAAACGCTTCATCGCAACCGGTGCATTCATGTCCGTGCAACCACACAACCACAGGCAGAGGATTCTTCGTTGCAGCCTCCACTACTTTCTTGTAATCGCTCTCCGAAAGACCCATCAGAAGAGTCAATGCAGAACAGGTTTTGAGAAATGTCCGGCGGCTGAGTCCTTTTTTGCAAAAAGATTCCCACATTGTCATTCGTTTTTCCATCATACCCTCCTGATTTTCTTTTCTTATGAAAGTCTCATAAAAATCAAGCTCCTCTGAAGCAAACACCAAAATGTAATACCCATCGCGAATAGTATGCATTATTTCGAGAAATCAGATTATTTTCCCTTGTGAAAAGTATGCTATTCGGGCAAATTGGTTCATTAAATAATACAATACGACAGATCATAAATAACAATACGAAACCCGAATTTGCGCTGAGCCCCCAGATAACATGGAAAATCATTACTATCTTATGTCCCCAGAAGTTAACCTTTCTGGTAGACAAATAAAGAAACGGACTGAAACTGCTTGTTTCAATCCGTTTCTTTCACTCCTTATCAAAGCGATTGAGAGATTAGGCTTCTTTCTCCTTCTCATCCCCTCGATACGGCTCCATATGGATCATGACCCTGGCTCCGTCATGCAGTTCTTCACGCATTTTATCTTCGATCGCATGGGAAAGCCGATGGGACTCCGCAGCTTCCATTGCCGGATCAATCAGAACATGCATGTCAATATACAAGTCCTGTTCGCTGCCACGGCTGCGAATATCGTGCACACCCTGTATCTCCCCAAATCCGAGTGCGATTTCACGGATTTTTTCGGTATCGACGATGGCCTTATCCACCAGTACGTCACTGGTCGCCCGAATGATTTCTATCGCGGCGCGCACGATAAAGGCAGCCACCACCAGAGACGCAATAGGATCGATAATAGCCGGAAGCCCAAATTTGATACCCAACAATGTCGCCAGTACACTGATCGATACATACACATCACTTCGGGTATGCAGCGAATCGGAAATCAGAACTGGGCTGGCCAATTTTTGACCTTGCCGGTATTCGTACATGGTAACAAAAACATTGACCAGGAGTGTTCCCACCAAGGCAACCAAACTTTCGACAGTGATATCCGGCGCAACGGGATTTGTGAACTTGCCAACAGCTTCGCTAATGACAAAGATTGCGATCAGCAGCAACATAAACCCAATGAATAGGCCGGTAACAAATTCATACTTGCGATGGCCGTAAGGATGATTTTCGTCGACAGGCTGGGCAGCAAACCATATTCCAATCAGACCAACAACATTCGATACCCCGTCCGTCAGAGAATGGAAACCGTCAGCCGTCAAACTGGCGCTCTGAATAAGCTGTCCGGCAACGATCTTGACAACCGCCACACCAAGGTTGGCGAACAAAATCAGCCACAGTACCTTCCGCACCTGTTTCATCCGGCTTCCCATCATCGCATAAAACCCTCTCTACATAAAAATAACCTGTGAAACCCGTAGGTCCCACAGGCATAGCCTGCTGCTTAACAGCCCGGTGCACCGGAAAGTCCAGCCACCTGATCCAAAACTTATATTTGGTATTTATCTTACCAAAATACTTCCGGGCGCGCAAGAGCACCCGACAAAATCTTTATTTACAAACTCAACCTTTGACTTCGATTTCTTTCAGCCGGTCTTGTTTGAACCGTTCACAGTAGGAATCATAGGTGTAGATGGCTCCCAGCGGGTTGTGTCCCATCGCCCGGTCCTTTACGGCAAATACCGTCACCATCGCCTGCGAATACTTGATAAACAGCGAATCATGTCCGACACACAGTCCCAACAGGATATTGAATTCCGTGCCAGCCGTATTGAGCACTTCCGCCTGGGAAATCGGATTGCACATCGACTCCGGTTTGCCGACCTGAACCCGCTCGTGAGCCTGGATTCCTATCGCATCCTTGTCTATCCCGCCAACTTTGCACATAACCGACACGACGTCAAAACCATGGTCCTCCAGGATTTTGCAAAAAACCGCGGCTTCTTTGTGCAGCCCACCGCAGAAAGCGACACCCAGCTTCTGATAACCCATTTTACGGGAAAATTCGATGATTTCCTGGACACGCGGCTTTACCGGATAGCGGTAAGCCGGTTCTGCAGTCCGGTCGATATAGCATTCCGCTTCCTGCACCGAAGCGTTATGGGCGAACTTTAGGATATCCGGTTTTTGATATTCTGCGGAAGCCTTTTGTATTGCATCCGCATACAGCACTGTAGAACAAAATGCCGGCGCCGACCCTTCTTTACTGCGACAAATCCTGTTTTTCACCATACATTGCGAACACTTTCCTTCTGTTTCCATTCTTACTCCCTCCTGTGCGCATATTGTCACAAACCGCATTGCTCCCCTTTTTCACATGCAAAAGGCCAAGCCAGAACGCCGCCTTCAATCACTTTTACATCTCTGAAACCTTCGCCCTCCAGCATGCATTCCGCTTCGTATCCGCGCAGGCTGATCTTGCAGAAAGCAACGATTTCGTCGTCCTTGCCCATTTCCGCCATGCGTTCGCGCAACTGACCCAGCGGAATATATTTGACGTTTTGACAGTCCGCAAGTCGTACCGATTTGCACTCGTCCGGCGTCCGCACATCCAGAAAAACCGTCTTGCCTGATGCCATTTTTTCTTTTGCCTCAAGCGGCGATATCCCCTTGAATCTGCCGGCAATTTTGTTCATCAGTGCGTTGGCTGCTACCGCAGCATTATCAATCGGACTATTGTAAGGCGGTGCATAGGAAAGATCCGTATCAAACAAATCGTCAACAGTGCCGCCCATCGTCAGCAACGCAGCCACAACGTCGATTCGTTTGGCCACTTCGCCTTCTCCAAAAGCCTGAATGCCGAGAAGTTTCCGTGATTTCACATCCGCAATCAATTTGATAGTAATCTGTCTGGAGTCCGGCATATAGTGAGCCCTGTCATTTCCTGTGGTCATTGTGGTGATATACTCAAAGCCAGCTTCTTTTGCTTCCTTTTCCGTCAGTCCTGTTTTACCGATACTCATATCCAGCAGTTTGACTATGCCGGTCCCCAGAATACCCCGGAATCTCACATTTGCTCCACAAAGATTCTCGCCGATCACCCGTCCGTGTTTATTGGCCGTCGAACCCATGGCTGCGAACATCTTTTTCCCTGTAATCATATGGGTATTTTCAGCGCAGTCTCCTCCGGCGTAAATATCCGGATCGCTTGTCTGCATATGTTCATTCACTGCAATCGTACCGCTCGGACCGATTTCCAGGCCGGCGGCTTTTGCCAATTCCACATTGGGACGAACTCCGACCGCCAAAACAACCAGGTCAGCAGGAATTAATCCTTTATCGGTCAATATTTCCCGGACAGTCTCTTCTCCTCGAAATTCCAGCACTTTTTCTCCCGTGCGGACTTCTATTCCCTTTTCTCTCACATATTTTTCAACGGACATGGCGATTTCCGCATCAAGCATCGCAGGAAAGAGCTGGGGCTGCATTTCGACAATCACCGTATGCACCCCGCGCCTATGGAATGCTTCCGCCATCTCGATTCCAACCAGACCTGCACCCATGACCACCGCGTTTTTCACAGTTCCTGTTGCGAGAAGGTCTCCGACTGCTCGTGCATCATTTGGATGCCACATCTGAAATAAATTCCCGAGATTGTTCCCCGGCAATGGCAGGCGGACCGGATTCGCTCCTGTCGCAATCACAAGTTTGTCATAAACAAATTCCGTCTGCTTTCCTGTGGCACTTTCGCGTGCCAAAACCTTTTTTTGCGAGCGATCGATTGACAATGCCTCTGTTCCGATATGCACATCCACATTTTTTGCACTCTTGAAAAAGGCGGGGTTTCTCACTACCCCTACCGGGGACATCAACAGGTTTTGGACGGATGGAACATCGCCTGATATGACATACGGCATTCCACAGGCACCATAAGAAATCAAATCACCGCGCTCCAGCACGGTGATTTGCGCTCTGGGATCACACCGGCGCGTTTTTGCAGCAGACTTCAGTCCTGCTGCCACGCCGCCGATGATCAGGATTCTTTGGGGTTTGGTTTCATTGCCCATAACGAAATCCTCCCCTTCAGTTATATCTTTTTATTTGCCGTGGCTGCAGCCGCAACCGCAGCCAAACCCTGCTCCGTGTGCATGGGAGTGTCCCTGCCCGCCGCAGGCTGAGCGAGTTCCGTCTGCCATCACTTTCGATTTGGACATTCCTCCACATTTCGGGCATGCAATTTCATATCCATGACGCCCGCCTTCTGAACAAGGTTCGACACTCCAAACATGAGCACACGCAGCACATTCAAACGTTCTTTGCTCCATCTTTCCAACCTCTTCTCAATTAAATTTGTTTTTGAAACACATTTCACAATGCTCAGCCGATTCTTTCCGTTCTTTGCGCGCCGCACACCGGACATTTCATCTGGCAACCCCGTTCTCCGTTCCCCTTGGGCACGTTCCACTGATGGTTGCAGGCGCCGCATCGCAATATGCGGTCTTTCATGCAGCAGTTCACCTTGTACGTCCCGCCTTCCACGCGCAACGATTTGCCCTGCCACAGCATTTGGGCAACTTTCGAGTGGGCCCTGGCCAGAATCCGATGAAAAGTCGGCCGGGATATCCCCATGATTTCCGCCGCCGGCCCCTGATCCATCTCTTCCATGTCAGCCAGGCGGATCGCTTCCATCTCCTCCACGGTCACAACAATTTCATCTGCAGCAAACAAAGGAACACCACAGGGTTTGAACCGGGTTACCGGCGGCAGTTGTTCAATCTGCCTTTCTTTTGTCGGCCGCATATCGCTTCCCCTTATGAAATATATTTCATTTAAATTATAGTCAACTATTATTGTTCAGTCAATTATTTTGACAACAACCGCAATATTTTCAACGCAGTTGACAGAGTCAACCTTGTTTCCATATCATCGATTGATACACCCAAAATTTCTTCGATCCGGTTTTTTCGGAACAAGATTGTCTTATGATGGACAAAACTGCGTTCAGCCGCTTCTTTCAAATTGGGCGCCGACAGTATTTCCTCCAGTGTCGCAACAAGCTGCGTTTTTTTCGTCTCGTCATGCCGGATCAACTTTCCCAGAGACCTGTCCACGAAATTTCGCAATTGTTCCGGGTCCTGAAATTGGGTCAGAAGCTGGCAAATGCCCAGATCTGCGTAATGATATACTCCATTGCCGCCCCAGATGCGCTGACCGACATTGGCTGCCTCCTTTGCTTCCCTGAAGCAGTGACGGATATCCAGGATTTCATTGTAGCTGGAACTGACGCCGACGGTCAGGCTTACTCCCTGTAAATCGTTGGTGATCCTCTCGCGGCCTGACTTGGCCCGGGCCAGGGAATGAGCCTTGCAGTCGGGGCAACCTTCCGGTAACGGGCAAAGTACGACAAAGCCATCATATCGGTTCCAGACAATCTTATCCTGTTCGGCCGAACAGATCTGTGTCACCTGCTTCAGCAGTTCCTTCATGCCGCGTTGGTCTTTTTGCAGATCGGAATATGGCTTTCCTGCATAATTATCAATACTGACCGCGAATAAGGCATACCGAACCGACAAATCCAATCCCAATGCGCGTCCCCGCTCTATCGCCACCGAACTGTCGGCTATTTCACCGTCAACAATCGCATTCAGCAAATCCGCTCGCTGCTGCACTTCGTCACTTTTGCGCAGAGCATCTGCTTCAATGACTCCTTGTCCGGCGCACAACACATAGACTGCCGATTCACCGCCCGCAAGCTCAGGAAAGCGCTTCACGATTACCCTTGCGGGGAATACAGATCCACAAACGGTTCGCCCCTGCAACGTGGTTTCCACCAAATCACTTTGGTTGAATAATTCTGCCCATTCAAAAGCAGGCTGATCAGGGCAAGCTAAAAATTCCCCGATATGCCGCCCCTGCGCTTCTTTATCCAATATTCCGAACAAGCCTGCTGCAGCCTTGTTACATAAGGTAACGCGAAACTCCTGGCTGCATGCAAGCATCGCCATAGGCGCATTTTCAATCAGTTCACGATATAAAACGGTTTTTTCGGCCTTGCTCAAACAATCGCCTCCCGCACTTAGTCCAATGCGCGAACCACGGCAATCTCATCGCAGTTGGGGAACTTGCTGCAGTTGATGCAGTCTTTCCAGACTTTCTGCGACAATTGCTCCTTGGGCACTTCATGAAATCCTGCTTTTGCAAAAAAAACAGGTTGATATGTCAGTGCAAACAGAGTCTTTACACCCAGCTCCCTCGCATCCTGGCTCAGTTGCTCCACAATCGCCATCCCGATTCCAGTACGCGTAACATTTTCAGCTACTGCCAACGCCCTAATTTCGGCAAGCTCATCCCAGACGAGATGCAAGGCCCCAACACCGACCACTTCGCCTTCAGACTCAGCAAGAACAAAATCACGCAGTGTTTCATAGATCGAATTGCGTGACCGGGATAACATCAGACCTTTTTCAGCATAATTGTTGACGATTTTATGGATACTTTCCACATCATGAAATGTTGCTCTTCGATATTTCATTACAACCACTCCTTTTGCATAATTATAATTCAATATATTATATTTTTCCAGAGACTGTTGTGCTTGCTGGACACAGTTCGTTGATTGGACATTGTGGGCAATGAGGATTACGGGCCCTGCAGATTTTTCGACCATGCCATATCAGCCAGTGGTGGGCATCAGACCATTTGCTGCGGGGAATCAGCTTCATCAGGCCTTGTTCCACTTCTTCCGGCGTTTTTCCAGGGGCCAGTCCGGTGCGGTTGGCCACACGGAACACATGGGTGTCGACGGCAATCGCCGGCACGCCGAATTGATGGCTGAGAATCACATTAGCGGTTTTTCTGCCGACCCCGGGTAATCTCAGCAACCCTTCCATTGTTCCCGGCACAATTCCGTCAAACTCATCCACCAATAGCCGGCAGGCGCCCAGAATATTCTTGGCTTTTGCCCGGAACAGGCCGCAGTCATGAATCAATTCCTCTAATTGCTCCGTATTCAGTCCCAGCATTTTTTGCGCTGAATTCCACTCCGGAAACAGTCTGGCTGTGATGATATTGACCCGGATATCGGTACATTGCGCCGACAAAATTACTGCAATCAAAAGCTCAAAAGTGGATTGAAAGACCAGCCCCGTAGTGGCTCCCTTATATGTTTCTTCAAGCAGCCGCAGCATTTCCTTCCGTCGTGTAGATGAAACCCGCATGCGAACCCTCCCCAAGATATTCTATTATTGCTCGTTCCACACTGCGCAGTCGCTTTCCTTCCTCGAAGAAGAGGATTTTTGCTTTTTGGATGGAATTAAAAGATAATAGTTGACAAGCAATACAACAAAATGATTTTTCAGGGGGAATTTTCCATGTTTGGTCTGGGTATGCCTGAACTTATCCTTATTCTTATTATCGCCCTGGTTGTTTTTGGTCCATCGAAATTACCCGAAATGGGGGCTTCCGTCGGCAAGGCAATCCGTGAGTTCCGAAATGCGACAAAAGAACCGGACCCGGAACCGGAACGCAAAACGATCATCGCAGAATATCAAGAAAAGCCGAAACAGCTCCCGCCTGTTTCCATAGAGCAGAGTCCGGAAAAAGGACCGGAAGCCAGAGTGGATCAGAAACAATGAACACCAGGTCATTCAAACGTCGCGAATTTGTTCTTGGCACTTTGGCAGGGTTAACTGCCGGCACTGCTGCAGGAATGTTTTTGCGCAAATCACCCATCACCCCGCCCGATTCACCGGGCGGGTCCATTTTTCACACAGACAAAGCAGCCCGTTTAACGACCTTGAGTTATATCGCCGTAGACCAAGCCCGTTGTTCCGGTTGTGGCATTTGTGAAGCGGAATGCGCCCTATCGCATGGCCACGCTTTTGATATATGGCAGAGCCGTATCCAGTCACGGCATTTTGAACCGTCTCTGGACATTGTCTCGTTATGCGCCAGTTGTACAGATGCTCCCTGCATCACGGCCTGCCCCAAAGAGGCAGGCGCCCTCACCCGGGACCGCATCACAGGCGCCATCATTTTGAACGAGGCCAAATGTATCGGCTGTCGTGCCTGCGTGACAGCTTGCAGCAAAGACCGGGCCGGTATCATCCGCATGAACAGGGCTGGAACAAAAGCACTGGGTATCTGCGACTTATGCGGAGGCGACCCAGCCTGCATAAAAGTTTGTCCCGAAAAATGCCTTGCTGTCGTGCCTGCCAATCAGGACGGCCGTCCATTTGCAACCAACCCGACCGTTATTGCCTCCAGTTTGTCCCAAAATATTTATCGTTCGGGGAGAATGCAGTAATGGCAAGCGGTTATAGCGGACACATTCTGGAAATAGATCTTCATGCAATGCGTCATTATACTTCCGATACTGACATGAAAGCTGCAGAAGCCTTTTTAGGCGGACGCGGCATGGGAATAAAAACTTTATGGGACCGTATTTCCTCTCCCGGGATGGACCCTCTCTCTCCGGCCAACCCTTTGATCTTCTGGACAAGCCCGTTATCCGGCCTGCCTTTGGCTGGACCTTCCCGTGTGTCGGTAATAACAAAAGCGGCCAACACTTCGCCCGAAGACTCCACGCTCTCAAATGCCTCCACAGTATCGTATTCGTCTGTTGGCGGCCATTTTGGGCCTTCTTTGAAGCGTTCCGGATTTGATGGCATGGTTATTTCCGGTCGCTCCGACAAACCCGTGGTTCTCGTTGTAAACGATGGCAAAGTCTCGTTTCGCGACGCCACCGACCTATGGGGTCAGTCGACCTCTCTGTCACTGGCAACACTGGGTAAGGAACTCGGACCCGAGTATCACATTCTTGCGATTGGTCCGGCAGGAGAAAACGGAGTTCTTTTCGCAGGCATCGTCAGCGATGTCCGGCGTACAACCGCCCGAGGCGGCTCCGGTGCCGTCATGGGTTCAAAAAATCTAAAAGCGATTGCCGTTCGCGGCACCTTGCCGGTTTTTGCGCACAATCCCGAAGGAATCGTCTCTTTGCGGCGCGATATAACCTCTCTACTTGCTTCCTGGAGCAACTATCAGCACTGGCGCCGCTGGGGAGCCACTCCGTTGCTGCTCTCTTCCGATCAGGCCGGTATGCTGACGACCAAAAACTTTCGGGAAGGTTCCTGGAAAGATATCGCCAACCTGAGTATCCCAATCGCCGAACGCGAATTTTGGGTCAAACATTCGTCGTGCGCGAATTGCACGCTAAAATGTGTAAAAACAGGACAGATTGCAAGCGGTCCCTGGCGGGGTGTGATTGCCGAAGGTCCCGGCTACAGTGCCGGCGCCATGTTGGGGGCCAATTGCGGAGTATCCTCCCTCGACGGTCTTATGAAACTTATCAGCCGTACCGACGATCTGGGACTCGACCCCATTGCCGCCGGGAATGTTTTGGGGTTCCTGATGGATCTTTTTGCCGATGGAATCATAGCCGCCGGCGATCTGGATGGCCTTGCACCAACTTGGGGCAATGTCCCTGTCATGCTTGAACTGTTGGAACGCATCGCATCCCGTCAAGGAATCGGGAAAGTATTGTCATTCGGCGTAAAAAAAGCTGCCAAAGTTTTCGGCAACAAGGCGCTTCCCTATGCAATGCACGTCAAGGGACAGGAAATGGCCGGTTGGAACGTACCAGCCCAACCCGATTTTGCCCTTGTTTATGGTACTGCCAATCGCGGCGCCAGCCATCAAGAAGGGTCCACCGTACAGGAGCAGCATCGCAGGACATTTCTCGACGCCTTGTGCGTCTGCCGTTTTGTCTACGGCGGAGCAGGCGTTGCTCCCTATCAGCGGGCTATTTCTCTTGCAACAGGATGGCAGTGCGATGACGCCACCATGCTCTCTGTCGGTGAGCGGATCTGGAATCTGGAAAAAATGTTCAATGCGAGGGAAGGCTTCCGGCGCATCGACGATAAAGTCCCGGCCCGCATGACTTCTCTTGCCTTTACTTTCGGACCAAAAGCCGGAGCTATATTAAAACCGGAGCAACAGGAAAACCTTCTGGACAAATATTACAGGGAGCGCGGATGGGATGAAAAAACCAGCCTGCCAAAGCCCGAAAAGCTCAAAAGCCTCGGCCTCGACAAGCTGGTTGCAAAATAAGTCAGTTTGTCAGACTGCGGATAGGAGCAGGAATCCTTCCGCCTCGGGCGACAAATTTATCCGGTTTGAACCGGTTGACAGACATGATCGGCGCATGGCCGAGCAGACCGCCAAATACTACCGAGTCACCCACATTCTTGCCGGGCACCGGGATAATTCGCACAGCGGTAGTCTTGTCGTTGATCATGCCGATCGCCGCTTCATCGGCAATAATCGCCGAAATCGTGGCTGCCGAAGTATCTCCCGGCACCGCGATCATATCAAGGCCCACCGAGCAGACGCATGTCATCGCTTCCAGTTTTTCGAGCGTCAGAGCGCCGCGTTCCACTGCTGCGATCATGCCGGCATCTTCGCTGACAGGAATAAAAGCGCCGGATAATCCGCCGACATAGGAAGAAGCCATCAAGCCGCCTTTTTTGACTGCATCGTTGAGCAATGCCAGTGCGGCAGTCGTTCCGGGACAACCCGTACTCTCCAGACCCATCTCCTCCAGAATCGCCGCCACACTGTCGCCAATCGCCGGCGTCGGAGCCAGCGAGAGATCCACGATTCCAAAAGGAACGCCAAGGCGGCGGGATGCTTCCTGCGCTACAAGTTGCCCAACCCGGGTAATTTTAAAAGCTGTTTTTTTGATCGTTTCTGCGACAACTCCAAAATCTGCTCCCCGTACATCTTCCAGGGCCCGCATCACAACCCCGGGGCCACTGACTCCAACGTTGATGCAGGCTTCAGCCTCGCCTACGCCATGAAAGGCACCCGCCATAAAGGGATTGTCCTCCACTGCATTGGCAAAGACGACTAGTTTGGCACAGCCGATCGCATCACGGTCTTGGGTCAGCAGTGCGGTATGTTTGATAATTTCTCCCATGCGCGCCACCGCGTCCATATTGATCCCGGTGGAGGTCGACGCCAGATTGACGGAAGAGCATACACAGTCGGTCGAAGCCATAGCTTCTGGAATTGAACGCAGTAAAATATGATCTCCTTTGGTAAAGCCCTTATGAACCAGAGCCGAAAACCCGCCGATAAAATTGACTCCGACCGTTTTCGCCGCCTTGTCCAGAGTTTGTGCCACCGCTTCATAGCTATCGGTACGGCAGGCCTCCGCAGCAATCGCAATCGGTGTGACAGAAATCCTTTTGTTTATGATTGGCACGCCATATTCTGCTTCGATGTCCGAACCCACTTTGACGAGATGCTCCGCTGTCCGTGTGATTTTTTCATAAATCTTGCGACAAAATGCGTCCAGGTCCGGATCGGAGCAGTCACGCAGACTGATACCCATCGTAATGGTACGGACATCCAGGTTCTGCTCCCGGATCATCCGGTTGGTTTCAAGAATATCCTCAACGTCAATCATTAGTTTTCCCCCTTATACACGATGCATGACCTGAAAAATATCCGCATGCTGGACACGAATCTCCAGACCCATCGCCTCACCTTTACCTCGCAGGATTTCCTGCAGTTCCTTCAGGCTGATTTTTGCTCCGCTCATATCCGCGGTCATGATCATGTTAAAAAATCCATCCAGGATTGTTTGATCCAGATTCAAAATATTGACTCCGTTTTCAGCGAGCACGGTGGATACCATGGCAATGATGCCGACTCGGTCGCGTCCCAGAACACTTATAACGATTTTCATAATACCGCTCCTTTTTTGCCCAACTCTTTTCTGTGGTAACTATTATTGTATTTTCCGACGGGTAATAAAGCAAGACTGTACAGTATTGAAATAATGCGAGGCAGGTGTATTGCATTGAACATCTTTGATGTTATCGGGCCAATCATGATTGGCCCCTCAAGTTCACACACCGCAGGTGCGGTCCGACTTGGACGGCTTGGTCTGGCGCTCCTCGGCGAGCCGGTTTGTGAAGCCTCCATCGGACTGCACGGTTCTTTTGCCAGCACCGGACGCGGCCACGGAACCGACCGGGCACTGGTCGCAGGACTAATGGGATGGGAAACCGATGACAAACGGATCCCAAATTCTTTCGTTTTTGCCTCCGAAGCGGGCCTTGTTTTTCATTTTGAAACTCTGAACCTTGGCAGCGATGCTCACCCCAATACCGCCGTGTTCGCCCTGAAAGGGAAAACTGGCGGAACTTTGCGTCTGACTGGCTGCTCCATCGGCGGAGGCAGAGTAAAAACAACGGAACTCAATGATTTTCCCGTAGAGCTGACCGGTGACCTGGCCTCCCTGATCACAATGCATCAGGATCGGCCCGGAGTCATTCACTCGGTTACCGGAGTGCTGGCGGCCCATGAGGTAAATATTGCAGAAATGCGGGTCTCCCGCCGCAAACGCGGTAGCATGGCCGCAATGGTCATAGAAACAGACAGCACCATCCCTGACGAAATGATTCATTCTATTGCCTCGCTTCCACAGATCATTGCCGTCCGGTCCCTGCCCCCATTGATCGGATAAAACAAGGAGGTTACCCATGGACAAATTGCAGCTATCGGCATGGATTGAAGAAGCAACGGCCGCCTCGCTTTCCCTGGGGCGCTACAGCCTGCGTATCCAGTCTACAGATATGGGTATCAGCGAATCCGAAATGATTCACCGCATGAAAAATGCATTAAAAGTGATGAAAGAAGCGATCAATTATGGACTCACAGGGGTTCGTTCCACCGGAGGACTTGTCGGTGGCGACGGACTGCGCCTGAAAACGTGGCATGAAACAAAAAACAACCCGGCCCTGCTGGGTCCGCTTGCCGCCAAAGCGGCAGCATACTCGATTGCGGCCAACGAAGCCAATGCCGCTATGGGGCGTATCTGTGCAGCCCCTACCGCAGGTTCAAGCGGTGTGCTGCCCGGCGTTTTTTTCGCCATTGCTGAAGAAAAAGATCTTTCCGAGGATGAATTGTGCCTGCCGCTGGTCACTGCCGGAGCCATAGGCATGGTCATTGCGTCCCGCGCTTCTCTTTCCGGTGCGGAAGGCGGCTGTCAGGCAGAATGCGGTTCTGCTGCCGCAATGGCAGCCGGAGCCGTCGTAGAATTGCTCGGCGGAACTCCAGAGCAGGTCGGACATGCCGTAGCATTGGCGTTAAAAAACCTACTGGGCCTTGCCTGCGACCCAGTGGCTGGTCTGGTAGAAGTTCCCTGCGTCAAACGCAATGCCGGTGCCGCAACCATCGCCTTATTGGCTGCAGACATGGCACTTTCCGGCATAAAAAGCGTCATTCCCGTCGATGAAGTGATCGATGCCATGTCGGAAATCGGTCAAGCAATGTCGTCCTCTCTTCGCGAAACAGCAATGGGTGGACTGGCGGTGACCCCTACCGGACTGGCATGCGCTGAAAGAATCCTTGGAGCCAGAAATCGCAACGTCGATTAAGTGCCAAAACGATGACCCAAAATACGGCACGATTGAAGCTTGAAAAAAATGGAGCCTGCAACAATTACGAAGCAGGTTCCATTTTTTTATTTCTGAGTTCCGAGAGATGTCTTACCCCTCGCTCCCCTTATCGTTGGTGAGGTTCATCTGATCCAGAACATAAAAAGCCAAGCTGAGCAAAATCGATACAATCGTCCCGAGCGCCATGCCTTTCAGTTCGATGGTGCCAAATTTAATGGCTGCGCCACTAATCCCGGAGATCAACACTACCGAAGTCAGAATCAGGTTACGGGACTTGGTATAATCAACCTTTTTTTCAATCAGCATTCTGATACCGGCAGCTGCAATAACACCAAACAACAGGATGCATACACCGCCCATGACTGGAACCGGTATGCTGCGGATAATGGCTGCGAACTTGCCAATAAACGAAATCGCAATGGCAATCACTGCCGCGCCGCCAATGACCCAGACGCTGAAAACTTTTGTTATGGCCATGACACCGATATTTTCGCCATATGTAGTGTTAGGCGTGGCACCGACAAAACCGGACAATACATTGGAGATTCCATCGCCCAAAAGCGACCGGTCGAGACCAGGATCTTTCACTAAATCCTTTTCCACAATGTTTCCCGTTACGACCAGGTGCCCGATATGCTCAGCAAGCACAACCAGTGCAGCCGGCATGACCATCAGAATCGCGCTGGCATTGAAAGTCGGCGAGTAAAGAGTTGGCACTTCAAACCATGGTGCTGCCGCGATACTGGCAAAATCTACGATTCCCATAAAAATCGAGAACAGATACCCGGCTACAACGCCGATCAGCACAGGAATCGCCGCCAAAAAACCGCGCAGCAAAATCGATCCCAGAATCGTCACAGCCAAAGTAAACATGGAAACCGTCACAGCAGTGGCATACGGAATTTTCAGCTGTTCAATCAGCTTTCCTGTCAGCCCTGCCATATCCGTGGCCACAGGTGCGAGCTCGAGACCGATGATGGCCACGATGGCCCCCATGGCTGCCGGGGGAAATATGACTTCAATCCAGCGCGTGCCAACAGCACGGACGATTTGCGAAACAACAACAAAAAACAGGCCAAAGACGATAAAACCGCCCTGAGCGGCAGCATATCCCCCCAGACTCGGATCGGCCATGATTGCAAAGACCGGTGAAATAAAAGCGAAGCTTGATCCCAAATATGCAGGAATCCTCCCGCGGGCAACTACGAGATAAATGATCGTTCCGATTCCGTTCATCAGCAATGAAGTGGCCGGATTAACCTTAAAAAGGAACGGTACCAGAACAGTGGCGCCAAACATCGCAAACAAGTGCTGCAAACTCAGAGGAAAAGTCTGCGCCAAAGGTAATTTTTCCTGAACTCCAATCATTCTTCTCTCCATGAATCCATCTCCTATTCTTCTATTTTATTAATATAAGACCGACGGCAAGGAAAAAGACGTCCACAATTCGTAGCAACTACAAATCATGACACGTCTTTGTGCATGATGAACCCCTTTCATCCTTCCTGCTTTTGTTAAGATTCGCAGCAAACTGGAAAAATCCTGTCGTTTTCAAACATTTTTTTATTTCTTTTGTTTGTTCGCCCGAAAATATTCATATGTCAGTGCAGTGCGCTCACTTACTACCATACCGGCGGTAACATCGGCGACAAACAGACGGTGCGTTCCCACATCCATTATTTTATCCGGCATCACCTTTGCTTCAAGATAAGACATGCAACTGCACAGTATTGGACAACCGTTCTGTCCTGACACATAAGTGACGTTGGCGAATTTATCGGCGACTCTTCCGGATTGGTATCCAAATGTGCGCACCATGTCAAATTGTTCCTGTCCCAGGATTGATACGGTAAAACAACCGGACGCCAGAATATATTCCTGCGTAAGATTATTTTTATTGAGACAAATGGCAATGCGCAGCGGCGGATCTGTCAACTGAAACACCGTATTCGCTATTTGTCCGTTTATTTTTCCATCCTTAACGGAAGAAACCACATACAACCCATAACTCACCTTATCCAGAGCAGCACGGGAAGTACCTTCGGTTGCTGACAGCACGCTGTCCGCCGAAAGCTGCATGATGGCATCTTCCAGAAGAACAAAAAATTCCTTGCCAACGCCACAGACAGGGCATACGTCAGGCGCCTCGTCTCCTTCATGAATATAATCGCAAACCGTACATTTCCATCGCTTGGGTTTTGCGCCAACCGGTGCTTTTTCATCCACAAAAGGAACGAATTCTTCGGGCCCGACAGCACAGATCGGACAAACATCCGGTGGTGTTTCCCCTTCGTGAATATACCCGCAAACCTTGCAACGCCATTTTTTCATTCTATTTCCCCCACTGCCGCATATCCGGCTTAATGTTATTGATTTTCCATTCGCCATTTGCTGCTCCATTCCTGCAAAATTCGCATAATTGACAGGTACAATCTTACTTGCTAGTATGAACTCGGCAGAATAATTCATTGCAACGTCGAGGATTGATAAGGAAACCCGGCTTGCGCCGAGCTTCTGGCAACAGCGGAAGTCGTGTGTTTCTTATGTCCCCAGAAGTTAGACTTTCGGGTAGACCAAAAAATCATGAACGAATATGTAGGGAGGTTTGCTTGTGATCAACCCTGAAATGATTGCCCGTATTAATGAGTTGTCGCAAAAACAACGTTCCATAGGATTAACCGAGGCGGAAAAAGTCGAGCAGGCCGTCTTGCGGCGACAATATATTGACAATATTAAAGCACAGGTCCGCAGTCAAATCGAAACAGCAACAACAGCCAAGCACCATGATGAGTGCAGCTGTGGCTGTCGCAGCCGGCACCCGCATTAATGAATTTACGCCAGAAAATTTTCCAGACGGCCTTACTGACTGCCGGTCATTTTTGCAATGACTTCTACGCCAATTTTCTCCCCGGGTTGCTTCCTGCTCTTACTACACAGTTTGGGCTGTCCATCACCCTGAGCGGTTTGCTCGTGATGGTCTATGCTGTGACGTCAAGTGTTCTGCAACCAATTTTTGGCTATTTTATGGACCGAAGCAGCCCAACCTGGCTGATTTTATTGACCTTGCCGGGTAGCGCATTATTTATCACTTCTGCAGGTCTCATGCCCAACATCGGCCTGCTTTTTTTGTGCGTAGCTGCCGCAGGTCTGATTTCGGCAGTATTCCACCCGCTGGCTACCGGTCTATTGGGGCGCGTAATACCTGATCACCGAAAGGGACTTGCCATGTCGCTCTTTGTCGGCGGCGGCAACTTTGGTTTTGCGGCGGCGCCTGCAGTTGTGATATTGCTTCTCCTTCATTACGGTATGGCCAGCTTGCTTTGGCTGATCTTGCCGGGGCTCTTGCTCACCTTTGCGTACTTCCGGCTGGACATTCACAAAATCCGGCTTTCCGGTCCCATCTCCACCCCGTCCGGACCAATCATCGTCAAGCCGGCAGTTCCCTGGTATCGATCCCCCGCCGTACTCAACCTCAATCTGGTCATGGGCCTGCGTTCCTGGATGCAGATGGCTATTTCCACGTTGCTGCCGTTATGGCTTGTGCGGAGAGGCTTTTCTCCTGCGCTTGCCGGTACCCTTCTGACAGCATTTTTGGCGGCCGGCGCCACCGGCGGTTTGCTGGGCGGCTGGTTCGGTGACAGGTTTGGACACAAACGCATGATCATTGCAGCCATGACCGCCTGTGTACCGGCTCTGTATCTGTTTTTTTCGGCACCGGAACTATCTTGGCTTTCCTGGGTCCTCATTGTATTGGTTGGTGCAGCTCTGCAGGGAACCATGCCGTCTTCCATCGTCTGGGCGCAGGCTCTGATGCCGGACAAGGCTGCCATGGCATCCGGCATGATGCTGGGTCTTTCTTTCGGCCTCGGTGGTCTCGGTACGGCCGTCACTGCTGCTGCAGCAGATATTGTAGGCTTGGATGCCGCGTTATTGTGGACAATCCTTCCGTATTTCCTGGCAATCCCGCTGGCCATGACGATTCCCGCAGGTAAAAGGGAAAAAAGCGTTGCATGAAATAAAAAGTGCACTTATGGTATAATTAAATTTACAAAGTAGACAAATAAAGTAATTTAGCGATGGAGGGGTCTGTCATGGCCTTCAATCTGAAACCCAAAGAAGAGAAATTTTTCAGCATCCTGGCGGAACACGCCATGTTGGTCAGAGAGTCTACGGAAATCCTGCATCAGGCAATCAATCATAATGAAACGGTACCGGAACTGATGACGCGCATCTCTGAAACCGAGAAAATCGCAGACGAAATTGTAGACCGCATCATGGCAAAATTGCACAAGACCTTCATCGCGCCCATGGATCGCGAAGATATTTTCACGCTGGCAAAAAAGCTGGATGACATCATCGATTGCATCAAAGCTGCGATTGAAAGAATGGATCTCTACAACATCCAGGCTCCCTCCGGCCGTATTCTGGAAATGGCGGAATTGATTCTGAAAGTCGGCAAGCAGGTGGAAAAATCCATCTTCAGCCTTCAGGACATCAAAAAAGAACGGTTGCGACTGCAGGCCCGTTGCGAAAGAATCATCGATATGGAAGCACGCGGCGATGAACTGTATCGTCAGGAAATGGGCAAGTTGTTTCGAGAATGCACCGATGCCATAGAAATCATCAAATGGAAAGAGTTGTTGGTCAATCTGGAAGAAGTTCTCGACCTTTCGGAGGACGTCGCCACTTCATTGAAGCGGGTTGTCATCAAATATGCCTGAACCGATATTCGCCCTGTATCTGGTTATTTTTCTCGCCTTGGCATTTGATTACATCAATGGATTCCATGACACTGCCAATGCCATTGCGACTTCTGTCTCCACTCGTGCCCTGAGTCCGCGTCAGGCCATCTTCATGGCTGCAGGACTCAATTTCTTCGGCGCACTGTTCAGCACCGGCGTAGCCAAGACTATCGGCGGAGATCTTGTCAAATCAGCTTCACTGATCGACCAACCGGTCATTGTTGCTGCTCTTGTCGGCGCTATTGTCTGGAATCTGATTACCTGGTGGTACGGCATTCCCAGCAGCTCTTCGCACGCATTGGTCGGCGGAGTCATCGGAGCGGTTATTGCTGGACGCGGTTGGGATCCCTTAAACCTGGCGGGAATCGAAAAAATCTTTCTCTCACTTGTTATCTCACCGGTTATTGCACTCATTGTAGGGTACATACTACTCATTATCATGATGTGGCTGTTTCGCGGTTTTCCGCCACATGCTCTCAGTACGGGATTTGCCAGGGCACAGATCGCCACAGCCGGTCTGATTGCATTCTCGCATGGATCTAATGACGCGCAAAAGGCGATGGGAATCATCACGCTGGCGTTATTGAGCGCCGGCGAAATCTCTTCGCTGGATGTACCGACCTGGGTCAAGCTTTCCTGTGCATTGTCCATGAGTCTTGGCACGGCAGCCGGCGGATGGAAAATCATCAAGCAGATGGGAACAGGCATCGCCCGTCTGGAACCTTTCAGTGGTTGTGCTGTGGAGTTGACATCTTCCATCGTGATATTCACTGCCACGCTTCTGCATTTGCCGGTCAGCACCACACATGTTGTATCCGGCGCTATTATGGGCATTGGCGCTTCAAACCGCATCAAATCCGTCCGTTGGGGCTTTGCCCGCCAAATGCTCGCCGCCTGGGTTTTGACAATCCCGTTAAGTGCTTTGTCGAGCGGGCTCGTTTATTTGGCAGCCAAATCATTATTTTAATTTTTCAGATTGCCTACTGGTAAATAAAAACCTCTGGAACTGTGCATCTTACAGAATCCAGAGGTTTTTTCAGTCTACCAGAAAGGTTAAATTCCGGGGACATAAGAAATCCACGACTTCCGCTGTCGCCAGAGGCTCGGCGCAAGCCGGACTTTCTTATGGGAAGTTTAGTTTTTCCTGCACAATTCCCGCCACATTTCGCTGACTGCAATCTGAAAACCACGCAGGAAATTGATTTTCCACAAACCGGCGATTGGAGTTTCCAATTCGCGTTTATCACAGACCGTCGAAATATTGGCGTCATCCACCTGACTCTTGATCGCCTGCAACAATTCGCTGCGCATCTTTTCATCTGGCTCGGCCAGGATTTCATCGATCTGAACCATCAATCGCATGGCTCTGTGAATTCTCTCCTGCGTTGCTGCAGCCTGCTTTTCGCCAATCAGTCCGAAATCAAGTTTAAGCTGATTAAATCGAAGACCAGCTTCATAGGTAGCATTGGCAATTTCATCCCGGTTCATCCAGCGGGTTTCATAATTCAGCACATGCTTCCAGCTTGGCTGGACCAACGCCTGCCTGTGTTCTTCCAGCGTGCGGCGAAGCAGGCGATAGCCAAATTTCTCCGGATTGTTGAAGACTTCACTGCCCGGATCAAGAAATGGAGCAAAGGGAGAAATAAATGGGAACAGACGCCGCTGACCCGCAGTATTGAAGCGTTTCATCAGTTGTCCGCAATATTCCACCGTCCCCATCACCGACTCGTAAGTCTGTTCCGGAAGACCGATCATGAAAAACAGGTCAAAGCGCTTGCATCCCGCTTCCAATGCTCCTGCGATGGTTTCCTCCAATTCAGCATTCGAGTAGGTTCGGCCAAAAGCGCCCCGGACTTTTTCATCGTGAGATTCCGGTGACATCTGCAGGATGAAGTCGGGTGCCGCCTCGCCCAATTGCCGGAAAAATTCGCGCGGCGCCGGTGTGAGCACTTCAAGAATCAGCTGGTTTGTGGCGCCTTTGACAAGAGAAAGAAATTTCTCCGCATACTTTTCTCCGCCAAAACGTATATCTCCAAGAACAAAGACCGGCCCCCTGCACCACCTGGACATACTCCATATATCGGCGGCCAAATCCTCCGGACTGCGATACGCAGGGTTTTCCCGCTCGCACATGCCTTGCATGGCCATAGCCGATCCACCGCAGGTCCGGCATCTGCAAGAGCACCCGCGACAACTCAGTGCCGCCATGATTGGATAACGCAGCCAGTCGATAAAAGGAAGGGATCCAATCAAATCGCGGTTGCGTATCACGGAACGAACCACCTGGGAATAATCGATCCGCACATGGTCCAGGTTTTTCGGACTATAGGTCAAAGGATTGACATGCACTTCGCCATTGCAATCTTGCCATGTCAGGTTTGGAACAGAGTCCAAACCCGCCGCGGATCCCCCCTGCGTTGTGATATGACGCATCAATAGACGCATCGGCTCTTCCGTCGAGTCGCCGCGTACTACATAATCCGCCTCCGGACGGGCCGCCAGTTCCTCATGAAAAAAAGTGGAAGAAAATCCACCGAAGATTATCGGGATGTCCGGATGCAGCTTTTTTAGAATTCCTGCCACTGCCAATGCGCCATGCGCATGCGGCAGCCAATGCAGATCAATGCCGAACGCCTTGGGTTGCAGCTTGGACAAAAAAGCTTCGACGTCAAACATCTTGTCACGCATCATGAGTACTGCCAGATTGACGATTCTTACCCGAAAACCGTCACGTTCCAGATAGTCCGCCAATGTGGTAAAGCCGATCGGATACATTTCGAAAACCGGCGTGGAAGGCACAAGATCGCTCACTGGCCCGTATAGAATGGATTCCTGACGAAAATCGTAAACACTGGGGGCGTGGATGAATATCAAATCATCGTGTCGCATGCGTTCTCCATTTCATTATTTTGCCAACAGGCGGAATCCGTAATCCAGGAGCGCTGCAGAATCCTGAAAACGTTTACTGTCATTCAACACCACCGCAATCAACAACACATCGCCCCTCCTGGCTGAGGCTACTAGGCATTGTCCTGCCGCATTGGTGACACCCGTCTTCACTCCGTTTGCTCCAGGATATGTCATCAATAATTTGTTGGTATTTACCACCGACATACCGGAACGATTCTGAAACTGCACAGTATGATAAGGCTGCGAAACGAAGGTCTCAAAACCCGGCGTCTGAAATCCTGCGTCAGCAATCAGGGCAAGATCATAAGCAGTGGTAAAATGGTTCACCGGATCCGGTAAGCCATGCGGGTTGCTGAAATGGGTTTTCACGGCGCCGATTTTTTCCGTTTCTTCATTCATCCAGCCTATGAATTTTTTTTGCGACCCTCCGCCAACATGCTCAGCAACTGCCTCCGCCGCGTCATTGCCGGATACCAGCATCAGACCAAACAGCAGTTCCCGTAAAGACAACCGGTCCAGCAAACGCAAATCAAGGCTGGAGCCATCGACTTCTACCGGCCCGGGGCCAACCACTACCGTGTCATTTAGATTGCCCCGCTTTAGGGCCGTGATCAAAGTCATGATTTTGGTGGTACTGGCGGGATACATGATTTTGTGGGCGGCTTTTTCATACAATACCTGTTTTTTTCCTGCCACCATCAAAACAGCCGTTTCACTTGAAATAACAGGCGGAGTCAGCACTGGTTTGACTGCAGCTGCTGGTTTCACAACGGTTTGCGGTACTGCAACAGATTGCTGCGATGCAGCGGGTACAGGCGGAGCTGCCGCAACAAGGCCTGCCAACAATAAAGAACAAATCAATACAATACTGACAACGATACGAATATTCATACCAGACAAGCACACTCCATTTCTTCTAAGGAAAGCAAAACAGAAGGAAGCTGTTCACAACCCCTTCTGTCTGCAATGAAACATTACTCGTGGGATTTTCCAGTCGTTGTTCAGTTGTAGGTCTTCTTTTCTTTCTTGACTTTATTATCGCTGGGCTTTTTTTTCTCATCCTTTTTCTTGTCTTGTTCCTTGTTTGCCATGCGTCTGCATCCTCCTTGCAATTGGGTATGAAAAATATCATATATATAATTTTTGACATCCAATGCAAAAATCCTACCGCACATGCAGAAAATAGTCAAAGGAAATTTTCGCTTCAGGTCGAATTGCTTTCTGAAAGGAATAATGGCCATACGCCATGGAATGGAGTGATTTTTTTGACCCTGCGCCAGATTATTAGCCTGCTGGCCGTTATATTATTGACAAGTTCCCTGCTGCTCTCCGGCTGCAGCAGTAAGTCCGGCCCGAAATACCTGCGGTATTCAGTGGGAACAGAGCCGGAAACACTTGATCCGCGCAAATCGACGGGAATACCGGAAGCTACCGTGGAAGCCCAGCTATTTGAAGGGCTTACTTCGTTGGATGCTAAAAATTCCCCAATTCCCGCAATGGCTGAAAAGTGGGAAATCAGTCCGGATGGGCTGAAATACAAGTTTATGCTCAGGCAGGGCATCAAATGGTCCAATGGAGATCCGGTGACTGCCTATGATTTCGAGTACGCCTGGAAAACTACTTTATCGCCGGAATTGGGCAGCAAATACGCTTATCAGTTATTTTACATCAAAAACGGGGAAGCGTACAATCAGGGGCTGACCACGGCAGATAAAGTCGGTGTCAGGGCTCTGGACGACAAAACCCTGGAGGTCGTGCTGGAAAAACCGACTGCTTATTTTTTATCTCTGACAGCCTTTCATTCCCTGTACCCCGTCCCTCGCCGGGTGGTAGAGGCAAATGCAAAATGGGCGGCCGATCCCAAAACCCTTGTCAGCAACGGTCCTTTCAAAATGTCTTCCTGGGTTCACAATTCGCGGATCGAACTGATCAAGAATGAACAATACTGGGACGCCGCCAAAGTGAAACTGCCCAAGCTGGATTTCATTCTGACGGAATCAAGCAGCACGGAAATCGCAATGTTCGACAACAATCAGATTGACATGGGGGACAATGCCCCCCCGTCCGAATATCCCCGCCTGCAAAAGCAGGGAAATTTGAAAATCGCCCCATACCTTGGCACCAGATCGGAAGAGC
>CAZXCC010000018.1:0-24668 GCA_964638945.1 uncultured Veillonellaceae bacterium | reverse complement strand
ATCCGTTTATTTCATCCATGACGCCTTGGTTTGGAGGCGAATTCCGTCTTCCCGGGTGGCTTGCGTCAAACTGCCTTCTTCTGCCTGGATGCAGAGGAAGTAAAGGTCCTGGTCCCCTGCTTTCCATGCCCGTTCTCCGGCCGGGGCCACCCGGACCAGGCTGCCTTCCTGCACCGGAAACTCTTCTCCATCTGCAAAAAAGATACCATTGCCGCCAATGATGATATAAAGCTCCTCGTTTTTTTTATGTGCATGCACAAATCCGGTGCCTTCGCCTGCCGGTAGCCGGTTGAGCGACACTTCGCAGCCGGTAAGCCCCATTTCCCTACCGATGAAATATTTGCCGTGAAAGCCGTTGTAATCCATGTTTGACAGATTTTGAAATGATCCGATGTTTCGTGTGGCAAAGCGTTTTTCTGTTGTTGACATGATTCATTCTCCTTTTTGCGTGTAGATACACGTATTGTTTTATATAAAAAGCGAACCATGCCGGACTAAGGCACAATCGCTTCTAATCGCGAAAGAAGCTGTACGAGTCGGGTCGAGTCTTCTTCTCCCAGATACTCTCTTATCGATGCCTGCGCTTCTTCCCAGAGTCTCCATGCCTCGATATGAGCTGCTTTTCCTCTGTCAGTCAGGGTTACCTGCCGGGTGCGGGAGTCCTTGCCCGGATTGATAAAAAGTAATCCATTGTCTGCCAGTGGTTTCATGTTGCGGTTGAGGGTAGTTCGGTCAATGCGCATCAGTTTTGCCAGATCGCTGATTGTGATGGGTTCTGCACTTGCAAGGTGCTTCAGTAATGATAACTGGGCAATGGATAAACCACAGGGCTTCAAGGCCTCATCATAAAACTGGGTGACAGCGCGGGAGGCGCGCCTGACATTCATGCAGGTACAGATGCTGGATTGCTTGGGATATATTTTGTCAATCGGTTGCATGCTGGTCCTTTCGTAGCAGTGATTATTTTATGTGTATATGCACGTTTGCGTTCAGTATATTGCTGCGGGTGAGTTTTTGTCAAGATGATTTTATTCTCTCTTTTCGGAAAGTATCGATATTCATGCAACAGATTTGAGTTTTCCCATAGTTGAACTATCTGCAGACAAGGCATCGATTAGCGATTTGGAATGCAGGATTTCCGTTACTTTTCAATAATACTATCAGCATGGTTGTGATTGCGGGATAGACGAACAGGAGATTCCGAAGACCTCTGCCAATACTGATCAGAAGACTGGAAAGGCGGGCAAATAATATGGGATTTCAAGAGAAAAGAAACCCTGGTTTGCTGATTTCCCTGATGGTGTTTTCCATTGCAATCATGATTCCGGTTTTCGGCTGCGGGCAGGAAAAGGCGGCCGGTCCGCTTCCTCCCCAGGTCAGGGCCATCGAGGTGAAATCGCAGAGAGTGCCGATTATCCTCGAATTTGTCGGCCAGGTGGAATCGGCGCAGGAAGTGCAGATCCGGGCCAGGGTATCTGGACTGGTCATACAGAAGTATGTGCCCGGAGGCCAGGATGTGAAGCAAGGTCAGGTTCTGTTTCAAATTGATCCGGACGCATACGAAATGAATGTTCTGGATGCGCAGGGACAACTGGCGGATGCCCAGGCGGCCTTGCGGCAGCAACAGCAAAATCTGGCGCGCATGACGCGGCTTGTGGCAGCGGGAGCGGCGCCCCGGCAGGAATATGACAATGCCGTGGAGCAGGAAAAACAGCTTGCCGCCCGCGTGAACTCGGTGCAGGCCAAACTGAACAAAACCAAAATCGATCTGGATAATACGAAGATCGTGGCGCCCATCAGCGGAAGAATGGATACGAACAATCTTGCGGTAGGCAACTATGTGCAGCAGGGAACGACCGTACTTGCGACGGTTTCTTCGATTGACCCCATTTTGGTGCGATTCAGCCTGAGCGAAAGTGAATATCTCTATCATGCGAAACACGCCGCTGCCACTCAGAATACGGGAGAAGATACCGATGATCTGGATCTTGTGCTGGAAGACGGCAGCGTGTATGCGCATAGAGGGAGAATAACACAGGCCGACCGCGGCTTGAGCGCCGGTACGGGTACCCTGACGCTGAAAGCGCAGTTTCCCAATACCACAGGTCTTTTGCGTGCCGGAATGTTCGCCAGGGTCCGCGCCACGACCGAAATGCGGGATCATGCGATTCTGGTTCCGCAGCGCGCTGTGCAGGATCTTATGGGAAAAAGCATGCTCACGATTGCGGGGGAGGGAGACAAGGCAGAAGTCCGGGCCGTCAGAACCGGTGTGCGCATGGGCCATCTCTGGCTCATCGAAGAAGGGCTGAAACCCGGTGAACGGGTGGTGGTGGACGGAATCCAGAAAGTCCGCCCGGGACAGCTCATGAAAGTTGAAGTAGTATCCATCGATGAATATACTCCCAAAAAAGACAAGTAGGGGGGCGGGACAATGGCAAGATTTTTTATCGACCGTCCCGTCTTTGCGATCGTTCTGTCACTCATTCTCTTCATAGCGGGGACGTTGGCGGCTTTTTCCCTGCCGGTTGCGCAGTATCCGCAAATTTCTCCGCCGCGCGTGACTGTGTCCGGTTACTATCAGGGGGCCAGCGCAGAAGTGGTTGAACAGTCCCTGGCCCAGGTCATCGAGCGGCAGGTCAATGGCGTCGAGGGAATGTCCTACATGAGTTCCGTCAGTGGAGATGATGGAAGCTACAACCTGGATGTCGTATTCGGACTGGAGCGCAGTGGTGACATCGTAGCAGTCCAGACACAGAACCGGGTCTCGCAGGTCAGCTCCAGTCTGCCGGAGTCGGTGATCCAGGCGGGAGTGACCACGCAGAAGCAATCTCCCGATGTCGTGATGTATTTTGCCATTTATTCCCCCAAGGGGACCTTTGACGCAGTATTTCTGAAGAATTATGCTAGCGTGCAGATTGTTGACACACTCAAACGGGTTCCCGGAGTGGGAGCCATCGATGAATACGGTTCGGAATTCGCCATGAAGATCTGGCTGAAAGCAGACCGCATGGCTGTTCTGGGCGTTACTGCGACCGATGTGCAACAGGCTCTCAGACGGCAAAACATCCAGGCTCCGGCCGGAAGGATCGGTGAATATCCGTCGCTGCCCAACCAGGAGTTCCAGTACACCGCAAAATCCAAAGGAAGGCTGCAGACGCAGGAAGAGTTCGAAAACGTGGTCGTTCGGGCAGAACCAAACGGCTCGATTCTCCGGGTGCGTGACGTGGCCAGGGTCGAACTGTCAGGAAAAAATTACACGTATTTCAGTGAATACAACGGACAGGAAGCTGTTTCCTTCGCCATCAAGCTCACACCGGACGCGAATGCGCTCAATACCGTGAACCAGATTCGTGCTGCCATTGAAGACGCGGCGGAACGATTTCCGAGCGATATCAAACACAGTGTCGTCATTGACAACACAATCTTTGTCAGGGACTCGCTCAAGGAGGTTGTGAAGACTTTCCTGGAAGCCCTGCTGCTGGTGCTTGTCATCGTGTTCATTTTCCTGCAGAGCTTCCGGGCGACCCTGATTCCGATGATCGCGGTTCCGGTCTCTTTGGTGGGGACTTTTATCGCGTTTTATCTGTTCGGGTTTTCCATCAACTCGCTGACACTGTTCGCCATGGTTCTGGCCATCGGACTGGTGGTTGACGATGCCATTGTCGTGGTCGAGGCGGTGGAACACAATATGAGGCACAATCACCTGGCACCCCGGGAAGCGACGTACAGGGCCATGGAAGAAGTCTCCGGACCGGTTGTGGCGATTGCCTTCGTACTGGCTTCCGTGTTTATCCCTGTGGCTTTTTTCGGCGGGACCGTCGGAGTTCTCTACCGGCAGTTTGCCATCACCATTGCCGTATCCATGGCCTTATCGGCTTTGGTGGCGCTTTCCCTGACACCGGCGCTTTGCGCGCTATTGCTCAAGCCGCATTCGGGAGAGGACAATTCCAGAATGGGTAGATTCTTTTGCAGATTCAACGAAGGATTTGACCGACTTATCGACAAATACGGCCGGGGGGTCGGCCTGGCCACAGGAAACCTGCGTAAGGGGCTGCTACTTTTTCTCGTGTTTTTGGTCTGTACCGGCGCGCTTTTCAGGCATTTGCCGTCGGGGTTCGTGCCTGACGAAGACCAGGGATATTTTATCTCTGCGCTGAGCCTGCCGGAAGCTTCTTCCGTCAACCGGACAAATGAAGTGGGTCACCGTGTGGCGGAGATCATCCGCGAGTTGCCCGGCATCAAGGACACCATCCTGATTTCGGGCGTGGACGTGCTATCCGGTTCTGCCAAGCCAAATACGGCGATTATCGCTGTTTCCATGAAACCTTGGGAGGAACGGCGGGAACCGGCCCTGCAGGTAAAAAACCGTATCCGCGCGGTGATTGCGAATACCGACAAAGTTTCGGAAGGAAGCGTCGTGGCCTTTAACGCTCCGGCCTTGCCCGGACTGGGCGGGCAGGGGAAGCTGTCCATGATGCTGCAAAACCGGGGCGGTGCTTCACTGACGGAAATGCAGGAAGTGGCAGGCCGCTTTATCACGGAGGCAAACAAAATCCCGGAGGTTGGCGTATTTTATTCCACTTTTCGCACTGACACCCCCGGATATCGTTATGACCTCGACCGGGAACGCGCCGAGACTCTGGGTGTACCGGTGAGTGAGGTGTTCCAGACTCTCCAGTATTTTATGGGAGGCAGTCAGGTCAACGATTTTAACGCGTACGGCAGGACTTTCAAAGTGGTCATGCAGGCGGAGCCGCAGTTCCGGGCCGAACCGGGATCGATCCGATACCTTTTCGTGCGCAATCAGCAGGGGAATATGATTCCTCTCAACGCGTTGCTGAAACCGGTTCCGGTCAGCGGCCCTCCCAGCATAAAACGCTTCAATGGGTATCCGACGATTCAGATTGGGGGCGATCCTGCGCCGGGTTACAGCACGGGGCAGGCATTAAGCGCCCTCGAAAAAGTTGCCAAAGAGACGTTGCCTGCATCCTTTTCTTATGAATGGGCGGACCTGAGCCGGGAAGAGAAGGAATCCGGCAGACAGACCATGGTGGTTTTCGGGTTTGCGCTGGTGTTTGTCTTCCTGTGCCTGGCTGCATTATATGAGAGCTGGAGCGTGCCGTTTTCCGTCATTCTCTCGGTTCCGACCGCCGCTTTGGGAGCTGGTCTCTTTCAATGGGCAAGGCAATTTCAGAACGACATCTATATGCAGATCGGTCTGGTCATGCTCATCGGCCTTGCAGCGAAGAATGCCATCCTGATCGTTGAATTTGCAAAAGAAAGAAGCGACAGGGGAATTCCTGCCGCCGAAGCCGTACTGGACGCGGCAAAACTTCGCCTGCGGCCGATTTTGATGACATCGCTTGCCTTTATTATTGGATGCCTGCCGCTGATGATGGCCACCGGGCCCGGCAGCGGGGCGCGCTCCACAATGGGAACTGCTGTGGTCGGAGGGACTCTGGTGGCGACGGTGCTGGGGATTTTCCTTGTGCCGCTGCTCTATGTGGCTGTCGATAAGATTCATCGACGATTGTTCAAAGCACATTGACCCGGATTGTGGTTCGTGAGGCGTAATGATTCATATGGAGACTAGCGCGAAAGCCACTATGGAGGTGCAGGATGTATAAGAACCCGTTAAAAGAAAAATTGCAGCGAGGAGTTCCTGTTTCGGGATGCATGATTCAGGCCTGTATGCCTTCCATTGTTGAAATCTGCGGTCTTGCCGGATTCGATTTTGTTTTTTTGGATGCGGAACATGGCACTATCGCGCCGAAAGACTGCGAGGAATTAGTTAGAGCGGCAGAAGTTCGAAGGACAGTTCCCCTGATTCGGGTGCCCAATTCCGAATCGGATACGATACTGCATTTTCTAGATGTCGGAGGGATGGGAATCATCTTGCCGGGCGTTTCGACAAAAGAAGAGGTGCAGCGGGCGGTTCGTGCCGTAAAGTACTATCCGCAGGGAATGCGCGGGCTGAACGCTGTAAGGGCATCTGACTTTGGGATGACAAAACCGCTTTCAGAATACGTAGTGGAAGCGAATCAGGAAACCGTTGTTTTGGCAATCATCGAGAATTCAATCGCAATTTCAAACTTGGCTGAAATTCTTGGTGTCGATGGAATCGACGGGGCAATTCTGGGGACGGGAGATCTTTCTCAATCCCTTGGAGTTCCGGGGCAAGGAAAGCATCCGAAAGTGCAGGAGGCGTTCCGACGGTTTGTTGAAGAAGGGCGAAAAACGGGGAAGCCGATTGGCACGGTGGTTCGACCTGGCGAATCCGTGAAAGAGTATCTTGATTTGGGGTTAACCATTTTGATCACTAGTGCAAATTCGCTTTTTGGCAATGCTGCCAAAAGTTTCGTGCACGAAATGAAATAAGAGGACGGAGCGAACACCGTATGGAAAACAACGCAATTGCGGTCCGTCCGGCGAATGACAGGGATATCCCCGCGATGGCCCACTTGATGAACGAACTGGGGTATCCGACATCCACCGGGGATATGCTTATGCGGTATCGTCGTATTGCATGCAATCCTCTGTATAGTACGCTGGTTGCAGAGGTGGGGGGCCATGTGGTTGGAATGACCGGCATGCTGGCAGGGCAGTATTATGAAAAAAATGCCGCCTATATTAGAATTGCCGTCTTTGTCATCGATTCATCATACAGAAATCAGGGAATCGGCAAATGCTTGCTGCAATGCGCCGAAGAATGGGCAAAAGAAAAAGGTGCGGGCGTAATTGTATTAAACAGCGGAAATCGCCCTGAACGGGAGAATGCACATCAGTTTTACCGAAAACAGGGCTATCAGGTCCAGAGTACAGGATTTGTGAAGGAAATAGCTGAAACCCGGTCAGTCCGATGAACGGGTTGCTCCTGCAACGATCCGGATTCCGACGACCAGGATCAGTGCGCCAACCACCTTGGAATGCGTAACCGGTTCCCCTAGCACGACCGTTGCCAAAACCCAGGCAGTGAAAGGCTCGGCAAGAGACAGTGTGACAGCGGTGGATGCGTGCATTTGCCGCACACCGAAAGTAAAAAGGAAAAAAGGGATGCTGGCCGCGACAAGCCCCAGAAAGAGCAACAGGAAAATACTCCGGAGATCGATCCAGGCAGTGGAAAGCAGCAGGAAACTGGGGGCCAGTACCAGGCTGGAGACGCTGAAAGTGGCGGCTGCCAACAGTGTTGAAGGGATCTTTTGGTCAACTCCGCCGGTAATATACACATAAGAACCATAGGAAAGACCCGCAAGAGCCGACAACACGTAGCCTGAAAATGCTCCGCCTTGTCCGATATCTCCGGCCACCAGAACGGTCAGACCGGTAATGGCGGCAGCTTGTCCGGCAAGACTTCGCGGTGAAGGCCGAAAACCGCTGAAAACCAACTCGAACAACGAAACCCAAAGAGGGCCGCTTCCCAATGCAATGGCTGTGCCCACACCAACACCAGCAAGGGATACTCCGGCAAAAAAGAACAGGTTATAGCCGGCAATTGCCAAACCTGCAGCGAAAATTCGTCGCTTTGGCAGTTCAGGCATCGATTTCGTGGAGGGGGCAGATATCAGGAAGGCTGCCCATAACCCGACGGACGCCAGCAGAACCCGTAAGGCTCCCACAACTACAGGCTCCCGGGCCGGTGGCAGTAAACCCTGCAAAGTTCCTGTCGTGCCCCAGAGCATGGCAGCGGTCAAAACGCAAAGCATACCGGAAAAAGTAGAATTTTTGCCCAAACTGTAATCCTCCGGGTGAAATAAGATCTCCACGAAAAAACGGGAACACAATTACGACAGGAAGGGCAGAGATCGCGAGAAAGCCATAATGTTTACAGTATAACTTATAACACCTCAAAGGTGAACCAACAATGTCAATGTTTTGCTGTGAACCGATAGGAGATATCCATGTGGGCAGCGGATGACGGAGATGATTCGCCGAATTGAATTGCCAAGACAGTTTTGCTTTATCTACAATAATTGTAAAGGGTGATTGAACTGAAAAAATGGGTTTGCATTTTATTTATTGCTGTTTTTGCGTATGTTAGCCTGCCTTCGGGAGCTGATGCTTCCACGCAGGTAACAAGGGAAGAACTCGGAAAACACTTTGAGAGCTGTACCACGGGAACATTTTTCATGTATGATGAATCGAACGACCAATATATTGTGGTTAATGAACCGCAAAGCGAGAAGCGACTTGCGCCCTGCTCCACTTTTAAAATCTACAATTCACTGATTGCACTGGAAACGGGAGTTGCGCCGGATGAAAATATGGTGCTGGCATGGGATGGTCAAAAGAGGTTTCTCCCGATTTGGAACCAGGATCATACGATGGTTTCCGGAATCAAGTACTCTGTAGTATGGTACTATCAGGAACTTGCCTCGCGAATCGGGACGGAGCGCATGCAAAAATATATCGATGCCATTCCGTATGGGAACAGGGATATTTCCGGGGGAATCACCCAGTTCTGGCTCAGTTCCTCCCTGAAAATCTCGGCAAAAGAGCAGGTGGATTTGCTTCGTCGTTTGTACCACGACGAGTTGCCTTTCTCGCGGAAGAATATGGCGATTGTTCGGAGAATCATCGTCCAGTCTGATGAGGACAGCATTGTGTTCTCTGGAAAGACAGGTTCCGGAAGTGGCGAAGCGGGAGCTGTCGGATGGTTTGTCGGAGTGGTGGAGAAGGGGGAGCGGCGTTATTATTTTGCAACCAATATTGAAGCGGTGGCTGACGCCTCCGGGATCAAAGCCCGATCCATCGCAAGGGATATTCTGAAACAACTCAGCATTCTTTGACTTCTATTTCGGTGCAGCAACCAACTCCGATTTTGTCGGTGGGTTTTGCCACCTTGCAAAACGAGGACGCATCACAAATAAACCTGTGATGCGTCCTCGCGTGCAGCGATGGAAAACAATATCAGATGATCGTGTAACCATTCCCGGCAAAGATTTTGTTCACCGAATTGAAAGCGGAAACCGGCGTGTACGCTCCAGTGACAAGACCGAGAGGAGTACTGCATATTTCTACCCTGAACTTTACCCCGGCGGCGACAATTTCAATGACATGAACATTACCCTCAGAATCGGGGTCGGCTACAATCCGGGATAATGTTTTGTCAAAACCCAGCCCTGCAATGGCAACGCTGGCATGCACATTCACATTTCTGGGGAAGAGCTGACATGCTCCGCGGGTTGGTCCTTCATACAGCACAGCACGCTTTGTATCAGTTCTGCCCAAATTTACGGGCTTTTTGGTAGTCGTTATTGTCACGGATTCCAGCATTTCCCTGCCGTCCCGGATTCCGTCCAACCCGAGGATGGCGCCGTGAGGAACATAAATTTTTCGGGAGAACTTGCTGCAAAGTGCCAGAATTGTTGATTCAAAATCTTCCTTCGCAAAAGCAGTCGTCGAAAATACGACCATATCGGCGTGTTCCAGAATCTTCGGCGCTAAAGACTGAACGGCCTGGGAAGTGGCTGTTTCGACGACCAGATCGATTTTTCCGTTACCCAGCAACATCTCCAGTTCTGCAGGAGTACTGACCGCCAGATGCTCCGGTACCGTTTTCGCCGTTTCCTGATTGACTTCATAAACGCACGTGATTTGAACATCTTCTTGCTTGCGCAGCTGTTGGAACAAATACTTTCCGATGGTGCCATAACCAATCAGGGCAATTTGTCTTTGCATGCGGAACTCCTCCTGTGTGATACCCGTTTCGGCGGGATTATTTGCGATACCGATTCATGACGCTGATAAGTCGGTCTATGGCAGCTACGGCAGCCTGATGGTTCTGAGAAAAGTTGATGCGGAAACTATTCGTGAACTGTTTTCCGAATTCCGTTCCCGGAGTTGCCGTGACATCGGCCTGCATTCGCAGAATCCGGACAAATTCCCTGATGGGTACATCCAGTTCCGGTATGCTGGGGAAGAGATAACTGCCTGCTTCCGTCGTACGTACCCTGACTCCCTCCACGGCGCGAAGCTGCTTCAACAGGTCGTCGCGGATGGCCTGATGCTGTGCGATTCGTTGCTTCATCCAGCCTTCCGGCTCGGCAAACCAGGAGTTCATCACAGCCTGGCTATAACCGCCGGCCCGCAGGGATACAATCGCCTGCAATTTTTCCATACGGTCGATGATGGCGGCAGAGCCGAAGGCTACGCCCAATCGATACCCACTGAGCGACTCGGTTTTCGAAGGCCCGGTAATGGTGATCAACTTTTCAGGATCGATCATATTTTGCGCACACAGGTGGGTGTAGGTTCTTTCTTCGAAAATTTGACGGGAGTACAGTTCGTCCGCGATGACTGTCACCCCGTGCTTTTGTGCAAGCTCTCCGATTCCGCGAATCTCTGCGGACGAATAGATTGCGCCGACTGGATTGTTGGGATTGGAGAACAAAAAAAGTTTGATGCCGGCCTTGAACGCATCTTCAAGCTGGTTCAAGTCCAACCCTGCGCAATCCGTTGCGTTAAGATAATCCATCCGGATTGGCACGGTTTCACCGTCAAAGAATTCAACAAGTTTTCGATTGGCAAAATAGTCGGGAGCGACAATGGCAACTTTATCTCCCCGGGCGACGGTAGCCCCCATGGATAGAAACAGCGCACCCTGCGTTCCGGGAGTGATGATGAGGTTCCGGTCTGCGTCGATCGCAGCACCGGTGAAGTTTGCCAGCTTGCGGGCTGCATCTTCCCGTACCGGCTTGCTGCCCCGATATTCAGTGTAAGCTTGTCTGGCGCCAAGATGGACTCCTGCAACAAAAATATCCAGTGAACCGGGAACCGGTTCAAAAGCGTCAACATCTCCGTGTGAAAAGTCAACAGGGATTCCCGGAAGTCTTTCTCCCCGCATTCCGACTTCCTGACTGTTTTGAAGAGCCTCCTGCCCAGGGGCATTTTCTACGCCAAGTTTCAAAAATTTTTCATCAAGCAAACCCAATGTCTTTCCCTCGCTTTCCTGTTCCATGTTGATCAGATATTTGATAATTTAATCATAGTGAATTTTGCTCCCTGTCCGCAAATACGTATAATCGTATGAAACTATATCCATTTACTTATAGGACGAAAAGAGGAGAAAAATATCGAGTGTCCAAATTATCAGTATTGGCGGTCGATATCTGTGCCTGGCGAAAAAGGGGACTGTATGTTTAAAAACATGCACTATGTATATGCGGTATATTTGAATAAAAGTTTTTCCAAAGCCGCGGAGAAACTGTATATTTCTCAGCCGGCGCTGAGTGCAGCCATAAAAAAAGTGGAAGAAGAGGTCGGGCTGCCGATTTTTGATCGCAGCAGCAACCCGATACAAGTAACGGCGGCAGGGGAATATTATATCGAATCCATCGAAAAGATCATGCGGATCGAGAAAGAAACGGCAGCGTATTTTGGCAGGCTGCTGGGCAACGCTCGCGAGACGATCACGATAGGCAGTGCTTCGTTTTTCTGTGCGCATGTTCTGCCGACGATTATTCAGGAATTTCGGCTGGAATATCCGGGGTATATGGTGAATCTGCTGGAGGCGAATGCGGACGATCTCGTCAAATGTCTGCGTTCGGGAAGCGCAGATATTATTCTGGATGTAGAAAAACTGGATCCCAACACGTTCAGTTCGTTTGTGTGGGCGGAAGAGCAGATTGTGCTTGCAGTTCCGGCGGCCTATGAAGTGAACCGGCGCCTGGAAAAATACCGCCTGACTTTTGAAGAGGTTGGCAGTGGACAATATCTGGCCCCGCAATATCCTCCGGTGAGCCTGCGCGAATTTGAAAAGGAATCATTTTTGTTACTGAAACAAGGAAACGACATGTATGAGAGAAGCTTGAAAATGTTCAAAAAGGCGGGCTTTGCACCTACTGTCGGCATGTATCTTGATCAATTGCTTACTGCGTATTATATTGCCTGCAGCGGGAAAGGCATTGCTTTTGTGCGTGCGGGAATCACAAATTATTTGGAAGTCACTCACAAATTGGTTTTTTATAAAATCGATGATGAAAACTCACGGCGAAATATAATGCTGTACTATAAAAATTCGCAGCCTCTTTCGAAAGTGGGGCAGGACTTCATACGTTTTTTGCAGGAGCGGAAACTCACAAGCTTCGGAGATTTACATGGGGAAAAAATAGAATAAATAATAAAATCGTCCCGGCTTTTACGCTGGGACGATTCGTTTGACTAGCGATGTTTGTTTTTTTCTTTGACGAAAGCGCGGGCTTGTTTCACTCCACCCATGCTTCCCATCATTCGCGTGAATTTTTCCTGTTCCAGCTGACGAGAAGTCAGACTTTGATAGCTCAGCTCGATTTGAAGTTTATTGTAGCTGCTGAGGCGCTCGGGCTCGAGTTGGCCAGTGAAAATTGCCGCCTTGACCGCACACCCGGGTTCGTTTTCGTGCCTGCAGTCTATAAACCGGCACTGTTTCGAAAAATACTCGATGTCCGAGAAAGTCTGGGACAAATCGGCACTTTCAAGTTGCAGTTCCCGCATTCCGGGGGTGTCAATGACTACGCACCCGCCAGGAAGAGGAATAAGTTGCCGGGCTGTCGTGGTATGTCGCCCTCTGTCTTCCGCACCAACAGTGTAGGTCGCCAGGCGACTTTCACCGAGCAGCCGGTTAATAAGGGTGGATTTTCCGACACCGGAGGAACCGATAAACGCAACGGTTTTTCCCGGCTTGAGGTATTCGAGCACAGCTTGGTGACCGTCTTCATGCAGGCAAGTCGTTACAAGGACGGCAACGCCGATTGCTGTTCTGCTGATTTGGGCCAACTGATCCTCCAGGCTGCTGCTCAAGTCCGCCTTGGTAAGAACAACCACTGGTATGGCGCCGCCATCCCAGGCGATTGCCAGATATCTTTCCAAACGACGCAGGTTGAAATCGTTGTTCAGAGACATACAAATGAATAGATTGTCGATATTGGCGGCGACGATTTGTCCGTGAACGGCCGTACCTGCCGCTTTTCTCATAAACACCGTTCTGCGTTGCAGGATATGTTCGATGACCGCGTGCCCGCCGCGATCGTCGGGCCGGTCCACCATGACCCAATCACCGACAGCCGGATAGTCCGGTAAATCATTGGCGGCATAACCCAATTTTCCGGAAATTGCCGCATGCATTTCTCCGTTTTCGGTAATTGCACGATAGAGGTCTTTGTGCTGGGCCGACACCCGGGCGAGAAACAAGCCTTTATACCGGGACGCTTCCTGTGCGGTTGCCTCGGTAAGGCCGATATTTGCTAAAGATATTTTGTTCAATTATTTTATCCTCCCACAGTATTGATGCACTGTTTTTGGGAGGTGACGAAGCGTTATCCTGCCAGCACCTCCCGATGTGCTACCGACTGCGAGACATACGATGTAAACATTAAAAACAACTCCTTTGAAAATAAAGTCACTTTGGTCAAGATACGAAAATATTTTACCATTCTGCTTGCTGCATTGCCAGCTCTGATCATGAACGACCACAAAAATAGGAAGATGAAAAGGAAAAAGGGAATTATTTATATGGATGGCGAAATGAACAAAATAGCAGTTGTGTAGGCTGCGATTTGCCAAATTATGCGAAGGAGCCGGAGGGCAATGAAAAATAGCTTGATATATAGCGATGTCACGCGCACGACACTCACCGTACTGGGTATCATCCTGCTTATTGTATCTGCATATTGGATTGTAAAACCGTTTTTGCTGGCAATGCTCTGGGCAGGCATGATTGTGGCGGCGACTTGGCCTATTTTGCTTCAGGCGCAGAAATTACTGTGGGGAAAACGCACCGCTGCCGCCCTCGCGATGACTGCACTGCTGGCGTTTTTGTTCATAGTGCCTCTGGTAGTGGCTTTGGGTCTCGTAGTGGCTTATTCCGACAAAATTATGGCATGGGTAGACGGGATCAGTAATGTTGTATTGCCGTTGCCGCCGCCCTGGGTGGAAGCGTTGCCTATTGTCGGAGCGAAACTGGCGGGTGTGTGGCGTGATGCTGCCATGTCCGGGGCGGCGACAATATTTGACCAGGTGGCGCCGCATGCGGAAGAGATTGCGAGCTGGCTTTTCAAGCAGTCTGGAAATCCAGGGAAGACAATCTTCGATCTGTTCCTGACCGTAGTCATATCGGGTATCCTATATGCTTCAGGGGATACGGCAGCCCAGGGCTTGCTGCGTTTTTTTTGCCGTCTTGCAGGGGAATGGGGAGAGAAAGTGGCGATACTTGCAGTGAAAACGGTCAGAGGAGTGGCGCTCGGAGTTGTCGTGACCGCAGTGGTCCAGTCCACCGTTGCCGGAATCGGACTCGCGGTGACAGGGGTACCCGCACCTGCGTTGCTGGCCGCAGTGATGTTTATACTCTGTCTTGCGCAGCTGGGCCCTTCCCCGGTGCTTGTTCCGGCAGTGATATGGCTTTTTTGGAGCGGTTCTACCGGTTGGGGAATCGTGTTGTGTGTGTGGACGATTTTGGTGACGCCGATAGACAATTTTCTGCGTCCGGTACTTATTCGGAAGAGCGTTGATATCCCGACATTTCTTGTTCTTCCGGGCGTCATCGGAGGACTTCTGAGTCTCGGTATTATCGGCGTTTTTATTGGGCCTGTGATCCTTGCTGTCACATACAGCCTTTTGGTTGATTGGATCAAAGAGGGGGAAGAACGAGAAAATAAGTAGAATTTGACTGAAGCTGCAAGAAAATGGAATGAAGAAACCCCGGACACATTGTCGCAAGAAGACAACGAGTCCGGGGTTTCATATCACCTGAGAAATGCAATCTTTACAAAATCCTTACAGGATGAACGGGATTTCTGTCAGCATTTTTACTCCGGGAAGCATTATAATATCTGCATGAAAATGCCGAACTGCGCGCTTTTTGCAAAAAGACAGGGGTACAGTTAGCAAATAAAGCCATAAATATTATATCGATGCAGAAAACGATTGCACTGTGGGAGATGAATTCTCGGGTGACTTTTTCAGATGGAAGAAAAAAGATCGTCAACTTAATGGACTTATCCCAGTGGAGGCTGACTCCCTATCAAATATTGGTGCTGGGTTTTGCCCTGCTCATTTTGTCCGGTGCTTTTTTGCTTACTTTTCCCGTGGCCAGCCAGTCAGGGCAGGGAACGCCGTTTATCGACGCATTGTTTACTGCCACATCTGCCGTGTGCGTTACCGGACTTGTGGTTGTGGATACAGGGACACACTATTCTTCTTTTGGACATACCGTCATTATTTTGCTCATACAGGCCGGAGGGCTGGGGATCATGGCAATGTCAACCCTGTTTGCCATTCTGATCGGCAAAAAAATTCGCCTGAAGGAAAGACTGCTGATGCAGGAAGCTTTGAATCAGCTGTCCATTGCAGGCGTGGTTCGCCTGACGATATACATCATTAAAATTACTTTGCTGATTGAATTTATCGGAGGAACCATTCTTGCCATCCGCTGGTATCCGGAATTGGGCTGGAAAGGAGTATATTTTGGCTATTGGCACGCGGTATCCGCATTCTGCAACGCCGGCTTCGATCTGTTCGGCTCTGTGCACGGACCATTCAGCGGGATAACCGCTTATGTGGATGACATAACCGTGAACCTGACTATTGCCGGACTCATTATTCTGGGCGGAATCGGGTTTGCCGTGATGTATGACTGCGGATCAAGCCGCGCCTTCAAGAAATTGTCGCTGCACAGCAAGATTGTTCTTGTTACAACAGGAACCCTGATTGTCGGCGGAACCATCCTGATTTATCTGTTTGAGCATGCCAACCCGGAAACGCTGGCTCCTTTATCGCTACAGGGAAAATGGCTCGGCAGCTTTTTTCAGGCCGTTACACCCCGTACCGCAGGCTACAATACAATTGACATTGGAAAAATGTATGACGGTTCTCTGCTTTTTCTCATCATCCTTATGTTTATAGGTGCTTCTCCTGCCTCTACCGGAGGCGGGATCAAGACTTCGACCACTGCTGTGCTGATTCTGGCAATCTGGGCCTTGATACGGGGCCGCAACGATGCGGAATGCTTCGGCCGGCGTATTCCAAAAGAACATATTTATAAGGCATTTTCCGTGATGTTCATTGCCTTTTTACTTGTCATCATTGCTACCATGGCGCTGACGATTACGGAACACGCAGAATTTATCAACATCCTGTTTGAAGTGACATCCGCTTTCGGCACAGTTGGGTTGACAACGGGAATCACCCCGCATCTTTCACCGTACGGAAAACTGTGGCTGATTTTGACTATGTTTGCAGGCCGCGTGGGCCCTGTGACATTGGCCCTGGCGATTGCCATGCGTGTTCGCAAGGCGCAGGTTCAATATCCTGACGGAAAAATCATGATCGGATAAGAGGAGTGTTACCATAATGGCAATAGGAAAAAAACAATACGCAGTAATTGGACTGGGGCGTTTTGGCACCAGCGTGGCCGTAACACTTCATTCTTTGGGGCATGAGGTGCTGGCAATCGATTCGGATGAGGAACGGGTGCAGAAATTAAGTGAAGAAGTGACACATGTGGTGCAGGCGGATACTACAGATGAAAATTCGCTGCATGCTCTCGGCCTGCGCAATTTCGATGCGGTAGTCGTGGCCATTGGCGCCGATATCCAGGCGAATGTAGCGACCACCTTGCTTTTGAAGGATCTTGGAGTGCCTCATATCATTGCAAAGGCGACCAACGCTCTACATGGAAAGATGCTGGAGAAGATAGGAGCTGACCGTGTCGTCTATCCGGAACGGGACATGGGACAGCGGGTGGCGCACAGCCTGGTTTCGGCAAATATCCTGGACTATATTGAATTGTCACCGAATCTGAGTCTGGTTGAAGTGACTGCGCCGGGAAGCTTAACCGGCAAGACGCTGGCGGAGGCTGACCTGCGGGCGAACTATGGAGTAAACGTCGTAGCAATCAAGCGCTTTGAAGATCTGATTGTTCCTCCGCAACCCAATGATATGATTGCCAGTGGAGATGTTCTCATCGTCGTCGGAGCGACAGAAGGGATTCAGCGGCTGGAGTTTCTTGGCTGAAGAGAATTGTTAAAAAACGCAACTGCCCCCTGATGCAAATCAGGCATGCAGTTGCGTTTTTTGCATTATTGTCCCATGAGCCGGTATCCGACGCCGGATTCCGTAATAATATATTTCGGCCGGGCGGGGTCATTTTCGATTTTTCGTCGCAATTGCCCAATATAAACGCGGATATAATGCGTATCTTCATCATACGAATTTCCCCAAACTGCTTTCAGCAACTGCCTGTGAGTCAAAACCCGGCCGGCGTTTTGCGCAAGCAGCTTCATAATTTCATATTCGGTAGGGGTCAACTTGACTTCGCGGCCATCAACCGAGACTCTTCGCTGAATCAGGTCCACAGTGAGCCCGCCGCAGGACAGGATGGGTTCGCTTTCTCCGGCAGCCATCCGGCGCAGGCAGACGCGCATTCGCGCCATAAGTTCACCCATGCTGAAAGGCTTGGTTACGTAATCATCGGCGCCGGCGTCAAGAGACTCTATCTTTTCTTTTTCCTGATCATGCGCCGTAAGGATAATGATTGGAGCATTAGACCATTCGCGTATGGCTCGGATCACCTCATTGCCGTCAATATCCGGCAAGCCAAGATCTATAATCATTAGATCCGGTTTAAAAAACGCTGCTTGATTGATACCCTCTTTTCCGGTTGCCGCCTCGTCTGTAATAAAACCGTGAGCTTTTAATGAAACGGTCAACAATTTGCGAATCTGCGGTTCATCATCAACAATGAGTACCCGTGCGCCATTTTCCATCATTAATCACCGATCCTTTCTGGAACTGTTACGCCTGCTTCATGGATGGGTACGGAAAAGCTGATGGCGGCCCCGCCGGCTTTTCGGTTCTCAGCCCATATCTGCCCATTGTGGGCTTCAATAATGCTTTTGCAAATGGATAAACCCAGTCCGGTTCCGGCGATTTTTCGCGGATGATTTGCCCGATAGAATTTTTCAAAGATATGCGGCAAATCTTCTTCCGGGATCCCCGGTCCATTGTCAAGAAAAGTAATTTTCATGCTTTCTCCTTCTTGGGAAGCAGTGATGACGATGGTGCTCCCTGCAGGGGAATATTTCATGGCATTGTCGACAAGATTTACAACTACCTGTTCCAAAAGAACAAAGTCTGCATGAATCAGGTCGAGGCCTGAGGGAAGTTCCGTCTTGATGACAAACTTTCGGATTGAATCGCCGATGCGTTGCAAAGCCGCGCCAACAATATCCTCAATGTCACACCAGTCGTTCTTGATGTGAAGCATGCCGCTTTCCATGCGCGCGGTATCAAGCAGGTTCACAACGACTCTTTCCATCCGGTTTGAGCCTTCCTGGATGCTTTCCAGCAGTTCGCGGCGGGTTTCTTCACTGTACGCGACGCTTGTATCCAGCAATATTGACGAAGCTCCAACAATCGTGGACAAAGGAGTGCGCAATTCATGGGAGATTGAATTAAACAACGCTGTGCGCAATTTATCTGCTTCTGCAAGCAGGGTTGCCTGATTCGCCTGTTCCGTCAATTTTACCCTTTCCACTGCAATGGCTGCAAAGCCAACCCATGCATAAATCAACTGCCGCTCTTCCGGCGTGATGTTATGCTTGTCAAGTTTTATGCCGAAAATGCCGACAACTTTTTTTCCGGTTTCGAGGGGAACATACAGGTACTTTCCATCCGGCAGGAGGTTGGTCGAGCGCCCGACCGCCTGGCCATGTTGATAGGCTCTGACTGCTGCGGCATATTCGGAATCCGACAAGGGGTGGTCTTTTATGTTTTCGACAGCATCAACATCGTGATAACCGCTGACAAGCAAAATATTCTTGTTGTCCGGCAACAGGACCCGGGTGGACCTTCCCAGGCTTTCCCCCATGTGGCTGGCCAACTTTCGTGCAATATGGTCCAAATCGGCTACCGCTGCAATTTCCCGGCTGAATTCGTAAAGAGTGCGGATGTTTTTTTCCCTCTGTCGGGCTGCTTTTGCCTCCGAGCGCAATTGCTCCGTCCGCCCGCCGATAAAATAGGAGATGATCAGGAAAATGACAAAACTCCAGATGTGGTGAATGTCATTGGCGGAAAAAGTAAAAATCGGCGGAACAAATAAAAAATCGAAAGTAAGCACGCTGACCAATGCTGTCATATAGGAGGGAAACCGTCCCCACCAGTATGCGGTAAAAAAAACAGGCAATAAATAGAGCAAGGCAATATTTACAATTTGCAGCTGACTGCTAAAGAACCAGCTGACGACGGTTGCCACTGCTGCCATGCCAAGGCCTCCGGCGAACTGAAACCAGGGTGCTGCCGGGGCAATGGGAAGGGTTGTCTTAATGCCGGAAGAACCAGCTTCACGTCCTGCCTCTTCAACGGTCTGGATGACGTACACGTTGATTCCTGCGCCGTCTTTTATTAACCGGTCGGCTATGGAACCTTGCAGGAAATTTGACAAAGTGCGGTGGCGCGACTTGCCGAGTACGATGGTCGTCACATTGTGTGAACGGGCTGCATCGAGAATTTCTGCAGCCAAGTTATCGCCAATGACGGTAATGGTTCGGCCATCCAGTTCTTCCGCCAGGCGAAGATTGCGGTCCAGCCGGTATCGTTCCTGATCGTTCATGGTGAAACGGCGATTGGGGGATTCAACGTGGAGGGCCAGTAGCTCAGCGTGCAGGCCGACTGCGAGCCTGCGGGCCGTACGGATCAGCTGGGCGCAGTAGGGGCCGTCACTGACGCAGACCATGACCCTGCCTGAAGCAGGCCAGGGTCCTTCGATGTTTTGCTGTTTCATGTATGCCGACAGATCCATGTCAACATGATTGGCCGTATACCGCAGGGACAGTTCCCGCAGTGCGTTGATGTTTCCCGGACGGAAAAACTTGTTCGGAGGTTGGTCCGGGTGCTTCTGAATGTTGATTTTCCCTTCCCGTAAGCGTTTGATAAGCTCCTCCGGCGGGATATCAATCAACTGAATGTTCTTTGCCTTATCCAGGATGTAATCCGGAACGGTTTCCGTAATCTTTATGCCGGTGATATTCACGACGATATCGTTCAGGCTTTCCACGTGTTCAATATTCAGCGTCGTATAAACATCAATCCCGTTTTTCAGCAATTCTTCGACGTCCTGGAACCTCCGGGTATTTCGGGAACCAGGCATATTGGTATGGGCCAGTTCGTCCACCAGCACAATGTCGGGCTTTTGTGCCAGAATCTCATCAAGGTCCATTTCCTGCAATATCGTTTCCTGGAATAATCTTGTTTTCGGTGCAGTGCGGGGAAATGCTGCTGCCAATTTTTCCGTTTCCGGTCTGCCGTGGGTATCGACCCAGCCAATGACGATGTTGGACTTCTCCGCCAACCGGTCTTGCGCAGTTTCCAGCATGGTGTAGGTCTTGCCAACGCCTGCAGCAGCTCCCAGAAACACAGTCAGTTTTCCGTCCGCTTCCTTATCGGTTTTCTGAAACAGTACTGCGGAATCAGAAAGATTGTCCGTTATCTCAGTTGACATGAAAAGACCTCCCAAAACGTGCAGCGATCACTCTAATTTCTTAGTGTATCAGGAACTTGGGTAAGGTCAAGCAAGAGTTGCTCAATCGTCTGATTTGCTGCATCATATAAAGAAAACCTGCGATTATTGCAGGTTTTTCGATGAACATTGAGAGTATTCCATACACTATTTATCACAACATTTTTTGCAGGCCGCTTCATCCAGAATGACAACTGTCAGGGCCATCTCCTGGCCGGGATCATAGTCTTTCAGCACGCATTTTACGCGTAACTGCAATTGCGCCATCAGTTCCGCCTTCAGGCGTTCTTTGTATTCGTTCAGAATTGCGGCGTCCACGTTTCGGGTTATGTCCCGGTATTTCGCATCCAGGGCGGCCAATGCGGGAATCCGTTTGTGATCTGCAGAAATAATCACCATGTCTTCCACCAGCACGACTCGCTGTTTTCGCAGCCCGGTGCCAAACATGCCGATGTTGATAATGTTGTTGATCCTCATTATTTCCTGCTTTAGATCAATTCCGGTTGCATTCATCAGAGATTCCTCCAGTCCAATTTATCCGTGGCAGTGCAGCATTTGAGAAACCATGCGTATACACGTTTAGTTCTTCTGCTATTTTTTTTGATTCTCCTTTCAAAAAGCCGGTCTGCGTTGGAAATATTATTGCAGTGGTAACAGTTTCGACGGAATCAGATGGAATTGCAGGAAACGGAAAAATTGTGCAGAATTTACATGGATAAGCTCTTTTGGCAATGAAGAAATCGTATGTGTGAGGGGGGTTACAATGAAGAGCATTTCGGCTTTCACTGCGTTGCTTATGGGAACGAACGCCTTGCTGGCGCCAGTTGCGGCGGCTGAAACGGTTTTGCCGAAACCGCAACCACCTTTTAAGGGAAAGATGGAACAACGATACACGGATTCTATTCCGGATTTTCCCGCAATGCAGAAGGCTCCGGCGGGAGCTCCCAACATTCTGCTGGTTCTCCTGGACGATATGGGTTTTGGTGCAACCGGGACATTTGGCGGACCGATTCCAACACCGAATCTGGATCGCCTTGCCGGCGACGGGATCAAATACAACCAGTTCCACACCACGGCTTTGTCTTCGCCAACCCGTGCCGCACTGCTTACAGGACGCAACCATCATTCGGTGCATACGGGAGTCATTACGGAGATGGCCACCGGCTATCCCGGTTATGATACGATGATGGGCAAAGATACGGCGACGGTTGCCGAAACTTTGCAAATGAACGGTTATTCCACCGCCTGGATTGGCAAGAACCATAATGTGCCCGACTGGCAGTCCAGCCAGTCAGGTCCGTTTGACCTTTGGCCGACAGGACTCGGCTTCGAACATTTCTACGGATTTATCGGCGGCGACACGAATCAGTGGGCGCCTGCCGTTTTTGACGGAACCCGCCCGGTCGAGCCTTACATCGGCAAGCCGGACTACCACCTGACTACGGACCTGGCAGATCATGCGATCGATTTTATCCATACGCAAAAAGCACTTGCGCCCCAGAAACCGTTTTTCTTGTATTTTGCACCCGGCGCAACCCATGCCCCGCATCATGCTCCCAAAGCATGGATAGAGAAATTCCGGGGCAAGTTTGACCATGGCTGGGATAAGCAGCGTGAGATTACTTTTGCCAGGCAGAAAGCAATGGGGATTATTCCCCAAAATGCGGAGTTGACGCCCAGACCCGCGATGATTCCCGCCTGGGAATCTGCCACACCGGAACAGAAAAAGCTCTACGCACGGATGATGGAGGTATATGCAGGATTTCTTGCCCATACAGACAATGAAGTAGGGCGCATTCTGGACGAACTCAGGCAAATGGGTCTTAAGGACAACACGCTGGTCATCTTTATCGCCGGTGACAACGGCGCCAGCGGTGAAGGCATGACTACAGGCCTGATGAACGAAATTGCCATGTTTAACGCGATTCCGGAAGATATCAATGTTTTGCTGAAAGATATCGATAAAATCGGTGGCCCCATGGGCTATAACCATTATCCGGTCGGTTGGTCCTGGGCTATGGACACTCCTTTCCAGTGGACCAAGCAGATTGCTTCCCACTTTGGAGGCACCCGCAACGGCATGGTCATTTCGTGGCCGGAGCGGATCAAGGATGTGGGAACATTGCGTTCGCAGTGGCACCATGTGATTGACATTGCGCCAACCTTGCTCGAAGCTGCGGGCGTGGAGCAGCCGGATACGGTATACGGCGTGAAGCAGAAACCGATCGAGGGCGTCAGTATGGTATATACTTTTGATGACGCCAAGGCCGTGAGCCGCCGCAGCCTCCAGTACTTTGAAATGTTCGGGAACCGGGCGGTTTATCAGGATGGCTGGATTGCGGGAACAACGCCGGTCAGCCTTCCCTGGAGCGGTTCGGCCCAACCGGTGGATCTCATTGATGGCTACAAGTGGGAATTGTACCATGTTGCGGAAGACTTTACCCAAGCCCGAAACCTGGCCGAAACATACCCGGAAAAACTGAAGGAAATGCAGGCGCTGTTCTATGAGCAGGCCCGGCTGTACAATGTTTTGCCGCTGGATGACCGTAAGTCGCGTTTCGATGTCAGTATCCGGCCAAGTCTGACAAGGGGCCGCGATTCTTTCACCTACTATCAGGGAATGAAGAGGATTCCTGAAGGTACGGCGCCTAACCTGAAAAATCGTTCCTTTACCATTACCGCGGATATCGAGGTTCCGGAAAAAGGCGGCGAAGGTGTCATCGCGACCCAGGGCGGACGGTTTGGCGGATGGGGATTGTTCCTGCGCCAGGGCAAGGTGGTGTATCATTACAATCTCGCCGGTGTCCAGCGCGATGAAGTGATTTCGCAGGAAAAACTGTCGCCTGGAAGGCATAAGGTCCAGCTGGATTTTGTCTATGATGGAGGAGATATCGGCAGGGGCGGTCTGGCGAAGCTGAATGTCGACGGAGCTGTGTCGGCGCAGGGACGTATCCGCAATACCTTGTTCTCCCGGATTTCTTTGGATGAAACTCTGGACATCGGGATGGACACGGGAACTCCGATCACCGAAGACTACCAGGTTCCATATGCATTCAACGGAGTACTGAAGACGGTCACTTTCGACCTGAAACCCTTTGACCAGGCAACCGCAGCAGCGATGGTGGATCCTCTGAAGTCTGCAATGCTGCGAAAATTGCTGCAAGACTGAGTAATATTCCCCGTACTGTTGGTTCCAAAATAAAAGCAGGGCCTACCGGCTCTGCTTTTATTTCATGGCGCCAAGGATCGGGCCTTTCACGCCGGCAGTGGGTCCATCCAGGACTTCAACAAAAACACTTTCCCTTTCAATTTTCACAATCATGACCCGTGTTCCAATACCGGCCATGGATAAACGACCTGAAACAAGCATGCGTGCTATGGCATCCTGATTGTTGGTTTGCGTAGCCTTGCGCAGTTCCTCAAAGGCTGCTTCGGAAGATGCAATCAACGAATCCTGCTTGAGAACAACGGTTTTGCCGGTCAGGTTGTTCAGGGGGAGGTCTGCAAGTGGCTTGACAGGAGTCGCCGAAGGCTGGGCTGCGGGTGCAGACGAAGCGGCGGTGAAGGATGGAGACGCTGTTGTTGGCGGGGAAGCAGGTCCGGAATTATTGAAGAACTGAACCATTGCATAGAGAACTCCCAGGAAAAGAAACAGAAGAATATAGTCGGAAAGAATTCTTGCTTTGGCAGTTTTTGATGAAACTCGAATTCCTCTCACATCCTCACTAGCGCTTCCTTGCATGAAAAAACCATTCCCCAATGAATGCGTGCGTGCACTGTCAAAGCAAGCAGGAAGAAAACCGGCAGATGCTGGAAAGAAAAGTTGACATGGTTCACTACGGCCATGCCAGAGAGAAAAACGATTTGTATCCCTTGACTAAAAAGTCGCGCCAGTATCAGAAAAGTGAAGAGGCCGACAATTTTTTTTATCTGGGAGGTTGGTTACCGGGGTTCTGGTTACCGGGGTTCTGGTTACCGGGGTTCTGGTTACCGGGGTTCTGATTTCCGGGGTTCTGGTTGCCGGGGTTTTGATTTCCTGGTTTTTGGTTGCCGGGATTCTGGTTGCCCGGATCCTGGTTGCCGGGGTTCTGATTTCCGGGGTTCTGATTTCCGGGCGGCGTTCTCCCGGGGGCTGAAGTAGCCAGTTGCTTGAGGTTGTAATACATGCTTCCGTCACTCA
>CAZXCC010000017.1:0-24822 GCA_964638945.1 uncultured Veillonellaceae bacterium | reverse complement strand
CCTTGCATATTCTCAAGAATCATAAAAACATGTCCAACGAAGTCCACAACCTTCCCTACGAACTGGACCTAAAAATCGCACAAATGAAGTTAAAATCGATGGGAATTGAAATAGATACTTTGACTCAATGTCAGAATGATTACCTGAATCATGCCTGAATCAACGGTGATTGCCGAACTCCGACACATTGTAGTGGAAGCCGGACGTCAAATGTCCGGGTTAGGTCTGGTTGCCGGTACCTGGGGTAACATCAGCATGCGGAACAGTGTTGCGGGACCGATAGCCATAACCCCTTCAGGGCGTCCGTACAATGAGATTTCCGCTTCCGATATCGTTATCCTTGACAATGAGGGACAAGTCATTGAAGGAAAAAAACCATCCTCCGAAACTCCGTTACATCTGGCGATATACAATGCCCGGCCTGATGTGCGTGGTATTGTCCATACTCACAGTCTGTATGCGACTGCCTGCGCCGTGGCAGGAGTATCGATTCCGCCATGTCTGGAGGAACTTGTCCAGGCAGTGGGAGGCGGAGTGGAAGTGGCTGCGTATGCCCTGCCGGGAACCACTGCTCTTGCAGACGCTGTTGTGAGTGCGTTATCCGACCGAAGCGCCGCATTGATGTCCAATCACGGAGTGGTTGCCTGTGGTCCAACTCTCAGAGAAGCGCTGCTTGTCGCTCAGCTTGTGGAAAAAGCGGCGCACATTCATACCATTGCAACGCAACTGGGCGGCATACGACGCCTGAGCGACGAAGACATCTGCCTGATGCGAAACTTTTACCGTGAAAAATATATGCAACGTTAGCGGAAGAAGGAAGATGCGATGAAAAAACTGTTGCTGCAAGCAGGGCATTATGTAACGCCCAGTGGCGATGTTGCCTCCGGTGATATCGGCATCGAACAGGGGAAAATCAGTTTTTGCGGAGAAGGTCCTCCCGGCTGGCAGGCTGCAGAAACAATTGACTGCCGGAACAAACTGATTGTCCCTGGATTCATTAACGCGCATACTCACGCAGCTATGACGCTTTTTCGAAGTTATGCCGACGATATGGCCCTGATGGACTGGCTTCAGAAAAAAATCTGGCCTGCCGAGGCAAAATTGACCGAGGAGGACGTATATTGGGGAACCCAGTTGGCTATTGCCGAAATGCTGGCTTCCGGAACAACGGCATTTGTCGACATGTATTTCTTTATGGATCAGGTTGCAAAAGCCTGTGTCGAAACCGGAATGCGTTCTGTTCTTTCGCGCGGACTTATTGCTGCAGAGGATCCCTTGCAGCAGGATAAACGCTTTGCCGAAAACGAAGAACTTTTCGATAATTTTCATGGTGCAGCGGAGGGCCGGATTTCAGTCATGTTGGGGCCGCATGCTCCCTATACCTGTCCTCCGGAGTGCATGAAAAAAGTCGTTGAGCTGGCACGACGCAAAGGAATTGAAATCCATGTCCATCTGGCGGAAACAAAATGGGAAGTGGATGAATGCCTGAAGAAATACGGCAAAACTCCCATAGCCCTGATGGCTGAACTGGGTGTGTTTGATTGTGGAGCAATCGCCGCACATTGCGTATGGGTTTCGCCAGAAGATATTGCGATTCTGGCTGAAAAAAAAGTTCGTGTGGCGCACAATCCGTCAAGCAACATGAAGCTTGCCAGCGGCTCTGCGCCGGTTGACGACATGGTAAAGGCGGGTGTGATCGTATCTCTTGGCACAGATGGCGCTACAAGCAACAACAACCTCGATATGCTGGAAGAAATACGTCTGGCTTCTTTCCTGCAAAAGCTATCCAGCTTGAATCCCACGGCAATGCCTGCGAAAACGGCACTGCAGTTGGCAACAGCGGGCGGTGCCGCTGCAATTGGCCAATCTTCTTCACTGGGATGTGTTGCGCCTGGTTTCAAGGCCGACCTGGCGATTTACGACACCACGGCGCCGCATTGGTGTCCGCAGCATGATCTCGTCTCATTACTGGCTTATGCGGCAAATTCTGCCGACGTAAGGTATACGCTGGTAGATGGCCGAGTACTTTACCGCAATGGCGAGTTCACAACCATCGATATTGAAAAAGTTAAAGCCGAAGCCGGCACACGCGGGCAAAGGCTGGTCAGATAGTCATCGGATAAGGGGAGGGTTTCAATTGTACAAAATTCTCAAATCGGAAGAGCTTTCCGCAGGCGTGAAGTCCTTTATTGTCGAAGCGCCCATGGTAGCTCGCAAATGTCAGGCAGGGCAGTTTATCATCCTGCGAATCGACGAAGAGGGGGAGCGCATTCCCCTGACGATTGCCGATTATGACCGGGAAAAAGGAACTATCCAATTGATTTTTCAGGAAGTCGGCAATACCACGAAGCAGCTGGGAACACTCAAAACAGGCGATGCGTTGCTCGACGTGGCCGGTCCTCTCGGCAAAGCCACTGAAATTGAAAACTACGGCACTGTGGTATGCATCGGCGGCGGCATCGGTGTTGCGCCGGTTTACCCCATTGCCCGCGCCTATAAAAAAGCCGGCAATAAGGTGGTTTCCATCATAGGAGCCCGTACGAAAGACCTGCTCATCATGGAAAAAGAAATGCGCTCGGTCAGCGATGTATTCCACATTACAACCGATGATGGTTCCGTAGGCCGCAAAGGCCTGGTGGTGGATCCGTTGAAAGACATGATTGCCGCAGGGGAGAAAATTGACAGAGTCATGGCAATCGGACCCATGATCATGATGCGTGGCGTGGCGGAAGTCACCAGACCGCACGGCATTCATACCCTCGTCAGCCTGAATCCGATCATGGTTGACGGAACCGGCATGTGCGGCGGCTGCCGATGCAGCGTTGGCGGTGAAACGAAATTTGCCTGCGTGGATGGTCCTGAATTTGACGGACATGCCGTGGATTTCAACGGACTGATGTCCCGCGCAAAAATGTATCAGACACAGGAACGGCAGTGCAAGGGGGATGGATCATGTCACAAGTAAAGCATAAAATGCCCGAACAGGACGCTGCAGTCCGAAGGCATAATTTTAATGAAGTGGCTCTGGGTTATTCCGAAGAAACGGCAAAGGCGGAAGCAGCCCGATGCCTGCAATGCAAAAATGCTCCCTGTCGGAAGGGTTGTCCTGTCGAAATCGATATTCCCGCCTTTATCAAAAATGTCAAAGAAGGCGATTTTATCGCCGCAAATAGCATAATCCGCCAATATAACAACCTTCCGGCTGTTTGCGGCCGGGTGTGTCCGCAGGAAGACCAATGTGAAAAACTCTGCATCCGCGGCATCAAGGGTGAACCGGTGGGCATCGGCCGACTGGAACGTTTCGTGGCGGATTTCTCCTTGGGCGGAACCTGTCCGATGCCGGATTTGCCTCCAGCAGAGAAGCTGGGCAAGGTCGCAGTGATCGGCGGCGGTCCTGCAAGCCTGACGGTTGCCGGGGACCTGGCCCGCATGGGATACAAGGTGACGTTGTTTGAAGCACTGCACACCCCGGGCGGAGTTCTCATGTATGGAATTCCTGAGTTCCGTCTGCCGAAGGACATTGTCAAATGCGAAATCGAAACACTGAAATATCTCGGTGTTGAGATGGTAGTCAATGCAGTAATCGGCAAAACCTTCACCGTGGATGAACTGATGCAGGAAGAGGGCTATGATGCGGTATTCATCGGTACAGGCGCAGGGTTGCCGCATTTCATGCACATGCCGGGCGAGAACCTCAACGGAGTTTATTCAGCCAATGAGTTTTTGACCCGGGTCAATCTCATGAAGGCTTACAAGTTCCCGGAAACTGCCACACCCGTCCGTGTGGGCCGCAACGTGGCCGTTGTCGGCGGCGGCAATGTCGCGATGGATTCTGCCCGTACCGCACTGCGGCTCGGCGCTGAGAATGTTTATATCGTCTATCGGCGTTCGAAAGACGAAATGCCGGCACGCGCGGAAGAAGTCGAACACGCCCACGAAGAAGGCGTCAATTTTCAACTGCTCACCAATCCGGAACAGGTGCTCGGCGATGAAGCAGGCTGGGTGAAAGGACTGGAATGTGTCCGTATGGAATTGGGAGAACCGGATGCTTCCGGGAGACGTCGTCCCGTTGTCAAACCTGGCTCGAACTTCGTACTTGACGTAGACACTGTCGTAATCGCGATAGGGCAGGGACCGAACCCGTTGATCCAGGATACCACGCCGGGGATGTCGACAAACAAACACGGCAATATCGTGGCGGATGAATCCGGAAAGACAACGAAGGAAGGCGTGTTCGCAGGCGGCGACATTGTGACCGGAGCTGCAACCGTCATTCTGGCGATGGGTGCGGGAAAAATAGCTGCACAATCCATCCATGCATACATCCAAAAGAAAAAACAGGTCATTGCGTAATTCAATTTCCAAAAGCCCCCGTCAATCAGCAACATGCTGGCAGACGGGGGCTTTTAAAAAAGGAGGACGACATAGAATGACCAGTGAAATGATTGACAAATCCGAAGCAAAACAACAAGTGAGACAAATGGGACGCATGATGGCTAATCTTTATTATTACATGGGTCAAGAAATCATTACGGCAATGGGAAGCGACAAAGCAAAGGAAGTTTTGCGTCGCGCAGTCTGGAAATACGGTGTGGAAAGAGGATTGACACAAAAGGAAAAAGTGATTCTTGCCGGATACGAACCGATTCCGGAAAACTATTCCAGGGTTCCGGATCTGCCGTCTTTGGGCTGGGATGTGGATAAGGTCGAACCGGGCGAAAATCCGAGTCATGTTCAAATCAGGTATTGCCCATTTGCGGAGGTGTGGAAAGAGAAAGGTTTTCAGGAATTCGGGCGCATCTATTGCACGGTGGACCAGGCCAAATATCATGGCTATCATCCTGAAAGCGAGCTGGTGCATCTCTGCAATGTACTGGACGGTGATTGCTATTGTGAAATGGTTTGCAGAACGAAAAACCAGAAGCCTTAATTCCGAAGAGCAAATTTTACAGGACTGTTTTATCGCAAGAAATCCGCATTAAGTATACAATTTCACCAAAATCCATTCTACAGAGAGGATTTTATCGATTCATCGAGAATTTTATGTGAAGAAAGAGATATAGTGATGGATATTCACTGACAAGGGGAGAATTGGAATGTTTCAACAGGCAGATCGTATGAAGGGTCTTTCTTCCGCTATTTTCACTCAAGTGGACACTATGAGGAGGCAGGCCATCGCAGAAGGGCAGGATGTCATCACATTGAGCCTGGGAAGTCCGGACCTCGCGCCGGCGCCTCATATTGTTGCAGCCATGAAAAAAGCGATCGATGAGGATTCAAGCTATGGTTACACATTATCGAAGGGGACACCCGACTTTTTGAATGCAGTTGCCGGGTGGTATTCCCGTAAGTTCAACGTAACTTTGGATCCTGCAACGGAAGTCCATTCCCTGATGGGATCACAGGATGGATTGGCCCATATCGGACTATGTCTTGTCAACCCAGGAGATGTGGTACTGGTTCCTGACCCCGGTTACCCGATTTTCTTTGCCGGGCCGTTGGTAGCCGGCGCCGAGATCGTTACCATGCCGCTAAAACCTGAAAATGCTTATTTACCGGATCTGGATGCCATTGAGCCCGCTGTACTGAACCGAACCAAAATTATGATTTTGAATTATCCAAACAATCCTTTGGCAGCTACGGCACCCCGTGATTTTTTTGTAAAGGTGGTAGCTCTTGCCAAGAAATATAACTTTTTGGTAATCCACGACTTCGCCTATAGTGAACTTGTTTTCGACGGATATCGGCCTGACAGCTTCTTGTCGATTCCTGGCGCAAAGGACGTTGCCATCGAGTTTCATTCCCTTTCCAAAACCTACAGCATGGCCGGCTGTCGCGTGGCTTTCGTCGTCGGAAACGCGGAAGTGGTTGGCCTGCTTGGTCGTCTTAAATCGAATTTTGACTACGGCATCTTTTATGCGATCCAGCAGGGTGCGATAGCTGCTCTGAATGGCCCGGATGACTGCGTCAGGGAAACAGCCTTGCGTTATCAGCGTCGTCGGGATGTTCTCGTCGATGGATTTTCCAGATTTGGCTGGAAGGTGGAACGTCCCAAAGGCTCGATGTATATCTGGGCACCTGTGCCAACACGCCAGACTTCCTTTGAATTTGTAACCGACCTTTTAAAAAACACCGGCGTAGCCGTGGTTCCAGGGATTGCTTTCGGAGAATGCGGCGAGGGTTTCGTTCGTATTGCACTGGTCCAATCGGAAGCCCGCTTGGCTGAGTTTGTCAACCGGGCAGAAAAATGGTTGTCAAAATAAGACAGGACCCAATGAAAGATAGGCTAGGGAGGGTTTGATTTTGCACGCATTAAACTTCTATTCCTCAACGTATCACAGTCAATTGGTTTGTCGGCGAAAAAACTGCACAATCCGCATGGGTGACAAAACGGACAAATATGCGGAAGGAGATGTTGTCTGGATTACCGTCGGCAAAAAATTTGCTCAGAAGAAAAAAATTTATACTGCGATGATTGACAGGGTATTAGTCAAACAAATTTCCGAACTGACTCATGATGACCTGCAGGGTGAAAATCCTGAAATTGACAGCATTAATGATGTTATCACTTTCCTGGAATCGATCTACAACAAGAAGATTCAATGTTCAAACCTGGTTTCTGTGGTATATTTTTCTGAAATCATCGAGTAATTTTCAATAAATGTACGGAGGGATTTTAACGTGAGTGAAGTGACCAAATTCAAGGATTGTATTCCGGTAGGTGTATCGGCGCGGCATCTTCATCTAAGCCGTGAACATCTGGACGCTCTTTTCGGCAAAGGATACGAACTGACAAAAAAGAAGGAACTTTCGCAGCCTGGACAATATGCCTCCGAAGAAACCGTCGACATCATGACGACGAAGGGAGCCTTTACACGAGTCAGGATTTTAGGACCGGTCCGGAAGGAAACTCAGATAGAGATTTCTCTCACCGATTCTTTAAAGCTGGGCATCACACCGCCAATTCGTGATTCCGGCAACCTTGAAGGCTCTCCGGGAGTAGTTCTCGTCGGCCCCAATGGAACCATCACCCTGGACAAGGGAGCGATAGTGGCCCTGCGCCATATTCACATGACACCAGCAGATGCAGCGCATTTTGGCGTAAAGGATAAAGACATCGTGCAGGTGGAATGCTGTGGCGAGCGCGCCATGACAATGGGGCAGGTGTTAATCAGAGTCAACGAACAATATGCGCTGGAAATGCATGTTGACACGGATGAAAGCAATGCTGCCTGTCTGAAAACCGGCATGAAACTGACACTGATCCGCTAAATAAAAAAAGACTTGGCTTGTGTCAAGTCCTTTGGACGCGGCAGAAGCCTTAGTCGTTTTTATGTCCCCAGAAGTTAACCTTTCTGGCAGACTAAAAATAATCTTCGATTTCGTGACAAAATAGCAGGAGTTTTTTTGTTCACAGTCGAAGATTATTTTTGTAGAAAATACAAAACACTGTTCAGTAATGATGAACATCGAGAGTGTGGGAAAATCATTTGCCTCCAAACAAGAATGCATCCATAGATACTTCCGCAAATGCAAAAAAGGAATTTCTTTATACCGTAGCGTCTGTTGACAGGGCCATCGATTTGCTGTTTATTCTGGAATCGGCATCCCGTGACATGGGGATCACCGAACTCAGCAAGCTTCTTGGAGTTCAGAAAAGCACCGTGCACAACCTCGTTCAGACGTTATTGGCCAGAGACTTGGTACGTCAGACCGATTCCGGACGTTTTACGCTGGGATTCCGATTGATGCGTCTCGGGACTGCGGCATTGGACCGTCTTGACATACGTCGCCTGGCTGATCCGATTCTGAAAGAACTGGCATTGGAAGCAAATGAGTATGTGCTGCTGGCTGTTTTGAACCGGGGGAATGTTACGATTATCGACAGTGTTGCGCCGCAACGTTCATCCTTTATTGTTCCCCGTATCGATTTTTCTCAGACTTTTCATTGCTCCGCCCTCGGTAAGATTTTTCTGGCTTATGGTTCGGAAGAGCAACAAAAGCTTATACTACAGCAGGATCTCATGCAGTTTACGTCTTATACCCTGGTTACAGACACCGATCTGACGGCAGAAATCGATAAAATCCGCCGGCAGGGTTTTGCTGTGTCCTGTAACGAAACGATCGAGGGTGTAACCTGTATCGGAGCTCCCATTTATAATGCGCACGGCAAATTGGAGGCCGCGGTTTCCCTTTCCAGCTCATCAGCCAGACTCACAAATGACAGATATCAGTATATGGCGGACATACTGCTGGAAAAAGCCGCTGCCATATCACGCCTGATCGGTTTTTAAAGCCGCAAAATATGCGGATTTGGAATCTACATTAATACAAGAAGGAGGCGAAAAGTATGCCAAAACCAGTTTTTCGCGAAGAACGCTGCAAAGGATGTGAACTGTGTACCGTCGTCTGCCCCAAAAAAATCATTGTAATGTCCGACCACTTTAACAGCAAGGGCTATCGACCCTCGTCCTGTTCTGATGAATCCCAGTGCATTGGTTGTGCTCTCTGTGCCCGGACATGTCCGGACGTTGCTATTGAAATCTGGAAATAAGGAGTGAGTGCTTTGTCAGAAAAAATCCTGATGAAGGGGAATGAAGCGATCGGTGAAGCTGCTGTTGTAGCCGGCTGTCGGCACTATTTCGGTTATCCGATTACTCCCCAAAGCGAATTGATCGAATACATGGCCCGTCGTATGCCTCAGGTGGAAGGTGTTTTTCTCCAGGCAGAAAGCGAAATTTCGGCCATCAATATGGTGTATGGAGCTTCCGCTGCCGGTTGTCGCGTTATGACTTCCTCTTCAAGCCCGGGAGTCAGTTTGAAACAGGAAGGAATTTCGTACCTTAACGGCGCGCAGTTGCCCTGTGTTGTCGTCAACATGCAGAGGGGCGGTCCTGGTCTGGGCAGCATCCAGCCTGGACAGGCTGATTATTTCCAGGCTACCAAAGGCGGCGGTCACGGTGACTACCACAATATCGTGCTGGCGCCAAATTCTGTGCAGGAAATGGCTGACATTACGATTGACGCCTTTGATATCGCCGATAAATGGCGCAATCCCGTCATGCTTCTCGGTGATGGGGCCTTGGGACAGATGATGGAACCGGTTGAATTCAGGGAAAGCAAATCCTCATCCGTAGAAAAACCTTGGGCAACCACCGGCCTGCGCGGCCGTACCGCCCATAATATTGTCAATTCACTCTTTTTGCAGCCGGATTTGATGGAGAATCACAACCATGTGCTGCAGGCAAAATATAAAAAAATCGCTGAGGCAGAGACGCGTTGGGAATCGATTCAGACTGAGGATGCGGAGCTCATCGTGTCCGCTTACGGCATCACATCGCGTATTGCCCAAACAGCCATGACCAAAGCCCGGGCTGCCGGAGTGAAAGTCGGCATGATCCGTCCGATAACCCTTTGGCCTTTCCCTGAAAAACCAATTGCGGAAGCTGCACGCACAGCAAAGTCTTTCCTCGTGTTTGAAATGAGTGCAGGCCAGATGGTGGAAGACGTGAAACTGGCTGTCAACGGTGCTTGTCCGGTTCATTTTTACGGTCGGACCGGCGGCATGCTGCCGACTCCAAAAGAACTTTACGAAAAAATCATGTCCGTAGCGCGCGGCGAAGGGGTGAAATAAGATGGCAGAAAGAGTTTTCGGACGTCCCGAAGCTTTGGCGGATGTGCCGACACATTATTGTCCGGGCTGCCACCATGGGATTATTCATCGCCTGGTCGCAGAAGTCATTGATGAACTGAAATTGCAGGACAAGACAATTGGCATTGCATCAGTCGGCTGTTCAGCGCTTGCCTATGACTATTTCAACGTTGACATGGTGCAGGCTGCCCACGGCAGGGCTCCAGCCGTTGCAACCGGTGTAAAACGGGTGGTTCCTGATGGGATTGTTTTTACTTATCAAGGAGACGGCGATATCGCTGCCATCGGCACGGCGGAAATCGTTCACGCTGCTGCCCGCGGTGAACGCATCACTACAATTTTCGTCAATAATGCCATTTACGGCATGACCGGAGGACAAATGGCGCCGACCAGTCTTGTCGGCCAGGTTACCACAACGTCTCCCTATGGACGCAAGTTGGAATCTGCCGGTATGCCCATCAAGCTGAGCGAAATGTTGTCCACACTGGATGGGGCAAAATACGTTGCCCGTGTCGCTGTAAACACCCCCGCCAACATGGCCAAGGCAAAGACCGCCATTAAGAAGGCATTCGAGATTCAGGTTTCCGGTCTTGGTTTTGCTATCGTGGAAGTGCTGTCCATTTGCCCGACCAACTGGGGTATGACTGCACTCGAAGCCGTCAAATGGATGGAAACCAATATGATGCCGTACTATCCGCTGGGCGTTTTCCGCACCGGCGAGGAGGTGGCAAAATGAATCAGGAAATGATTTGTGCCGGCTTCGGCGGGCAGGGAGTCATGCTGATGGGACAAATAATGACCTATGCCGGTATGATGGAAGATCGGCATGTATCCTGGATGCCTGCCTATGGACCGGAAATGCGCGGCGGCACAGCGAACTGTTCGGTCATCATCTCGGATGAGCCGGTGGGCTCCCCGATTGTTACTGAGCCTTGCGTTGTCGTAGCCATGAACCTGCCTTCGCTTGACAAATTTGAGCATATGCTGATTCCCGGTGGAGCTCTCCTGATCAACAGTTCTCTGATTGATCATTCTGCAAAGCGCACTGACGTAAAAGCATATCTTGTACCCTGCAACGATATCGCTGCAGAACTCGGAAATCCGAAAGTCGCAAACATGGTTATGGTAGGAGCAATCATTGCCGCCAGTGGAGCGGTAAAGGTTGAATCGGTATTGACGGTATTGGCCAAAAAAATATTCAAAAATAAGCCTCAGGCGATGAAAGTTAACGAAGAGGCAATCCGTCGCGGGATGGAATGCGTTACAGGCAAATAACCATGAATATGTTGCCAATCCTTGATAAGAAAACCCGGTTTACGCCGAACCTCAGGCGACTGTGGAAGCCGTGGGTTTCTTATGTCTCAGAAAGTTCTATGTTCTGATAGACAAAGATAGCTGAAAACGTTGTTTTTCAGCTATCTTTTTTTGAAGGAATAATCAAATCCATTTCGAATAATACTATCAATATGTAAAAGTTACATTTCAGTGAAGATGCCTCAAATCGCATTCTTGGCGTCAAGCTTCCGATTTTGCATGAAGGGACGCAAAAATTGTTCAATTGGCTGAAAAATCCCATCTTAGGCGCAAAAAGCCTGCGGGAATACGAGACTGCAGTTGACGAACTGGTCGGCAATCTGATTTTTATGTTCGCTTTATTGCTGGTTGCCCTTGAATTGTTGCGTGAACCGACTCTGGCAGGAGGGATCTTTGTCGGTCGCTACGCAATCGGTTCCGCTGCTGCCGTCTTGCTTCTCAAGAACCTGTCGCTGCCGCTCAGCGTGCGCGGAGTTCTTTTTGCCGCCCTGCCCACTGTAATGGCAGCCATGTCGGCTGTAACCGATCCATATTTTGTTTTTGTCCATCACATTTTTCTGGCGCTTATTATCATGGTGTCGGTTTACTTTCATTCCGGCATGTTGGTCGCTTATGGAATTTTTTTAAATTTTGTCATGCTGCTTTTATATATGTTTCACCCCTCTGGATTATTCGGCAGCACCGAAAACCCCGGCGATGTCTATTTTGTTTTTGGCCTGACTGACGGCATTATTTTTATTCTATTCCATGTGACGAGATGGGTCAGGGCATTGCTTGCCGCATCTCTGAACGAAGTCGAAAATATGCAGAAACTGGCTTTTAAGGACTCTCTCACCGGTATTGCAAACCGGGCCAGTTTTTTGGAACAACTCGATATTGACATTGCCTGTGCAAAAAGGACAGGCTCCAGCATTGCTGTGGCACTGATGGATATTGATAATTTCAAGGTAATCAATGATACTCTCGGACATGAAGCAGGAGACCATTATTTAATTGAAACCACGAACCGGATCAAATCCTGTATTCGTTCCTCCGACACTCTTGCGCGCCTGGGCGGCGATGAGTTCTGCCTTATCCTACCGGGACCGGAAAGAAAAGAAAACATTCAAATGCAATTGCAACGGATCATAGAAGCGGTTTCCCGGCCATACCTGTTTCGCGGGCAAGAAATACAGTCAAGTATCAGCATCGGGATTGCCTACTTTCCGAAAGACAGGCAGGAAACGTCCGAACTGATCAAAGCAGCAGATTTCGCAATGTACAGTGCCAAACGCAGAGGTAAAAACTGCCTGCATTTTTATGAAAGCGCCTACAATAACTGACCTGAATCAAAAGGACCGGGCTTGGCTCGGTCCTTTTTTGCAGGAACTGGCCAGCATGACAGCGAAAGATATTCCAAGAAAGGCAGGTAATGGTATTGACTTTTGATTTTCATACCCATACATTCTTCAGTGATGGGGAACTGTCGCCGATTGAACTCATACGGCGAGCACATGTGGCCGGTTATCGCGCCATAGGTGTCACGGATCATGTCAGCCTGGCAAACATGGAACATATGATTCGCGAAATTTCCCGAGATTGTGCATTGGCGGAAAAACACTGGGGAATCAAAGCTTTGCCCGGGGTCGAATTGACGCATACACCGGCAGCCGCCATCGGAGAATGTGCTAAACTGGCAAAAAGCCTGGGAGCGCGAATTGTTGTCGTACATGGCGAAACACCTGTTGAACCTGTAGAACAGGGAACCAACAGGGCAGCTTTGATGTCCTCCTATGTGGATATTCTGGCCCACCCTGGTTTTATCACGACAGAAGAAGCGCAAATCGCCGTAGTGAACGATATTTATCTTGAAATCACCGCACGCGGCGGTCACTCCCTGACCAATGGCCACGTTGCCAAAGTGGGCCTGGCTGTAGGCGCGAAGCTCATAATCAACAGTGATGCTCACAGTCCCGATAACATCATGGGAGCGGGTTTTGCGGCCAAGGTCGCTCAGGGCGCGGGAATTCCACTGGAGGCGCTGGAATCGGTATTGCTGAATCATCCTTTGGAATTGTTGAAAAGGCTCGAAACACACTCTTAATCAGGAAAGGGGAGTATCACAATGGGTAGCGGTATGATAACAATGCTTGTTTTGGGGGTAATCATCCTCGGCCTTGCAGGCTGGCTGATCTCAGCCTACAATATGTTGGTGAAACTGCGCAATATGGTGCAAAATAGCTGGGCTCAGATCGACGTTCAGCTAAAACGCAGGTTTGACCTGGTGCCAAACCTTGTGGAAACCGTAAAAGGCTATGCATCCCATGAAAAGGAAGTGTTTGAAAAAGTAACCCAAGCCCGCTCCATGGTTCAATCATCCCAGTCCCTTGAACAGCGTCAGCAGGCTGAAAACATGCTTACCAACACACTGCGTTCACTTTTTGCCGTTGCAGAAGCATATCCTCAGTTGCAGGCCAATCAGAATTTTATGGAATTGCAGAAGGAGCTTTCCGATTTAGAAGCAAAGATTGCATTTGCCAGGCAGTTTTACAACGACACAACCATGAAATACAATACAGAAACCCAGTCATTCCCCACAAATATCCTTGCAGGGATGTTCGGGTTCCAGGCGATGCCGTATTTCCAGGTTGACGAAGGTCAAAGGCAGGCGGTGCAGGTCAAGTTCTAAGGGGGCGGGCTTTCATGAGCGGTTTCTTTAAAAAAATTCGGCTTGTCATCATTCTTGGGGTGATTACTGCTCTTCTGTCCGCAGCAGCGTCTGCTTTGGGCGATATGTCCTGGACAAAGCGGTTGCTTGGAGACAAATTCTATGAAGAACTGGAATTGCGGGTAGAAGCACAGATTTTGCCTGATGGCAGCATGAATGTGAAGGAAACGCGTGTTCTCGAATTTTCTGGAGAGTTTTCCCGTTACCGGCGCCAAATACCACATTCTGGTTTTCGAAACCTGACTGATGTAAAAGTTTCAGAACCGAACACTCCATATACTCTGATTCAAAACCCCACTGGCCGTCCGGAAAATCGTTTTACTTTTTCAAAAGATAAAACGGCTGGTAACGGCCAGTTCGTCGTGGAACTTTTTTTTCATGCCAAAGACCAGAAAAAGACTTTTATCATTGAGTATCATGTTACAGATGTAGTCCAACTGCACAATGATGTGGCCGAGGTCTACTGGAAATTCATCGGGGCGCCCAGAAGCGTTGATATCGATAAGATGTCGGTCACACTGCTGCTCCCCGTCGGAGCACAACCTGATGAAATTAAAGTCTGGGGTCATGGTCCGCTCAAAGGCGATGTGAAAAAAATCGATGGCTCCCAACTTTCCTGGCATACTACAGATTTGCCCAAGAATCGTTTTCTTGAAGGGCGTGTCGTTTTTCCATTACGCTTGGTTCAACAGGGACGAAACTTGACCCACAAAGACGCACTTGCTTCGATTCTGGCACAGGAGCAGGCATGGGCGGCGCAACGCGCGAAAGAACAACGGGAAGCGCTTATTCTTACGGCAATCTCTGTCGTGATCGCGATTATCGGCATCGGAAGCGCCTGGTGGATTTTCCGTCGCTTTGGCAGAAAATTCAAACCTTCGCTTGAAGTTGAATATTATCGGGAACTTCCAGGCAATTACTCACCTGCAGAAGCAGCTTGTCTCATCGGCAAGGGTCTCGTTAAGCCCCAGGCGGTGGCAGCCACTTTTATGGATTTGGCGCGCCGGGGATATCTACGACTGGAGCCCGCTCACAATTCTGCCAGGGAAGATATTCTTGTAAGGCAATTGAAACCCATCGGGGAAGAACTGGCAAGTCATGAGAGATACCTGTTGGATTTCTTTTTTAACAGGGTCGGCGCCATGCAGCCAGTCGTCTGGTTTAGTGCTCTCGAAGGATATCGCAAATCAGACCCGGCTGGAACCAAAGATTTCGTCACTTCGTTTCAAACTGCAGTGAAAGAAAAAGTTGATGCGATGGGATATATCGAAACAGGAAACCGTGCAAAAAAATTTGCGGTCTATGGTTTTTTCACGGCATTGATCTCTACCTACATCTGTTATGATTTAGAATGGTTTGCTCCGATGCTGGCTTTTCTCGCTTCTATGATCGCTTTTATGATGGCTGGTTTCCGTTCCCGAGATTTCACCAGGGAGGGGCAGGAACAAGTCGATTTATGGGATGCCTTTCGCCGTTTTTTGAAGGACTTTTCCAATCTTGAACACGCGCAGTTACCTCAATTGATACTTTGGGAACATTATCTCGTGTATGCAGTTGTTCTTGGTGTTGCAGCCGAAGTAATCAGACAACTGCCGATCGTGTATCCGCAGGTTTCTGAACCGGATAGTCATTTCGGCTATTATTGGGGCGGTATGTACCACTCGCAATACGGCTCGGATGGAATGATACAGCAGACTTCCTTTTCCGGTTTTGCAAGCTTCAATGATATTGTGACTTCACTTGGGGATACCTGGAATGGCACCTATTCCGCAATGGCTTCGTCCGTTGGAGGTTCATCCGGCAGTAGTGACAGCGGAGGAGGAGATGGCGGCGGGTTCTCCGGCGGAGGTGGCGACGGGGGAGGAGGAGGCGGCGGCGACGCCGATTGATACAAATTCAACTGAAAGGCAGGAGAAGAAAGTATGATTTGCCCACACTGTGGCCGTGATAATGCCCCGAATGTTTACTATTGTCAGGGTTGCGGCACTCAAATGCCGGTCGAACAGGCAGCACCCGCATATCCGTCATATCCGCAGGGCATGTCTGAACCGGCAAACTATGCCGGAATCGGCTCGCGCTTTTTAGCTCTCCTGATTGATGGTATTATCATTGGCATACCTATTGGTATAATTTCTACAGTATTAAGCGCAATGATGGCTGTCCGGGTAATCCAGAAGACAAGCCGCGACAACACCTTTAATCCCGGTATGGCAGCGGATGCCATGGGGACTTTTTTTGCCGGGTTTGGTTTTATCATGATTATCTCCTTATTGATAACCTGGGCCTATTTTGCGTTGATGGAAAGTTCCGGATGGCAGGGAACTCTGGGAAAACGGATTCTGAGCATCAAAGTCACAGACTTAAACGGGAATCGCATATCTTTGAAAAAAGCCACACTGCGGCTTTTGGTGAAAGCTTTTATCAGCGGCTGGTTTCTCATCGGTTATATCATGGCATTTTTTACACGCCGCAAACAATCCCTGCATGATTTGATCGCAGGCACATTGGTTCTGACAAAGCAGGATGCTGCACCGGCATATGCACCAACTACCGCCTGCCCTTATTGCGGCAGCATTCTGCAACCGGGTTCCCGTTTTTGCAGTAACTGCGGGCACGGTTTGTAGGCACTGTTTTTCATAGATAAGACAATTGAGAGGTGATTTCGTATGCAATTGCATTTTCGTTTACACGCCAAATCACTCATCATTGTTGTTACTCTTCTTATTCTGGCTGCATTTCCAGGCTGCAGCAGCCCTGCCAGCCACAACACGAAACAGACCGACCCGTCTCCCGCTGCAAGAAACACTGCACCTGTGCCCTCCGCCGCAGTTCCGGCATCCGGACTCCCTTTGGAGTACAAAGCTCCGGAGTCTCGAAAAATTATTGAAACGGCACAGATTACTTTGGAAACCCGTGATCTTGCAGCGACTGAAAAATCGGCAATACTGGCTCTGACCAATAGACAGGGGAAAGTAGACGTCGCAAACGTCAGCATGGACGCGAATGGTCGCCGTACAGGAAATTACACGCTAAAAGTCCCTGCGGGCCAGCTGCAGGGATATATCGCTGAGGTTGCTGCTCTTCCTGATATCATAGTGCGACAACGCAACATTTCATCCCAGGATGTAACCGAAGAGTTTATTGATATCAATGCCAGATTGGAAAACATGCAGCGCCATGAGGTTCGCCTGCGTGAAATTCTGGCCAAAGCAAACACCATTGAAGAGATACTCAAAGTGGAAAAAGAGCTTGCAACAGCGCGCGGTCAGATTGAAAGCACGACCGCACGGCTGAAAGCGATGACCGGACGCATTGACATGTCTACCGTGCAACTTCGTATCAGCGAGGTAACCGTTGTAGCCGAATCAAACTTCCTGGGAAAACTTCGCGGCATCGTACGCGACAGTTGGGTAGCTGCCGGCGATGTTGTCCTCTATCTGATTGCCACAGTGATTATCTTATCCCCGATTGCCCTTGTGGTTGCAGGCATAGTCTGGTTATGGCGCCGTCGAAGCAAAACGAAGCAGATGCAGCACTCTGAACAACAGTCCAATCATCCTTCGTCAAAATAACACAAAAAGATGTCGACGTAATTGTCGGCACTTTTTTTCGCGAAAAATCAATTATGCACATATATTTCTCAGTTCTTTGCAGGAAATTTGTCAGACATGTTTAATATTTATAATTATTGTATTGATAAAATGTCAGGCATTTATAGGAAGGACTGTTGATTAGAATGAAAATGGAGAAGAAATTGCAGGGAAAAGTTTTAGTGGCGCAAGGGGGTGGTCCCACAGCGGTAATTAACCAATCATTGGCGGGCGTAGTTCTTGAATCCCGTAAATTCCCGCAAGTAACACGCGTATATGGCGCCATTAATGGTGTTTCAGGTATAGTCAACGAAGATTTTCTTGATTTGACACAAGAAACAACACATAATCTGGAACAAGTGGCGATTACACCTTCTTCCGCTTTGTTTTCCACGCGTGATAAACCGGATGAAAAATATTGCAATGCTATGTTCGACGTAATGCGTGCTCATGATATCCGCTATTTCTTTTATATTGGCGGTAACGATTCCTCCGACACGGTTCGCATCATCAACGAGCGTGCCGAACAAACCGGCTATGATTTTCGTGCCATTCACATCCCCAAAACCATCGATAACGATTTGGTTCTCAATGACCACACTCCGGGTTATGGGTCTGCAGCCAGATTCGTCGCACAGGGATTCATTGGCGCCAATCTTGATAACAGAGCCCTGCCGGGAATCTATATCGGTGTGGTGATGGGACGCCATGCCGGTTTTCTGACAGCGGCATCCTCTATCGCGCAAAAGTATCCGGATGATGGACCGCATCTGGTATATTTGCCGGAACGTCCATTTGACAAGGAACAGTTCGTAATGGACGTTAAAAAGGTCTACGACCGCATTGGCTCTTGTGTCATTGCCGTTTCGGAAGGAATATCGGACAGAAACGGCAACCCTGTTATGGCAAGTCTGGTTCATCGTATGGAATGGGATGCGCATGGAAACATGCAGCTTTCGGGTACTGGCGCACTTGGCGACCTGCTTGCGCAGGAAGTGAAAAGCAAACTGAAAATCGGACGTGTGCGTGCGGATACATTCGGGTATCTGCAGCGTTCATTCTTCGGGTGCGTTTCCGATGTGGATCAGCACGAAGCGCGTGAGGTGGGGGAAAGAGCCGTGCAGTTCGCGCTTTGGCACAATCTCGACGGCTCCGTCGTCATGGAACGCACTGGATATTATTCTGTAGATTATCGTCTTGCACCTTTGGCAGATGTTGCAGGCAAAACCCGGCACATGCCTGATGAATTTATCAATGCTGCCGGGAATCATGTCACGGATGCGTTTAAATATTATCTCAGACCGTTACTGGGTTCCGGATTGGGCTCTGCGGCCCGGCTTCGTGCGCCGCGTGCGCCAAAAATTCTCCACAACAAATAGCAATGAGAAATGCCTGGCAGAAGAACTTCTGCCAGGCATTTCAATAGAAAGAACAAATCACTCTATCTTTTTGCGCAATGTGGCTAAGGCTTGTTGCGCTTCTTTTAATCTTGCCTGTCCCTGTGCCGAAAACTCCTGTGACTTGGCTACCCAGTCCGGATTCGGTGGTGACAGCGACAATTTTCCATCAAGATAATCCGCCATGGTGGAGGTAGATTTGCCAAGCAAGGAAAGACTCTCCTTCAGGGGAACAATAACAGCAGTAACTTCTGCAGGCGCACCTGCAGGAATAGTAATTTGAGCCAACAAGGCATCGGAATTGCGTAACACCGAACGATAATTATCTGCTGTCTTTTTGGGATCCCCTGCAACATTCACTTTACGCGAGTCTTCGAATAAAATCCCTGCTTTTTGAATACCCACAGTCATTTGATTATATGCAGACTTTAACAACGCGGAAGGGACTTCGGCAGGCGCTGTGGGCGAAGCAGCCTTTTCCAGCTGAACAGAGGCTTCCGGTTGCTTTTTTTCGTTAAAAGACCATGCAAACGACCCTGGAGAAGAAAAATAAAAATAGGATAATGCAAAGATAAAAAACGTTGAGCATAAATAAAGTAGAATCCATTTACCAACTGGCGTCGGTTTACGCAATTCACGGCGTTTTTCCGGGTTAGGAGGAAATGGCGGCAATGCGCAACGATATTCAATTTTTGTTCCACAGTATTTACAAAATTTCTCCCGATGAGAAATTTCCCGGCCGCACTGATTACAGAAGTGGACCATAATGCTAACACCACCTGACGAAAATATGAATCTTAAAGAAATACTTGACTATGATATTTTACCACGCAGGGGAATGCCGATAAAGAAGAACAGCTCATCAAATTCTACTTTACATAATATATATTATCGGACCTGATAAGAATATATAAAAAGAGACCTTCGGTAATATAACCTCGGTCTCTATACCACATGCGCCAAGATGCAAAATATCATCAAAAGTATGACATAATTCACTTTGATCGTAATCAGTGTTTATCATGGGGTCTTTAATGTGTAACGGAAATCAGTATCTCCAATATTCTTCATCGGAATCTGGACAATCTGTCCTGGGAATAATACTTGATTTGGTGTCAGACCATTTTGTTTGCGTATGGCAATGATTTTTTCCCGAATATCTTCACCGGGTCTTACAGCTCTGCCGGCAACAGTCCACAATGTATCCCCGGGACTGATTTTATAGGAAAAGACCTGGACAGGCTGCGGGGAAATCAATTCAACAACAACGGTGGAAAGCTCATTATATGCGATATTGCCGAAAATCATGACCAATACAAGGCAACAGAGGCTGATGTTTATCTGATGAAGCGTATGACTGCGCAGAAGTTTTCTCGGGATATTCACAATATCATCTCCTCGAACAAACGTTCTCTTTGGTATTAGAATATCATAGAACAAATGTTCTTGCAATAGATTTTCAAAAATTTAACGAACATACGTTTGTCATCTTTGTTTTTTCTTGATATAATGGAATCAAATAATCTTGATCGGGAGGTGTTCGGATGCCGAAACGTTCTGCACTCGGTGCCAAGCAGCAGCAGATTCTGGCCGTGATCCAGTCATCCATAAAAAAACGCGGTTATCCGCCCAGTGTGCGAGAAATTGGGGAAGCTGTCGGTTTAAAATCCCCTTCCACTGTTCATGCTCATCTAAACAAGCTTGAGGAATTGGGCGCGATTCGCCGTGAATCGGACAAAAACCGGGCTATTGATGTGATTGGCGACTCCAGCATGCGAAATATCGCAATGATTTCCGTTCCTCTTGTCGGTCGCGTTACTGCTGGACAACCTGTACTGGCTGTAGAGAACATTGAGGACACGTATCCCCTGCCCGCCGACCTTGTTGGCCATGAAAATGTTTTTATGCTTAAAGTTGACGGCGAAAGCATGATTCAGGCCGGCATCCTGGACGGCGACTATGTTATCGTCCGGGATCAGGATTCTGCTCGCAATGGCGATATTGTCGTCGCACTTGTGGATGAAGAGGAAGCTACCGTCAAGCGCTTCTTTCATGAAAAAAACCGGATCCGTCTCCAACCGGAGAATGACAGTATGGAACCAATCTATGCGACGAATGTTGCCGTGCTCGGCAAAGTAGTGGGAGTCTATCGCAAGATGTAGTATGCGAGCCATATTTGCCTGAATCGAAAAGACCCGGCTTTAACGTTGTTAAAGCCGGGTCTTTATTTTTGGTTTATCAGAATGTAAGTCGGGATTTCCATTCTTTTAGTTTTTCTTGCTTCCTGGATGAAATACGTCGATGAGTCGGCGCACAAACCCGCCAATGCCTTTTGGATTCGGCGGCGGCACCCCAATCAGTTTATCGGCAATTTTGCGGATACTTTTGGCCGGAGCACAGCTGGGTTCCATGATAAGCAATGGACACTGTTTTTTCAACGAACGGGAAATCATTTTGTCCTCTTCTACCCCGCCGAGAAAGTCCAGGTCTTCGGATAGATACTGTTTAACGACCCTTGTCAAACGTGATGCAATGATGCCAGCCTCCAGGTCTCCTTCCGCCTTGTTGATGATCAGTCGCTTTTTGGCTGTGGACTGTAAGGAATGCATGACTTTGATGATAGCATAGGCATCAGTCATTGCATGGGGTTCCGGAGTTGTCACAATGACAATTTCATCGGCTGCCTGCAGAAAATTTGAAACATCGCGGGAAATGCCGGCCCCTGTATCAAGGAGAATAAAATCGGCCATGCCATCCAGCTGGTTAAAGCTGCTGATTACCCGGGTAAACTGGGATTCACTCAATTGCGTAAGTTCCTGCATTCCGGAACCGCCGGGTATCAGCATGAAACCGCCGGGAGCCGGCAGGGCAATATCCATGATGTCTTTTTGTCCGCTGATCAAATGCCCCAAATGGTATTTTGGCGACAGCCCCAGCACCACATCCGCATTGGCTGTTCCCAGATCTGTATCGATGACAACAACTTTTTGCCCGGCACCTGCAAAGGCAACAGCCAGATTGGTGGACAGCGTGGTCTTGCCTACTCCGCCTTTTCCACTGGTGACTGCGATTACACGAAGAGACTTTGAAGTCTGTTCCGTACGTCCTGCACGCGATACTGCGGTGGGTCTCATCAATGTATAGGTTCGGCTGCCGGTGATATCGCGTCCGACAATTTCAGACACAAAGGAGGCGGTTTCTCCCGCTCCGGCCGCCAGCAGCACCTCCAGCTTGGAGCCGACGGGCCAAAGCATAATCCTGCCGCCTTCATATGGAATACTTATGGAAAAGGCATGTGGCGTCACTTCTACGATGCGTGTGGAAGAAAAAACTGCTTCCGGTTTTGCAGCCAATCGCGCAGAAACCGGGTTTCCGACAATAAACGCTTGCTCACGCGCCATGATTATTGGTTCACTTGCCATCAGGTAACTCCCCGCCTCACTTTGACTCTGCTGCAAAATAAGTCTACCGTTTGACCGGTTTCTGAGGTGTTTGCGGAGTCGGTGCGGCAGGCTTCTGCAATGTAATGGTTCCGGATGGTGACTGCCCCTGCGGTTTGTCCGGCGCTTTCGCGGCAATTGTCGACGGAGAGGCTTGTCCGTCAGCGTTTTTTGTTCCCACTTTTATGATCCTGTTGACCGGGTCATAATCGTCAGTTGCCAGAAGCTGACGTTCTTCTTTGCCATTGATTTTTCGAATTCGATAGGTGGAAACACGAAAACCACGCTGAGGTGATTCCTCGATAACTTCCTTGCCTGATTCAAGCGTTGGATCGGGCTGTTTGACCTCAATCGGCTCATATACCTTGTGAACGACATAATCCAGTTCGATTGGCGGAGGGGCATCCTTTGCATCACCCAGGACAAAGAAGAAAAGTTCATCCTCCGTCACGGTCGTATAAATAAGTACAGGATTTTTGAGGTTGTTGCGGAATTTGAAATCAATCAGTCCGTCGACGACAGTCGCATCAAACCCCAGCGGCACATAGCCGATCGCTCGTCCATGATTGCTTCGGTCGACAATATCCATATTTGCGAGAAGTACGGCATTATATAATGTGCTGCTGACCTGGCACACGCCGCCGCCCCAGTCAGGCACAAGTTTACCGTTCAAAATAACCGGTGCCATACGAAATCCCTGTTTTTGTGTGCGAGTACCCACCGTATCGTTGTAGGAGAAAACATCGCCGGGATTTAGCCGTTTGCCATGAATTCTTTCCGCCGCCAGTCTGAGATTGGCATTGCGTTCCGTATCCCAGGACCTGAATGAGGTGGAATACGTAGCAAGCATGGTATTGATGCCCGAAAACTGCTCATCGGTCAAAGGCGGTTGCTCCGTGTCAAATTTTAATTCCACAACAAATGCCATTTGTTGCTGTGGCACGGTAAATGCTTCGGCAACAGTTTTTCCGACATTGAGGCGACGCCCGACCACTGCTGGCGAAACTGCCACTTCTTTCGATTTTGCAAGCAAAGACAAAGACGCACTGCGCGCCTGCCTGTCTGTTTGGTCAGCCAAAGGCGCAATCACTTTTGCAAGTTTCGTCCGTTCAAAATCGACTTGCACCGGAAGCTGCCGGGGTTGGCTTTGAGAGCTCCAGCGATCCTGCCATCGTTGGATGAAGTTTTGACTGCGCCCGGCGGAATAAGCTGTTTCAATGGATTTATCCACGTCAATCACCAAATTGATATCCCGTGCAGGAACCAGCCAGACGTCTTTGCCGTCCGTTATCACAACAGGCGGAAGACCCGAGCTCACTACAGAAGTCAGTTTCTTTGCGGCTTCCTCTTTTGTCAGTCCGCCTACATCAACATATCCGACAAAAATATTCGGCAATATGCGCGAATCGCGCAGAAACATCTGGTCTGCCGTTACGCTGCCTACGCCGGCGAGCGCCAGGAGTACCATCAAAACAATCAGGGTAGTTCGGGCTCGGGATTTTTGCCAAATCATCACCAAGTAGCAACTCCAATCGTTACCGGCTAACTCTTATGATAAGCCAGAATCCAGGAAAAAAGAATAGCCAAACAAGCAAAAAAAATCACCTGGACTACCGTTTCCCAGCTTTGCAACACAAAAATCCTCGGCAATGCCAGCAATACCAGATACGAAAAACCTCCGCACCAAAATAGGGTGCGGAGACGAAACGGCCAACGAACCCAACGATTTGTCACCACAAACAAAGTACCCACTGCTATGATCGAAAAAAACGCCATGATTTCATAAACCATATTAAGATAATACTATTCGCTGCTACAAGAAAAAATCCTTTTATCGCTCCTGGCCGCTCCGTGTCATTTCATCTGCTGCTCCTAAAAGAGCCAGCACAGCATGCTCAAAAGTCAGTCCACCCTGCAGATATACAGCATAAGGCGGCCGCATAGGCCCATCGGCGCTCAGTTCGATGGAAGATCCCTGTACAAAAGTTCCCCCGGCCATAACCACCGGATCCGGATACCCGGGCATCGGTGCGGGTTCAGGCTTTAAATGTGAATCTACCGGCGAATATTTTTGCAAGCCACGACAAAACGCGACCAGTTTTTCCGCACGACCCAGCTCAATACCCTGAATAATATCATGTCGCACACAACTCGCAGACGGATGAACGGGATAACCCAGCGCCTCAAAAAAAGCAGCGGCAAACAAGGCGCTTTTCATGGCTTGCGCGGTAGTATGCGGCGCAAGAAACAAGCCTTGATAAAATAGTCTGTAACCATCCACAAAGGAACCTACTTCAGCGCCTATTCCAGGAGCCGTCAGACGGGATGCGGCCAACTCAACCAAATCTTCCCGGCCGGCGATATAACCGCCTGTCGGAGCAATACCGCCCCCCGGATTCTTAATCAACGAGCCCACTGCCAGGTCAGCTCCCACCGCCGTAGGCTCCATCTCTTCCGTAAACTCACCGTAGCAGTTGTCGACCATGACGATGCATTTCGGCCGTGCGGTTTTGATCGCAGTGCAAAGTGCAGCAATTTCCGCAACGGACAACGAATGCCGCAAGCTATACCCGCAGGAGCGCTGTATCAGAACCAGCCTTGTTTCTGAATGCAAAACCTCACTTATGGTATCAGGCTTCATTGCTTGTTCAAAAGGAGTTTCCCGATATTTGACGCCAAACTCAACCAGGCAGCCCGGGACTGGGTTCGGTACACCAATGAC
>CAZXCC010000016.1:0-24880 GCA_964638945.1 uncultured Veillonellaceae bacterium | reverse complement strand
CGCTTGCGATGTACACTCCTTCCTCTGTATTGGCGTATTATGCAGGAAGGAGCTGGCAGCGATTTCGCGGCAAAGCCTGGCAGTTACGTTTGGAGAATGGGTTGGTGCCGGTCACCATTGGGTTGATCTTTGCCAGCGGTTGGGTTGTTGCTCTAGAAGCGGGACAGGGTTTTACTTCATATTTCCTTACCGCCAGTACGGCGGTATTGGTGGCTACGACAAAAATAAACCCCCTTGCGATCATGCTTGTGTCTGGTTTTATCGGCGCGTTAGCCTGGTCGTAGATAGTACGCTGTGAGTCCTGGAGACGCAAGTTGCCGGGACTTTTTTAATGTAAGCAGGGGATTGGAGGTAAATCCTAGAATGATAATTCAATGATGAAAATTGGTAAGTGCGGGGTGGATGCGGCGTGTTTTATTTGTTGGCGACCGTTCTTTTTTCTCTTGTCGTAGCTTTGTTTGCAATGCAAAATGCGACTACGGTAACAGTAAGCCTTGGGTTTTGGCATGTCGAGGCATCGCTGGCGCTTGTTGTGATTGGGGCGGCGGCACTGGGGATTTTGGCGGCTCTGCCAATCTGGATTATGATGCAGGTTCAATTGAGATTCCGTCTGAGAAAAACGAACAACAGGCTGAAGGAACTGGAACAAGAACTCCTCGAACTGCGAAAGACTGCAGGGAATGTTGCTCTCAAACCGGCAATGGAATCATCGGCGAAACCATTGGATGCAAAGAAAGAAGAGTGAGTGAATGAAAAAAGAACTGCTGTGCTTACTTGCTGGAGCTCTATTGCTTCTGGCGGTACCAGCGAACGCGGCAAAAGCGGATATTTGCAGACCGGACGAAATTGGAAGTTCCTGTTCCTCCAATGCGCCTTGCCCGGCAGTCATTGAACGAAGCGAATATAAAACTGAACTCTTTGATGTCGAATACCCTCGTTTGTGTGGTATGAGTGATGTTGAGGCGCAGGGAAAAATCAATGACGTATTAAAAATGCGGGTTGAACAGTTCATTGCACAAGTGAATCAGGCGGCGGAAGACGGAAGAAAGTATCCTTTGGCTTCTAAATTCACTGCAAAAATGGACTTCCAAATCCGACGGCAGGATGCAGACCTGCTCAGTATAACGCTACGGACCTATCAATTTACAGGGGGAGCCCACGGTTCTTCAAGTCTTGAAGGATATACCTTCAAACTGGCAACCGGGCAAATTCTGAACTATAGTGAACTGTTCAATTTTGATTTTGCCAGCCGGCAAAGCTTGAATGAGAAAATTGCCGCGCAGATCCGTGAAAGACAGATACCAATATTTGAACCATTCGGAGGCGTGAGCGACAATCCGGGTTTCTATCTGAAAGAGGGACGGAAGGCGGTCATTGTGTTCCAACAGTATGAAATAGCGCCATATTCATCGGGAATACTGGAGTTTGAGATCGATTACTGAGCTGAATTTTTGGGAAACGAGGGAGACGCTTGATACAGGAAAACGAACTCAAATACCTGAACCTGTTGTCGACGCAATATCCATCCATCCGCACGGTATCGAACGCGATCGTTGCTTTATCGGCGCAGTTGCAGTTGCCAAAGCCGACAGAACATTTCATGTCGGACATTCATGGAGAAAACGAAGCATTCCAACATGTTCTCCGTAATGGAGCCGGATCGATTTGGCGACGAATTGAAGAACAGTTCTTCGACATGCTCTCTGGTCCCGAGCGCGACGAACTGGCGACGCTGATTTACTATCCGCGGCAAAAAACAGCCCTGATACTACAAAAAGTAGAAAACCCGGATGCGTGGTGCCGACGTTCGCTAAAATGCCTGATTCGTTTGTGCCGGATACTGGCTTCGAAGTATCAGCGCAGCAAAGTTCGAAGCTTCATTCCTGCAGATGCGGTTCAAATTGTGGAAGAACTGTTGCTTGAGCAAGAGAACTATGAAAACCGTTCAGCGTATTACCACGAACATATTGAATCCGTTATCGCCACAGGCAGCGGACCGGAGTATATCATCATTCTGGCTGAGCTGATTCAGAAGCTTGCGATCGACAAGCTTCACGTTATCGGCGATATCTATGACCGCGGGCCGGGTGCGCATCTGATCATGGATTCTCTTATGAAGCACCATCATGTGGACTTGCAATGGGGGAACCACGACATTCTCTGGATGGGTGCGGCAGCAGGCAGTGATGTTTGTATGGCCACCGTCGTAAGGAACTGTCTGCATTATGCCAATACCGAAACTCTCGAAACGGCTTATGGCATCAGTCTGTTACCGTTAGCTTCTTTTGCCATGGATACTTATGGTTCGGATCCTTGCGAGCGGTTCATTCCCAAGGTATCTGACCGACAAAGGTTCACTGAGCAGGAAATGCGGCTGATAGGTCAGATGCTGAAGGCGATCAGTATTTTGCAGTTTAAACTGGAAGGCCAGGTAATCAGGCGGCGTCCACAATACAACATGGGAGACCGTTTGCTTCTCGACTATATCGATTATGAAAAAGGCACAATAAAAATAGGGCCCAAAGAGTACACATTGCTGGATGCGCATTTTCCAACGATTGATCCGAAAGATCCATACAAACTGTCATCGGAGGAGCAAAACCTTCTCGAACGGTTTCAGATGGCATTTTCCCATAGTGAAAAGCTTCAGCAGCATGTCAGGTTTCTGTTTTCCAAGGGCGGAATCTATCTGATTCATGACGGGAATCTTTTGTATCATGGTTGCATTGCCATGAATGATGATGGTTCGTTCAAATCATTCAATGTTGACGGGCAGGGATTTTCTGGTAAAGAATTCATGGACAGGGTGGACAGGTTAGCCAGACAGGGATATTTTGCGACAGATGATCCGGAACAGAAACTGTATGGGATGGATTCCATGTGGTATCTCTGGTGTGGCGAGCAATCTCCTTTGTTCGGCAAGGATAAAATGACAACCTTCGAACGTTATTTTATTGCGGAACCAGAGACTCATAAAGAAAGACAGAATGCGTATTTTGTTTTGCGGGATCAGGCGGATACCGTCGAGCGGATTATGCGGGAGTTCAGCCTGGATCCGTCTCAGGGCCGCGTTATCAACGGGCATGTGCCTGTCAAGGTAAAAAAAGGCGAAAGTCCGATCAAAGCTGGGGGAAGGCTGATAGTGATCGACGGTGGATTCTCCCGCGCATATCAGAAGGAGACGGGGATCGCGGGCTATACATTGATTGCAACGTCGAATGGGTTGATGCTGGCCTCTCACCAAGCTTTTGAGTCTGTTCCCAGAGCTGTGGAAGAAGATCTTGACATGCGTCCCGAGACGCAAATTATCGATAGCTTTTCGGCCAGAAAGCGGGTCAAGGATACGGACGAAGGGTTAAGAATCCTGCAACAGAAAGAACAGCTGCAGCAACTGCTGAAAGCTTATCGCTCCGGCCAGATCAATGAAAAATAGGTATCCACGGGACCGTCGCATAAGGAGCCGACGGTCCTTATTTTTTGCCAGAAGAAAGATTAACTTGATTCATAGTTCTTCCTGCTATATGATTAATACATTGTAAGAAATAACGATGATTCATTGGTAATCAAATCCATGGAAGTATTCGGAATGAATCACTAAGGGGAGTACATATGCTCAGGAAATTTAAACAAGTGTTGCACAAACGGGAAGTCAGGGACACTATTGAAAATAAGCTTCAGGGATTATTCGGAGTCAATGCCGAACACGCGACACAAAAGCAATTATACAAAGCTGTTGCACTGGTTGCGCGTGATCAGATCATGGAAAAATGGGCGCAGTCAGAGGAGAAAATCCATGCGGCCAACGAGAAGAAACTCTATTACATGTCGATGGAATTTCTGGTAGGGCGTGCCTTGAGCAATAATCTTGCCAATATGGCCATGGAAGAAACGATGGCGGCTGCCTGTAAAGATCTTGGCGTGAATTTGGACGAAATCAAAGAGGTGGAATCCGATCCCGGGCTTGGGAACGGTGGACTGGGGCGTCTTGCTGCCTGTTTTTTGGAGTCCCTGGCTACAGCAAAGCTGGAAGGGCATGGTTGTGGAATCCGCTACAAATATGGCCTGTTCAGGCAGAAAATCGTTGATGGGTATCAGGTAGAGGTTTGTGATTCCTGGTTGGAAGACGGTCATGTGTGGGAAGTGGAAAAGCCGGAAGAAGCAGAAGTGGTGAATTTCGAAGGAACGGTTCAACGGGTGGACGAAAATGGTACGCCGCATTTTATACACTCCGGGTTTCAGACAGTCAAGGCGGTCCCCTATGATGTTCCCGTCGTGGGTTATGCTTCGCCGGTGATCAATACGTTGCGGCTTTGGGGCGCCCGGTCCACACAGCATATGGACATGTGCCTTTTCAACCGTGGTGAATATAACCGGGCCTTGGCCGAAAATAATCTGGTTGAAGTCATTTCACAGGTCCTGTACCCGGAAGATTCTCATGAAGCTGGAAAAGTTCTTCGCTTAAAGCAGCAGTATTTTTTCGTTTCAGCAAGTATTCAATCCATTATCCGGCAATTCAGGAGTCAGGGAAATTCATTGGAGGAATTTTCGGATAAGGTAGTCATCCATATCAATGATACACATCCGTCCATGGCAATACCGGAGCTGATGCGGGTGTTTTTGGAAGAAGGAATGTCTTGGGACGAGGCTTGGGCTATTGTTTCTCGAACTTTCGCATACACCAACCATACCATTATGCACGAGGCTTTGGAAAAATGGCCGGTAGACCTTTTCAAGCGCATTCTTCCCCAACTCTATTGCATTATTGAAGAAATTAATGAGCGCTTTTGCAAGGAAATGTGGAATCTTTACCCTGAAGAGTGGCAGACCATTTCCGAGATGGCCATCATTGCCCATGGAGAGGTACGAATGGCAAATCTGGCCATCGTCGGGGCGTACTGTGTTAACGGAGTGTCCTATCTGCATACGGAGATACTAAAGCACGACGTTTTCAAGCGGTTCCATGATGCTTTTCCTCAAAGATTTTGCGCTATCACGAATGGGATTACGCATCGCAGATTTTTGTACGGAGCCAACCCGGAACTTAGCGAGCTGATTTCCTCAAAAATCGGTGAAAAATGGGTGCTGCAACCACTCCGGTTAAAAGAGTTTGAGAAATATGCGGGAAAGAGCGATGTGCAGGATGCGCTGCGGCATATTCGCGCTCAGAAGAAGAAAGCGTTAGCTGCCTACATTCGTGACAATAACGGAATTCTTGTCAATGAGGCATCTATCTTTGATGTTCAGGTGAAAAGGCTGCATGAGTATAAAAGGCAGCTGCTCAATATTTTGCATGTGATGTATCTATATAACCAGCTAAAAGAGAATCCGAATCTGCCCATCCAGCCCCGGACCTTCATATTTGCGGCCAAGGCAGCGGCTGCCTACAACATGGCGAAATTGATCATCAAACTGATCAATACGGTTGCAGATAAAGTCAATGGGGACAGGCTCGTTCAGGACAAGCTGAAAGTTGTTTTCCTGGAAAATTATCGGGTATCCCTGGCTGAACTGATCATTCCGGCCACTGATGTCAGCGAGCAGATTTCGACGGCAGGCAAAGAAGCCTCAGGAACTGGGAATATGAAGTTTATGATCAATGGGGCACTTACGATCGGAACGCTTGACGGTGCGAACGTGGAAATGCGTCAGGCTGCCGGGGATGAGAATATTTACATTTTTGGCCTCAAGGCGGATGAAGTTGCCGAATTTTACCGCAATGGCAAGTACAATGCGCAGGCAGTCGCCGATGCGGATCACGGACTGAAACAGGTTCTTGAACAGTTGATCAACGGATTTTATTCGAAGGATCCGAATCTTTTCAGACCTCTATATGACAGCCTTTTACATGGAAACGGCACGATGGCCGATCCGTATTTTGTGCTGAAGGATTTTGATGCCTACCGGTGCATGCAGGCGCGTATCGATAGGGATTATTCACATCCGGGAATCTGGTGGAAAAAAGCGATTGTCAATATTGCTTCAGCAGGAGTCTTTTCCAGCGATCGTACCATAGCAGAGTATAATGAGAAAATCTGGGAATTGCCAAAACACGAACAGGCACGGAAGCGCTTATTCCGATCGAGTTAAACGAAATAACTTATTAAAAAAACAATGGAGCCGGGAAGAATTTAGAAATGAATTCTTTCCGGCTCCATTGTTTTTCTATTGATTCTTGTTTGTCAAATAACGAGTCAGATTTGTCCGCCGTTTGTCAGAAGTCTGTCGATCAGCCTTGCCTTGGCATCATCGAGATGTTCTTTGACGGCTTGCTTTACTGCGGCAAAGTCTTTTTTTCTAAGAGCATCGATGATTACATAATGCTGTTCGATGGCACTGGACACCATTTCACGGGTAAAGAGGGAGTTTTCCGAAGCAAGATAATGGTAATTCATCATGTTCAGATAGATTTCAACATTCTTCTGATTGTTTCCCAGCTTTATAAATTCCATGTGAAAGCGCAAGTTGTAGTCGGAGCGCAGATATGAACCCAAGGGCATTTTTTCGACTTTACTTACGGCTTCTTCCAATAAATTTTCCAACTGACGGATTTTCAGCCAATATTCTTTTTCCGGCAACAGGGGTAGTTTTTCCACAACCCAGTATTCCAGCATCAGGCGGGTATCAATGATATCAAGTACTTCGTCGATTGAGATGGCGTTGACAAAAGTACCGACTTTGGAGACCGTTTTCACCAAGCCTTCCATTTCCAGACGTGTCAGGGCGTCGCGCAAAGGTGTCCGGCTGACTCCAAGCTTGGCAGACAATTCGGGAATGGAAAGTTTTTCATTCGGTTTAAACTCCCTACGAACAATGAGGTCTTTTAAAATCATATATGTTTTATCCCAAAGGTTTGAGTTATCCAATTTGGTCAGTTCCATTTGAAAACATCCCCCGTCATAGAGTCTGACACGTTGTATACAACAAAATAATATTCGAAATGAATATAAATTGTCAATCTATTGGTGAAAAAATCTGAAAATCACAGAAATAAATTTATTTGCTTAAATTTATTGACAATTGCAATGATGTTCATATAACATTTAGGTTAGAAAACAGTGTTATATGTTGTATACAACATGAAATTTTCGTCATAATAGCGCTCGGAAAATGAAAAGAATCAGTATGGCAGGGAGATGGAAAAATGACAAAACCGATTTTGGGGATTACCTTGGGCGATGCAACCGGCTGCGGCCCGGAAATCATCGTGAAAGCGCTGCTCGACAAGGCGATTTATGAAGTGGCCAGACCGGTTGTGATCGGTGACAAAAAAATCATGGAACGGGCCGTGAAAATTGTCGGGGCCGACCTTATCTGTCGTACTGTGACCGAACCGGAGGATGGCGGAAATGACTTTGGAGTTATCGATATCATAGATCTTGATAACTTGCCTGCAGATTTGCCTTTTGCCACCGTGGACGCCAGGGCGGGAAAAGCGGCATACGAATATGTGGAAAAAGCCGTGGGATATGCTCTGAAAAACCGCATCCACGCGGTGGTGACTGGACCGCTGCACAAAGAGGCTCTGAATCTTGGAGGGTATCACTTCCCGGGGCATACGGAAATTCTGGCGCACCTGGCTGGTACGAAAGATTATGCGATGATGCTGACGGGCGGACCGCTTCGTGTCATTCATGTATCCACCCATTCCGCGCTGCGTAAGGCCTGTGATTTGGTAAAAAAAGAACGGGTGCTCAGAGTGATTGAACTGGCGGATGAAGCCGTAAAGATGCTGGGGATCGAAAAGCCGCGCATTGCTGTGGCAGGATTGAACCCACACTCGGGTGAAGGCGGATTGTTTGGAACGGAAGATGCCGAAGAAATTGCGCCGGCCGTTGCAACCGCCAAACAAGCCGGGTTGGATGTTAGTGGTCCGATCGCTCCGGACACGGTTTTTTATCGGGCGGCTATCAAGGGTCACTTTGATATTGTTGTGGTCATGTATCATGACCAGGGGCATATTCCGCTTAAAGTACTTGGCTTCGAAACTGGCGTAAACATTACGGTTGGTTTGCCATATATTCGTACTTCCGTTGACCACGGAACCGCGTTTGGCAAGGCAGGAAAAGGAACTGCTGACAGCCAGAGCATGACAGAGGCGTTGTTGCTGGGAGCAAAAATGGCAAAAGTGAAATTTGGCATGTGAAAAAGCGGCGGCGTTCATTATAGAGAAGTGCGGAAGCCGATAAGGAAGGTCTGGTGACTATGTTGAAACCCAAAGGAATAATTACACCGATCATTACCCCCATGAATGACGACGAGAGCGTAAATCTTTCGGAATTGCGCGTTCAAATCAACCGACAGATCGGTTGCGGCATAAACGGCATTTTTTGTCTGGGCACGAATGGCGAGGTATATGCACTAAGCTCGGAAGAAAAACTGCGGATAATAGAGACTGTGGTGCAAGAAGTCAACGGCAGGGTTCCTGTTTATGCAGGAACAGGTTGTATCCGTACCAGCGATACGATTGATTTGTCTCTCAGGGCCAAATCAATCGGTGTTGATGCGATTTCTGTCGTTTCTCCCTATTATGTTGCGGTATCGCAGGATGAGCTACATGATTATTACTGTGAAATTGCTGAGGCAGTAGATTTGCCGATCATTCTTTACAATATTCCGGCGCGTACCGGCAATAACATCGACTACAAAACGGTCAAGAGATTGGCACAATTCCAAAACGTTGTTGGCGTAAAGGATAGCAGCGGAAATTTTGATAATACGTTGCGCTACATCGAAAGCACGGATACGCGCCTATCGGTTCTGGCGGGCAGCGATTCGTTAATTCTCTGGACACTGCTGGCTGGAGGCGCTGGAGCTATTGCCGGTACAGCCAATGTGTTCCCTGAAATAGCCGTTACTATATTTAAACTTTGGCAAGAAGGAAAAATTGAACAGGCGAAAGCGGTGCAATTTAGTCTCAGGCCTTTCCGCGACGTTATGGCCATGGGAAATCCAAATTCAGTTGTGAAACGTGCCATGAATTTATTGGGATTTCCTGTCGGGCCGGCACGGAGGCCGGTAAGTGGAGTAAATTCCCAAGTAATTGACGAAGCACTGAAAAAAGTACTGGTATTATACAAATAACCGGCAGGGCGGAAGTGGAGTGTTTTTCATGCCTCACTTGGCGATTGTCGCCGATGATTTGACCGGAGCGAATGATACTGGAGTTCAGTTCCGAAAGTTCGGATTGAAGACGGTAGTATCGCTGAAAACAAATCCTGGCGAGTGGGTCCGTGATACGGAAATCATTGTAGTTGATACAGACAGTCGGGCAATTGAAGCAAATCAGGCTGCAGAACGAGTCCGGGGAGTTTGCCGGATGTTTGCAGCCAATGATATTAACAATCTTTATAAAAAGATTGACTCTACTTTGCGCGGTAACATTGGCTCGGAAATCAATGCAGCATTTGAAGAATTCCAGCCGAGGGTTGCGGTCATTGCGCCTGCATTTCCCAAAACGGGCCGCAACACTGTGGGTGGGTACCAATTGTTGCATGGCGTACCGATTTCAATGACGGAAGTTGCCAGAGACCCAAAAACTCCAGTTCGCGAGGCATATATTCCCAAACTTCTGCTGGAGTATGGAGGAACGCGCCTGGGCACTGTGCCGCTGCAAACTGTCGAGGAAGGTGTCGATGCCATCGCCGCGGCTATGCGTGATCTGTCAGCAAGAGGGCAAAGCTGGATTGTTTGTGATGCAGCCAGCGAAAATCATTTGCACCATATTGCTGAAGCCGCCGGTCAATTTAACAAAGTGCTGTGGGTCGGTTCAGCCGGTCTGGCTGAACAATTGGTGGCAGTCAAAAGATGGGGCAAAAAGGATGCAGAGCCGAAAGAAAAAATGAATTGTTGCACCGTGGTGGTTGCAGCAGGCAGCGTGAGTGAAACGACGCGGAAGCAGGTTTTACAATATGTTGCGGATGTAAAAGCTGTCAACCTGATACTGGATCCGGTGGCTGCAATACAAGAACCGGCCTCTGAAGGGAGACGGTTGAGTGCATTGGCAGAACCGCTGCTGAAAGAACAAAATGTTGTTTTGTCTTGTTCCAATGAAAACAGTATGATCGAACTTGCAGCGGCAACTGGAGCAAAAGCAGGATTCAACGCCGGCGAAGTAGGGAAAAGAATTGCGGAGGCAATCGGAATAGCCGCGACCGAATTGGTCAAAAAAGGAGCGGATGGACTGTTTTTGACCGGCGGTGAAACAGCAATAAGCTGCTGTCTGGAGTTGGGCGCGACAGGGTTGGAAATTTGTCAGGAAGTTGTACCGGGTATTCCCCTGTGCAGACTTTTGGGCGGATCATTTCAAGGACTGCCGATAGTGACCAAGGCCGGGGCATTTGGAGATATTCACGCAATCACTCATGCGGTCAATACGTTGAAAGGCCGCCAGCAAGCATAGAATACGGAGGCGAAAAGGATGACGTACATGGAAGGGTATTCATTGTTTAATGTTGGAAAGATAGCAGCCGGTATTGGCAGTATACAGGCCATCAGTGATTTTGCGGCTGAATATGGCATTAAGACCGCGTTGATCATCACAGATCAGGGCGTCTGGAATACAGGGCTGATTGAAAAGCCGCGCAAGATTTTGGAAGAGGCCGGAGTCCTTGTGGAAATTATCAACAATACTCCTCCTGAACCTTCTACCGAACACGTCAATCAAGTGTTTCAAGCCGCCAAGAAACTGGATTGCCAAGCGATCATCGGCATCGGCGGCGGCAGCTCAATGGATGTGGCCAAAATCACTGCGATCCTGCTGACGAACCCGCACTCGTTGAAAGAGCTGCTGGATGGAGTGAAGATTGAAAAACGCGGTGTACCGACTCTGATGATTCCGACGACTGCGGGAACCGGAGCGGAAGCCACACAAAATGCAATCTTTCTGGTGCCGGAAGAGGAATCGAAAGTGGGCATTGTCAGCAGCAAGATGGTCCCGGACTGGGCAATACTCGACCCAATGCTGACGCTCGGCCTTCCACCTGCCATTACTGCGGCTACGGGGATGGATGCGTTGTGTCATGCGATCGAATGTTACATATCAAAAAAAGCCAATCCGTTGAGCGATACCTATGCCTTGCGGGCTATAAGCCTAATTTCACGAAGCATCCGAACCGCATACAGGGATGGAAAGAATGTTGAGGCCAGGCATGACATGCTTTTGGCGGCTTTTTTCGGCGGCATGTGTATCGCATCGTCAAGCACCACTGCAGTTCACGCGCTTGCGTATCCACTCGGAGGAAAATACCATATACCGCATGGCCTTTCGAACGCTGTCCTTCTGCCCCTGGTAATGGAGTTCAATTTGGATGCGACTGAAGAAAAATTCTGCGATATTGCCGGAGCCATGGGGATTGATGCAAAAGGCCTGCCTGCAGGCGAAGCTGCAAAAAAACTGATTGATGAACTGTATTCCCTTGTAGCAGACCTGCAAATCAAAGAAAGCCTGAATCTGAAGGAACGCGGAATTACCATCAATGACATCGACGTGATGGTAGAAGGCGCGGCAAAGGTTACGAGGCTTCTGAATAATAATCCGAAACCCATGAGCAGGGAAGACATGCGGGAAATCTATTTGAAACTGCTGTAATGGAGGAAGATTCGGAAAAACGGGAGGATGAAAATGGAAAGAATAGAAATGAAATTGCCGACTCTATCCGCGCAGAATCATGCTTCCAATATCATGCCGCTGCCTAACGGCGACTTGTTGTGTGTCTGGTTTTCTGGAACACAGGAAGGCATGTCCGATATCTCTGTTTTTTCTGCACGTCTGAAAAAAGGGGAGGGCCAGTGGAGCGATCTTAGAAAAATGTCAGAAGATCCTCTCCGCTCAGAACAGAATCCTGTTCTTTTTCCCGCACCGGACGGTAAGTTGTGGCTCATGTGGACAGCGCAAAAATTCGGCAATCAGGATACATCTATCATTCGTTATCGGGTATCGGAAGATAATGGACAGAATTGGAGCGCAATCGAAACTTTGTTTGACACACCGGGTACCTTTATCCGTCAGCCGGTTGTGGTATTGCATAATGGAGACTGGTTGCTGCCGGTTTTTTATTGCGTAACGACTCCGGGCGAAAAATGGGTAGGCGACAATGACTACAGCGCGGTCAAGATATCGACTGACTCCGGCAAAACATGGTCCGAGAGTGTAGTCCCAGCGAGTACCGGCTGTGTGCACATGAATATCATGCAACTCGCTTCGGGAGAACTTTTGGCAGTATTTCGCAGCCGTTGGGCCGATTCAATATATATGAGCCGATCCAAGGACAATGGAAGAACCTGGTTGGCGCCTTGGCCGACTCAGCTGCCGAACAATAACTCGTCCATTCAGTGCACCTGCCTTGCGAATGGTCATCTGGCAATGGTTTTCAATAACATCAGTGCGACGGAAGCAACCGAAAGACGTGCTTCCCTCTATGACGAAATCGAGGATGACGAACCGATTGCCACAGAACCGGTCCCTGTCGGGGGAAAAAATGATTCGGGAAAGAAAGCTTTTTGGGGGACGCCGCGTTCTCCGATGACTTTGGCAGTTTCCGAAGACGAAGGAAAAACCTGGCCCTATATGCGTGACCTTGAGATTGGTGACGGATATTGCATGACCAATAATTCAAAAGAAAAATTAAACCGTGAGTATTCCTACCCGTCAATCAAACAGGGACCTGATGGAATGTTGCACATAACATATACGTATTTCCGTCAATATATCAAGTATGTGCAAGTGTCTGAAGAATGGGTGCGGGGGTAGCCGCCATGCTGCTGGATAATCAGGTGGCAATCGTTACAGGAGCCAGCCGGGGAATCGGCCGTGCAATCGCCCTCACTCTGGCCAGACAGGGCGCTTCCCTTGTTATCAACGGCAACAGTATTGAATTGTTGCAGGAGGTGGCCTTGGAGATTGAGAAAATCGGTTCGCGATGCTGCATACATGCCGGCGACGTTGCCAGACAACAGACGGCAGTGGATCTTGCAGCTCTGGCGAATGCCGAATTCGGCCGTATCGATGTTCTGGTCAATAATGCAGGCGTTAATTTGCGTTCCTCCACTTTGGACATGAAATTTGAAGATTGGCAACGGGTTTTGGATGTGGACCTCAATGGGACACTGCTTTGCTGTCAGGCAGTATTGCCGCATATGATCAGCCGACAGTCCGGCAGAATCGTCAATGTATCTTCGACAACAGCCAAGACGCCTCATCAAAACGCTGCGCCAGCCTATGGGGCAGCCAAGGCCGGCGTAAATTATCTGACGCAGCATCTGGCGTTTGAAATGGCGAAACATGGTATCCGTGTCAATGCGGTTTGCCCGGGTCCTGTGGAAACGGATATGTCAAGACAATGGACTGAAGAGTACCGAAAGCAGGCTTTGGCAAGAATCCCTCTGGGGCGCCTGGGGACGCCGCAGGATGTCGCAAATGCGGTCTGTTTTCTGGCATCATCGCTGTCTGATTTTATAACCGGCGAAAGTATCAACATCAATGGTGGGACATATATGAACTGAATCCGGAAGGCACAAGAATTTTTGTGATTCCTGTCGACGAATGATATGTAAATAGGGAGGGGTAAGGAATGTCCAAGAAGAGTATCACTGTGATTATGACGGCAATATTTATCCTGATGCTGGCGTTGGCAGGCTGTGGCGGCAACAAAAGCGCAACGCCGGCTGCAACCAAGGAAGAAAAAGGCGGTGCTGTCACCCGCGGCGGGGTATTGAAAGCGGCACAGGCAGCAAAATGGTCCTCACTCGATCCGACCGTCAGCAGTGGCAGGGCCAACGACAAATTTATCATGAATCAGCTGTACGAGACGCTGATCGATGTGGACAGCAGCGGAAAATATATTCCCGGACTTGCGGAATCCTGGGAAATCAAAGATGGAAAAGTGATCATCCTGAAACTCAAAAAAAATGTGAAATTTCACGACGGAACCGATTTCGATGCTGCAGCAGTGAAGTTTTTGCTGGAGCGGGCGCTGAATCCGGAAACGAAGGCCGGTTTCCGTACCGAAATCGCAGATATTCAATCCATACAAGTCGTTGACTCCAATACGGTGCAACTCAACCTGAAAAATCCCTCCTCTGCCATATTGGGCGCATTGTCCAACTATGCAGGGTATATGATTTCACCGGCGGCGATTCAAAAATACGGCAAAGATATTGTCCGAAATCCGGTGGGAACTGGACCGTTTAAATTTAAAGAAGCGGTTGAAGGCGACCACATCACGTTGGTCCGGAATGAAAACTACCACATCATGGGCACGGACGGAAAGCCCCTGCCTTATCTGGATGGCGTAGAAGTAAAGGTCATTCCGGATGATTCAGTGAAACTGGTCAATCTGAAAAGCGGCGATTTAAACCTGATTGACAGCGTCCAGACCATGAACATCCAAAGCCTGAAACAGAGTAAAGACTATACGGTTGTGCCAACCAGCGCTTCCCGTGTATTCAAGATGCTCCTCAACGTGACGAAAGAACCTCTTTCCAAGAAAGAAGTCCGTCAGGCAATCGCTTATGCCATGGACCGGGACGAATTTGTAAAAGTGGTAGCGAACGGATATGGTGTCGTGGAGCCGTTTATTACGATGAAGAGCCAATGGTTCTACAGTCCTGTATCGAAGTATAGCTACAATCCGGAAAAAGCAAAAGAACTGCTGGCGCAGGCAGGGTATCCGAACGGGCTAAAAATCAAACTGTCCTTTACTTCGCGCGAACCGGACAAAACTATCGTTCAACTGATTCAAAGCCAGTTGAAAAAAGTGGGGATTGAAGGCGAAATCGAAACGTACGACCGCCTTGCTTTCAATTCGAAATGGACCAAACGCGAAGGGGAGATCGGTCTGAACTTCGCGCCTGTGCCCAAACCGGATCCGTATCTGCAATATGAAATCTTCTTTGGATCCCAGGCAAACAATAACTTTACCGGCTATACCAGCAAACAGTTCGATGAACTGCTGGCCCAGAGCAAAGCAACGTATGATGTGGAAAAACGGAAAGAGCTCTACAAGGATCTGCAGCAGCTCCTGCTGGAAGATTCACCTGAAATATTCCTTTTCCATTTGCCGCTTTTTGAGGCGCATATTAAAAAACTGCAAGGTTTCCGGGCGGATCCGGAGGGTGGTTGGATCCTGCGGGATGCGTGGCTGCAGAAGTAGGCAAATATCGAGGGATTAAACATGGATTCATTGAAGATCGGTCTCGTAGGAATTGGTGGTTTTGGCCAGGTTTTGTTGCAATATATAGCCAAACTCCAGCGGGAAAAACGACTGGAACTATCTGCAGTATGCGATATCCAGCTGGAGAGACACCTGGCGTCAGTGACCAAAGAGCCGTTTTCGCAATTGCGGACCTATCAGGATTATGAAATGTTTTTGCGTGCCGAGCGACAGTTGGATGCAATCATCATCGCTACGCCGATTCCTCTGCACGTAGGAATGGGAATCATGGCGATGGAGGCTGGGTACAATGTGATGCTGGAGAAACCGCCTGCGCTGGCGATTCAGGATATCGACCGCATGATCGAAGTGCATCGGCAGACTGGAAAAGTTATGGCGGTGGGGTTTCAGCACACATCCGAATCGAGTTTCCGAAAGTTTTGCGAAGAACTGGGGCGGGGACGGGTCGGTAAAATAAAGGCCGTATCCGGTACAGGACTTTGGAAGCGGACACTCGGATATTTTACCCGCTCGTCCTGGGTTGGAAAGCTCGTGATGGATGGACAATATGTGCTGGATGGTACGATATACAATCCGTTTTCTCATCTGCTGATGAATTGTCTGGTTCTGGCCGGTCTGGAATACGAAACCGATATTCTGCCAACCTGGGTGCAGGCTGAGCTGTATAGCGCCAACGCGATTGAGGGGGAAGACACGTCGTGTTTGCGTGCCGTCATGGACAATGGGGTGGAAGTATTCTTTTGTTCCAGTATCTGCGCCTGGGAAAACGCAACTCCACGTATCCTGGTTCAGGGGAGCGAAGGATGGGCAAGCTGGGACTACGACGGGTGGATCCGGTTTGGGGATTCTCCGGATGACTGGCGGGACGAATATAAAATCGAGTGCGACCGGAGATATGATCATCTGGTGAACTTTGCAGGGTTTTTGCAAGGCACATCCCCTCAATTGTCCTGCAGTCTTGAAGCAACGAGAAAATTTGTCCTGACTGCCAACCTGGCGTTTGAATCTGCTGGAAAGATAACGAGAATCGACCCAACATTCCTGAAAAGGAAGAACGGGGCGGGGCAACCCATTGATTCGCTGCAAGCTGCAGATGACTTTTTGCATATTAAGGATATCGATTTGATTCTTCAACGGTCGATAACATCGCGAAGGCTATTTTCAGAACTGGGGGTGAAGTGGGCAGAGGGAAGGAAAGCATTTTATGCCTCCGGTTATCAGGAGTTCAGCCTCTATAAGTAATCCCGAAGGGATCCGGATATAATCCGGTTTTGTGAGTCTACCAGGAAGTATAACTTCTGTGGACATAAGAAACCCACGACTTCCGCCGTCGCCAGAGGCTCGGTGCAAGCCGGGTTTTCTTAATAAGGCGTTTTGATTGTGAATCAGGGAGGGAATGGAAAATGTCCAAGAAAACGGTATCCATGCTTTTGGCGGCGATTTTTGTCCTGGTGCTTGCTTTGGCAGGCTGCGGCGGCAACAAGAGTGCTGCACCGGCGGCGCCTGCAGACAATAAGAGCGGAGCCATCACCCGGGGTGGAGTTTTGCATGCAGCGCAGGCAGCAAAATGGTCTACACTGGATCCCACGGTCAGCAGCGGCCGCGGAAATGATAAATTTACAATGAATCAGATTTATGAAACCCTGATTGGCATTGATAAGAACGGCAAATTTATTCCGGGATTGGCAGAAAAATGGGAATACAAGGGCGATACGACCATCATCCTAAATCTGAAAAAAGGTGTGAAATTCCATGACGGTACCGATTTCAACGCCGAAGCGGTGAAATTCGTGCTGGAGCGGGCGTTGAAACCTGAGACCAAAGCCGGTTTCCGCAGCGAGATCGCTGATATCCAGTCCGTCGAAGTCGTGGATCCCCTCACAGTGAAATTGAATCTAAAGACCCCTTCAGCAGTGATACTTGGTGCATTATCAAACTATGCCGGATATATGATCTCTCCGACAGCGATTCAGAAATACGGCAAGGATATCGTTCGCAATCCTGTGGGCACCGGTCCTTTCAAGATGAAGGAAGCAGTGGAAGGTGACCATATTACACTCGTGAAAAACGAAAATTATCATATCATGGGAACCGATGGGAAGCCGCTGCCTTATCTGGATGGGGTCGAAATCAAGATTATTCCGGATGACTCCGTAAAATTGGTCAACCTGAAGAGTGGTAGTCTGGATCTGCTGGACAGCATTCAGACCATGAACATCAAAGCTCTGACCCAGAGCAAGGACTATGCCGTCGTTTCAACCGAAGCGGGACGGGGCTTCAAAATTATTATGAATCCCAACGTCGAACCTTGGAGCAAGAAGGAAGTGCGGCAGGCAGTGGCCTATGCCGTGGACCGGGCGGAATTTGTCAAGGTCGTGGCTGACGGCTATGGTACCGTAGAGCCTTTCATTGCAATGAAGAGCCAATGGTATTATGAACCAACAACCCCTTACAGTTTCAATCTGGAAAAAGCCAAGGAACTGCTTGCAAAAGCCGGATATCCGAATGGGATCAAGGCGAAACTTTCCTTTACCTCCCGCGAGCCAGACAAGACGATCGTGCAGTTGATTCAGACGCAGCTGAAAAAGGCCGGGATCGAAACGGAGATCGAAACCTTTGATCGTTTGGCTTTCAATGACAAATGGTATAAAGGAAAAGGCGATATCGGCCTGAATTTTGCATCCATTCCCAAGCCGGACCCGTACATCCAATATAATATCTATTATGGCACCAAAGCGGTAAACAACGTCTCGGGGTATTCCAACCCCAAATTTGATGAATTGATGGATCAGGTGAAACTGACCACCGACCCGGAAAAACGCAAAGGGATATTGAAACAGGCGCAGGCCTTGTTCCTGGATGACAGCGCCGAAGTCATGTTATTCCACTTACCTTTGTATATAGCCTATAATAAGAAACTTCAAAATATCCAAGTCGACCCGGATGGCGCCTGGGCATCCCTGGGGGATGCCTGGCTCAAGAAATAAAATAATTCACTGAGCTCGGAACGCAGGTGTTATAGGCAAAAACACTGCTTGCAACACCTGCGCACTTACATCGGGAATCTTTGGTTGCAAGGCGTAACTTTTGGTAGATGGGCTGTTCAGATAGTTTAATTTCGAAATCGAGGTATGCGGCATATGTTGGGACATATTGCAAGAAAATTGATTGCAGTGATACCCGTGTTGTTTTTGGTCAGCATCATCCTGTTCACGATTATCAGTTTATTGCCTGGCGACGCGGCCATGGGAGTGATCGGTGAATCCGTGAACCAGGAAGATCTGAGCCGAATCAGGACTGAACTTGGTCTAGACAAACCGATATATGAGAGGTATGCGGACTGGGCGGGAAAAGTGCTGCATGGAGATCTGGGCCATGCACTCAAATCAAGGCAGCCGGTAACGGAGATCGTTGCGCTCAGACTGCCTGTCACACTTGAACTGACGTTCCTGGCCATGTTGATTTCCTCGATTATTGCGGTACCGGCCGGGATATTTGCGGCACTTCGCCGCAACAGCGCCTGGGACGTCGGTAATGGAATCATTTCGATGATCGGAATAGCGATGCCTCCATTCTGGATGGGCATCCTGCTGATTCTTTGCTTCTCCGTGTGGCTGGATTGGCTGCCTTCATCAGGATATGTGAGTTTTTTCAAAGATCCGGTAGAAAATCTGAAACATCTGGCGATGCCGGCGTTTACGATTGGATTTGCCTTTGCGGCAACGATCATGCGGCAGACACGGTCATCCATGCTGGAAGTACTCGGAGAAGAATATGTAGTTACAGCCCGTGCCAAAGGATTGACGGAAACCATCGTTATCTGGAAGCATTCGTTGCGTAATGCGCTGATCCCGGTCGTTACCGTTCTTTCCATGCAGGTTGGAAGGATGATCGGCGGTGCCGTGGTAACTGAAATTGTATTTGCTTTGCCGGGAATCGGCCGGGAAATGGTCGACAGCATCATTGCGCGGGACTATCCGGTCGTAATGGCGCTGATTCTGATCACTGCCCTTTGTGTGGTTGTGACGAATACGTTGGTGGATATTCTTTACGTGATTATTGATCCGCGGATTTCTCATTCGAAATCAGCATAGTGTTTTGACAGTGCGATTCTTTGAATATAAGTGAGCCTTGGATTTGGATAGGGAATGCCCCCGGCCAAATCCTTAGAGCGAACTTAGTTCGAGTTTTACAGCCTGTTGAACCATTTTAGACGCTGGGATATTACAGGCTGTTAACGAAGATATTAAGCGAGGAGTCCGGAAAACATGGAAGCTTTTAAAGAAACTTGGTATTTCATTGTCTTCAGGCGTCTCATCAAAGGGAAACTGGCATTGCTGGGCCTGGTGATTTTTCTCGTGGTGATTCTCGTATCGCTGCTGGCGCCATGGATTTCGCCGTATGACCCGAACGCGACCAACACTGCGGAATTGATCAAACCTCCCAGTGCAGCTCATTGGATGGGAACGGATGAATTGGGGCGCGATGTGTTCAGCCGAATCATTGACGGAACCCGAATCTCTCTGGTTGTGGGTGTCATCGCTGTATTCATCGCTTTGGCCGCAGGGTCTCTGCTGGGTTTGATTGCAGGCTATTGGCGCGGTTCCATAGATAATGTGATCATGAGCGTGATGGACGCGATATGGGCATTTCCGACACTGATCCTCGCTCTGGCAATTACGGCGGCGCTTGGGCCGAGCCTGACCAATGTCACGATCGCCATCGGTCTGGTGTTCACTCCCGGATTTGCCCGATTGGTCCGCGGTATGGTGCTGACGGTGCGAGAACGCGAATACATCCAAAGTGCCCGTTCCATTGGCCTGAACGATCGGGAAATCATTGGCCGGTATATCTGGCCAAACATCACGCCCACGATCATTGTGCAGGCTTCGCTGAATGCCGCACAGGCCATTATCGCGGAGGCTTCCCTGAGCTTTTTGGGTCTGGGAATACAACCGCCGGCAGCCAGCTGGGGCTCCATGCTGAAGGCAGGGTATCCCTATCTGGAAATGGCTGCGTGGCTGAGCATTTTCCCCGGGCTTGCAATCCTCATCACGGTATTGGGGCTTAATTTTCTCGGAGACGGTCTCCGCGACGCCATGGACATCAAAATTCGGTTTGACTGAAGGGTAGCAACATGAAAGAAAAACTGCTTGAAGTGAAAGGACTTAAGACGGACTTCCTTAGCGAAGGCGCACCAAGGCGCATCGTTGATGACATCAGCTTTTATATTGACAAAGGAGAAGTGCTCGGCGTGGTGGGCGAATCCGGCAGTGGAAAAAGCGTGACTGCCAAATCGGTTCTGCGCCTGATCCCGAGTCCGCCCGGACAGATCGTTGGCGGGGAGATCCTGTTCGAAGGTACGGATATACTCAAGCTGGACATCCAAGAACTCCGGCATATTCGTGGGAATGACATATCAATGATCTTTCAGGAGCCGATGTCGTCATTAAACCCCGTATTTACCTGCGGTGATCAAATCATGGAAGCGATCATGCTGCATCAGAAGCTGGACAAAAAAGCGGCCCGAGTTCGAGCCATCGAGATGCTGAAAATGGTTGGAATCCAGATGCCGGAGCAGCGGGTGGACTGTTATCCGCACGAATTATCAGGCGGTATGCGGCAGCGGGTCATGATTGCCATGGCTCTGTCGTGCACCCCGAAACTGCTGATTGCAGACGAACCGACCACGGCGCTGGATCCGACGATTCAGGCTCAGATATTGGAACTGATACGGAATGTCCAGCAGGAACTGGGGATGTCGGTCATGTATATCACGCATGACCTGGGAGTTGTGGCTGAAACCTGCGACCGGGTGATGGTCATGTATGCGGGGCGTATCGTCGAAAAGGCTGCAGTTAAAGATCTTTTCCGAAAACCGGCTCATCCGTACACACAGGGTTTGCTCAAAGCCGTTCCACGATTAAATGCAAAACAGCACGAACGCCTATATACGATTGAAGGAATGGTGCCGCATTTTTCCGAAATGCCGATCGGATGTGCCTTTCATCCGCGTTGTCCTTATGCGGAAAAGCGTTGTGTCGATGAAAGACCCGTTCTCTTTGATGTATCTCAAGGTCATCAGGCTGCCTGCTGGCGGGTCCAGACTCAGGCACTGGCCGGTACGCAGGAGGTGACCAGGTAATGGAACGGAATACAGCAAGTGAACAAAAAAGGGCTTCGGAAGTTCTGCTGGAGGTCAAAGGCCTTCAAAAATATTATCCTGTCAAAAAGGGCATTCTGAAAAAAACTGTCGGATATGTCAAAGCGGTTGACGGGGTCAATTTTACCATCGGGTATGGAGAAACCTTCGGTTTGGTGGGGGAGTCGGGCTGCGGCAAAACCACAATCGGCAAATCGATTCTGCGATTGACTGAACCGACGGGCGGCAGCGTTCTGTTCGATGGCCGGGACCTTCTGCAGATGGACAAGGAGGAACTGCGGCAGGAACGGCGCAACATGCAGATCATTTTTCAGGATCCCTACGGCTCGCTGAACCCACGGATGACTGTCGGTGAATTGATCGGAGAACCGATGATCAAGCACGGTCTTGCAAAAGGCGAAGAGAACGTCCGACGCGCCAAAGAATTAATGGAGATTGTTGGATTGAATCCTCGTCATATCAAACGATATCCTCATGAATTTTCCGGAGGACAGCGTCAACGGATCGGCGTGGCACGGTCTCTGTCACTGAACCCGAAACTCATCGTCTGTGATGAGCCGGTATCGGCTCTGGATGTGTCTATCCAGTCGCAGATCCTCAATCTGCTGGAAGACTTGCAGCAACAGTTTGGAATTGCATACCTTTTCATTGCGCACGGTATGGCCGTGGTCAAACATGTTTCAGCTCGCGTGGGGATTATGTATCTGGGAAAAATCGTGGAGATTGCCAAGACAGATGAAGCATTTGAGCATTGCCGGCACCCCTACACACAGGCTTTGATGTCAGCGATTCCGATACCGGACGTGGAAGAGCGAAAAGGACGTATCATTCTGCAGGGAGAGATTCCAAATCCTTTGAATCCTCCAAGCGGTTGCCGTTTTCATCCCCGATGCCGAATGGCGCAACCGATCTGCAAGGAACAGGAGCCCGTTTTGCGTGAACTGAATCCAAATCATTCCGTGGCTTGTCACTTTGCGGACTGCGGTTGAAAACAATCCGGAAAACTGATCCGTACCGGCAATGTCAGTGCTTACCTATGGAAGGGGTTCTTGCGAAGAACCCTTTTCTTGTCTGTCGGAAAGTATAAATTTCTGATAGACATAAGAAACCCACGACTTCCGCTGTCGCCTGAGGCTTGGCGTAAGCTGGGTTTTCTAATTTTTGATTTGGGTGTTGCTTTTGAAAAAAATACTTGACGTCAACGATGATTTATGCAAGAATAACGAAGTTGAATTGGTTTAAAAATAAATATTGGCAAACTTGTCGAAAGGCAAGGACGCAAAGCTATGGGTCTACGGAATTAATTTTCATGATTGCCAGGTTGCTATTTTGTTAGTGCGAATAAAAAACGTCAGATTGCAATAGCAATCTGACGTTTTTAATTTTCATGAATTTATTGCCATGCAAAACAGGATTCAACAATCACGAAAATGATATAAATGAAGGAAGTTGTAAAATGAGAGTGAAAAATATTCAGACACGATTATTGCTTGCGTTGCTACCGCTTGTCATCGTAGCTTTGTGCGCGTTGGCCGGTTCAAGTTTTTATCTGTCGAAGCAGGCTTTGACAAAAAGTATCGGACAGACTGCAATGGCGACTGGCACAGACTACTCCCAGAGAGTGCAGGCCGATATCGAACAGATGTTGGCGCAGCTGGAAGATCTGGCGAATATTCAACACATTCAGAACGGAACGGACAAGATGCAAATTGCTGCTACGTTGGCTGAAACACAAAAACGGTTGTCAAAATTTGATGTAATTGTATTGATCACTCCTGATGGGACAGGGTTGACCAACGAAGGCAAAACCACTCCATATGGTGATCGTGAATATTTTAAAAAAGTAATCGCCACACAGAAACCGGTCGTGTCCGATCCATTGATTTCCAAGGCAACAGGAAAGCTGGCCGTAGTTTTAGCTGTACCTGTTTTTAACCAGGGAAAACTGACTGGCGTGATGGTTGGCACGTTTTCTACAGAACGTCTGAGTGCCATGATCAAAGATCTGAAGTTTTTGGAAACTGGTTATGGCCAGCTGGCTGATGATTCGGGCATGATTATCGCACATCCAAAGAATGGAGTGCTTGTGGGGAAATTGAGCCTCAAGGAAAAGCAAATCAATCCGGAACTGAAAATGAAGGATACTGTAATGGATGATCAGTTGATAACTATGTTCAAGTCTGCCATAGAGTCTGGAAAACAGGTCAGCGGCACCTATACGTTTGATAAAGTGGCTCGCTTTGCTGTATTTACGCCAATTGACTTGCCTGGCGGACAACGCTGGCTCATGGCGGTTGCGGCGCCTGAGGCGGAAGCAACCAAAGATACGGATACACTGGCAAAAATGATGCTCATAATTTCCCTACTGGCGTTGATTATTGTAGGTGCGTTTATCGTATTGCTTTCCAAAAAATTTGCTGGGCCGATTTCATTAATCCGCGATGAATGCCTGCTGATGTCACAGGGAGATTTGCGAGAGCGCGCTTCTCAGGTAACTTCTGCTGATGAAATAGGGCAGTTGGCCAAGGGTTTTCGTGAAATGAGGACACACCTGCGGGAACTTGTTTCCAAAGTGCATTCTCAGTCTGAACAGCTGGCTGCTTCCAGCGAAGAGTTGACTGCAAGTGCGGATCAATCCGCGCAGGCTTCGAATCAGGTGGCAATAGCTATTACGGATGTTGCGAATGGAGCGGCATCACAACTGACTGCCGCAGATGAAGCGGCTGCAGTGGTACAACAGATGTCGGCAAGTATTCAGGAAGTATCAGCAACAACAAATGAAGTGGCCAATCAGTCGGCCCAGGCCGCAAGCCGGGCGAATGAAGGGAATAAGGCAGTGAACCGGGCTGTTGAACAAATGGCCCGAATTGAGCAGACCGTTGGTCAATCAGCCAAAGTAGTATCTGAATTGGGTGAGCGCTCAAAAGCAATTGGTCAGATTGTTGCCACGATTTCCGGTATCGCCGGGCAGACCAACCTACTGGCGTTGAACGCGGCCATTGAAGCGGCCAGAGCAGGTGAGCAGGGACGCGGCTTTGCCGTGGTAGCGGAAGAAGTACGTAAACTGGCGGAGCAGTCACAAGAGGCGACAAAACAAATTTCCGAATTGATCGGCGGGATTCAGGGAGATACGGAACAGGCGGTTGCGGCTATGGATAGCGGTACTCGTGAAGTCAAACTCGGCGCAGAAGTTGTCAATGCTGCCGGAAATGCATTCCGGGAAATTGTTGGCCTGGTGGACCGGGTATCCGAACAGGTTAAAGATGTTTCGGATACTGTGGAACAGATGGCTGCCGGTAGTCAACAAATAGTGGGCGCGGTAAACAGAATCAATAAATTGAGTAAAGATGCAGCCGGACAGGCGCAGAACGTATCAGCTGCAACTGAGGAGCAATCCGCTTCCATGCAGGAAATCGCTTCGTCCAGTCAGGTTCTGGCGAAGATGGCTATCGAACTGCGCGAGGCTGTTGGCAAGTTTCAAGTGTAATCAGAAAAAAATGTGATATTTTCCAAGGCGGCCGGTATTAGAATTCCGGCCGCTTCTTAT
>CAZXCC010000015.1:0-25064 GCA_964638945.1 uncultured Veillonellaceae bacterium | reverse complement strand
GGGTATCGCCATTTTGGCAAGGAGATTGTCTGGCAAGTGCCGGAGGCGCTCAAACTTTATACACCTCACGATATGCCGGTATATATGGACATCGCCATGAAGAAATTTCACGCGGCAAGGCGGCAGGCAAGGAAGGAAGGTCTTTTGCCCGTTCCGGAACCGATACCGGGAAAGCCCCGCATGTATGTGGCCCCGATCAAGAACACGCTGCCGCCTGCTTTGCAGGGAGAGTTTGCATCCATGCGCGAATGTCTGCTGGATCAATACGAGGACATTCTGCCCGGATTTGTTCTTGACCCTGGAGCAGACAGCAATGCAATTCCTCTGTATAAAGCAGCGAACGCGGAATGTGATCTGCTTGCGATTGCGGAAATAAGTGCGGAGAAACTTCAGAACGGGAACGATTATACTGTTTCGTTGACGCAGACGGTCTATCGGGTGTCGGACGGTTCGGTTGCAAGTGTGGGTACCTATGTCAGCCAGACGAAGGTATTGACTCCGATGTTGGCATTGTTCAGCAACGCAAAGAAAATGAGCGCCGATAGCGCCGCATGGTCGAGCGCAAAATAATGTCAGGCCTGTACCCAGCAATAAACGGAAAGGGGTGAAGGCCTGTGGAGATTCGCAAAGAAATGAAACCTTTTCACAAAATTGGTTTTTTGGGGCCGCCAGGTACTTATAGTCAGGAGGTAGTCCTGAATTTGTTTGGGCCTGCAGCAAATCTGCAGGCTTATGCTTCGATTGATGCGGCAATCAGAGCCGTTGCTTCCGGTGAAATTCCGGAATGTGTTGTACCGATTGAAAACTCTCTGGAGGGTTCTGTCAACGCAACCTTGGATACGCTGGCACATGAAGTGGAACTCTTTATTACCCGGGAAATTGTCATGCAGGTGCGGCATAATCTGCTGGCGCGCGAGGCAGGGCGAAAAATTCATCTTGTGTTGTCACACCCACAGGCTTTGGCTCAATGCCGGCGAACGATATCCCGTCTGTACCCGACTGCTGTGAGCCGTCCGGTGGAAAGCACGGCGGAAGCGGCGCGGCGTGTGGCGGAAGGGGAACCCGGACTGGCAGCCGTCGGCAGCCGCAGTGCTGCAGAACTTTATGGGCTGGATATTATTGCGGCCGATATACAGGACACATCGAGCAACTGCACACGATTTGTATCACTACAGGTGCAGCCGGCATTTGGCGGGTCTGCGGAAAAATGGAAAACGTCGATTGTAATCCAGATAGATGGTTCGCGTCCGGGGAGCCTATACAACATTCTGGCGGAATTTGCCGCCCGTCAGGTCAACCTGACAAAGATCGAGTCGAGGCCGGCGCGCACAGGACTGGGAGCATACCTGTTCTTTCTGGATTTATCAGGAAGCCTTGCAGAGACCGATGTAAAGTCGGCTCTGGAGGCGGTTGAAAAGAAAAGCGTTTGGTTCAAACAGCTGGGTTCATATCCGGTGCTGGAATGGAATCGGTAATGGCGGGCTAATAGTAAGGATGGGATGACTTGGCTGACAAACGGATTGGGATTTATTTTTTGATGCTCTTGGTGCCGATGTTTTGGGGCAGCGCATTTGGTATCACAAAACATGTTTTGAGTGAATTGCCCCCACTCACCATATCGGCGATACGGTTCCTGTCGGCAGGACTCCTGATGGCTGCCTGGGCAGCGTGGCGAGGAGAATGGGATGCCAAGCCCCTGCGGACAAACTGGCTGGGGTTGACTGTGCTCGGTGCATCGGGGGTTCTGGGGTACAATTTCTTTTTTGCCACGGGAATGCAGTATACTTCTGCCATTAACGGCGCACTGGTCATCGTGATAAACCCGGTCGGCACCGCGCTGATTTCCGTTCTGTTTCTTGGGGAGAGAGGGAGTCGGAGGCTGCTTGCCGGAGTGCTTCTGTCCATGGGTGGAGTGCTGACGGTGATAACCCGGGGTGACTGGACTGCATTGCAAAAATTGTCCTTCAATCACGGTGAAATTCTGTTGCTGGGCGCCGTAGCGTCCTGGATTCTCTATACGACGCTGATCAAAGTTGTGATGCGCAAAGTGAAGCCTCTTATGGCGACAACTCTTTCGACGCTCTTGGGAGCGGGGATGCTGGGAATTGCTTCGTTGTCCGAGCCGGGGTGGGCGAAACTGGCAACGGTTTCTGCGCAGACGAAGTTTGAACTGGTTTATCTGGCGATCTTTCCTTCTTTTTTCGCGTTTCTGTTATTTAACCTTGGCATAAAAGAAATCGGCGCCAGCAAAGCAAGTGCATACATCAACCTGATGCCTGTAAACGCGGTGCTGATTGCCGCCCTTTTTTACGGTGAATCGGTTACGGCTGCACAACTGGCGGGCATGACGCTGGTCATGTCCGGGGTGCTGCTGACGACGCGGGCTCCGGGGAAGACCCCGCAAATGAATGATAGATAGGATGGATGATGTTCGTATGTCGGGGCTGAATTCTTTTTCACGGACAGAAATGCTGATTGGAACGGGTGCCATGGAGAAGCTTGCTGCGAGCCGGGTGGCAGTATTTGGCATCGGCGGGGTGGGAAGTTTTGCCGTAGAAGCACTGGTGCGCGCCGGTGTCGGAAAGCTTGTGCTGGTGGATGATGATTGCATCTGTCTGACAAACCTCAATCGGCAATTGCACGCCACGACAAAAACGGTGGGGCGTTCCAAGGTCGAAGTGATGAGGGAAAGGGTGCTGGAAATCAATCCGCAGGCGGAAGTGGAAATTTTGCAGAAATTTTATCTGCCGGAGAATGCGGAAGAGTTTTTTTTGCGCCGATACGATTATGTTGTGGATGCGATCGATACGGTGACCGCAAAAATCGATCTCGTGATGCGGGCACAGGAGAAGAATATCCCTGTGATAAGCTGCATGGGGGCAGGAAATAAGATGGATCCGACCCGGTTTGAAATAGCCGATATTTTTAAAACCACGGTTTGCCCTTTGGCGAAAGTCATGAGGCAGGAGCTGCGGGCGCGTGGTGTCAAGAAGCTGAAAGTGCTGTATTCCAAAGAAAAACCGCTGATGCCTCAGGATGATCCTGAATCCGGCTGCAGGACAAACTGCATCTGCCCGGCGGGCTCGAAACGCACCTGCACGATCAGGCGGCAAATTCCAGGCAGTATTTCGTTTGTACCTTCGGTGGCCGGCTTGATTATTGCCGGAGAAGTGATCAAGGATCTCATCGGCTGGAGCGACGAGCGGGAAGAAAAGTAAAATTATCTGCATATCAGAGAGGAGTGTCGAAAATGAGAAGGATTGACCGCAAACTGGATGAAGCGCAAACAATGGAACTGCTGCAACGTGGCGAATATGGAGTGTTATGCCTGATTGACCCGGAGGGGTCGCCCTATGGGGTGCCCTTGAATTACGCGGTTGTGAACGGTAATATTTACGTGCATGCAGCTTTGGAAGGAAAAAAGCTGCAGTGTGTGGCCTATTGCCCTGATGTATGCTTTACGGTGGTCGGTTTGACGGAAGTTCTTCCGGATAAATTCAGCACCCGCTATGAGAGTGTGATTGTAACAGGCAGCGCTGCGGTCATAGAACCGTCGGAAGAGAAGGACGAAGCCTTGTTGGCGCTGATTCGAAAATACAGCAATAATTTTATGGAAAAGGGAATGGCGTATATCAACAGCGATAAGAATAAAACCGTTGTCATCCGGATCATACCATCAGCCATCACTGGAAAGAAACGTGCCTGAGGGAAGTACCGAGGGAGGCTGAACATATGAAAATGATGCGCGCGATGTCCATTACCCGCCAGGGTGGACCGGATGTTTTTGAAGATGTCTCGGTCCCGATGCCTGTGCCGGCAGCCAATCAACTTTTAATCAAGGTTGCGGCGACTTCGGTCAATCCAATCGATTGCAAACTGCGGGCCGGTCTGGCTCGTGTCCAGCTTTCGCTGCCCGCCGTTCTGGGTTTTGATGTATCCGGCACGGTGGAAGAGGTCGGTTCCGGGGTACATGAGTTCAAGCCTGGCGACGAAGTGTTCGGAGCAGGGGAAACGGTAGGCGGTCATGGTGCATATGCTGAGTATTATTTGCTTGATGCGAGAATCGCGGCTGCAAAACCTGCCAATCTGGGACACCGCGAAGCAGCGGCCATACCTCTGGCGGGAGGAACAGCATGGGAAGCTCTTGTGAACAGGGCAAGACTGAAAGTGGCTGAAACAGTGCTGATTCATGCCGGTGCCGGTGGCGTGGGAAGTTTCGCGGTGCAGATTGCGAAAGCCTGCGGTGCCCGGGTTATTGCAACCTGCCGCAAAGAAAACGCCGAACTGGTGAAACAGCTCGGCGCGGATCAGACGATTGACTATCGTGAACAGGACTGGGTCCAACGTGTCTGGGATGTAACAGGTGGAAACGGTGTGGATGTTTTTTTTGATACAGTAGGGGGAGACACGTTATCCCGCAGCCTGAGCATTGTCAGAGATTTTGGGCGGGGTGTGAGCATCACCAATTCGACGGGGGATTTGGGCAAAGCCTATCTGAAGAATATTACACTGCATTTCTTGTTTGCCAGACGCGATCGCCAGATATTGGTCGGATTAAAAACTTTGGCGGAGCGTGGCAAACTCAAATCTGTCATTAATTCAACCCCGAGGATCTGGGACGTGGCTGAAGCCCACCGTGTAAGCGAAGCGGGGCATATGATCGGGAAGATTGTCTTAAAAGCGTAATCCAAGTGATTTTATGCGACGCCAGAGGGTGGAGCGGCTGATGCCGAGCAGTTTTGCGGCGGCAGCTTGCCGCCCTTTTGTTTTTTGCAGAGCCTGCCGGATTTCCTCGGCATTATCAAAAAGCAGCGCTGTAGATAGGGGGCAGGTGGAACTTTCAACACTATCGTCATCCTGCATCATGCGGGCAACCAGATCGGCGGAGATGCAGTTCTGGCGGTTGACGGCCATGACACGCTCCACCGTGTTCTGAAGTTCCCGGACGTTGCCGGGCCAGTCGTGTTTGCACAGCTGCTCCAAAGCTCCGGGGCTCCACTCCGGTGACCGGAAGGATGATTTTGCCAAGTTCGTAAGGAATGTGCGTGCAAACAGTTCGATGTCGCCTCGACGATCCCGCAATGGCGGCAGCCGCAGACGAAGAACGTTGAGACGGTAATATAAATCGGCACGAAACTGGTGATCGATGATGCGCTGCTTGAGGTTCCGGTTGGTGGCGGCGATGATACGGACGTCGATCGGCAGGACTTTGTCGCTGCCGAGCCGCATTACTTTTTTTTCCTGTATGACCCGCAGTAATTTGCTTTGAATGGCATAATCCATCTCGGATATTTCGTCCAGGAGCAAAGTGCCGCCATGCGCTATTTCCAGCAGGCCGGGTTTTCCTTTTTGATTGGCGCCGGTAAAAGCCCCACCAACATAGCCGAACAGTTCGCTTTCCAGGATCTGAGCCGGCAGAGCGGCGCAGTTAATGGCAACAAAAGGCTTCTGGGCACGGTGGCTGGCGTTGTGGATGCTTTGGGCGAACACCTCTTTGCCTGTACCGGTTTCGCCGGCAATCAATACGGAAGAATCGGTCACGGCAAATTCTTTCGCCATGGCCACGGCTTCACGAATCGCCCGGCTGGAACCGATGATGTCATCAAAAGTGTAGCTGGCGGTATGACCTTCTGCATAGATTTTTTTGCGGATGGCCGCTTCCCATTGCTGGATTTTCCCCGTGTCCTGGAATGTTGCGACTGCGCCGGCGCTATTGCCGTTGACCATGATCGGCAGCTTGTTGCAGAGGATCTGGGCGCCTGGCAGGGAAATGATCTGCCCGAGTTCCTCCTGACCGGTATGGAGAACCCGGTCCAGGTTCAGCCGCGGAAGGATTTGCCCGATGGGCTTGCCTAAAGCATCAGGGCCGGTAACGCCTGTTATGCGGCTGGCCACTGGATTGAAAATAACAATGCGGTGATTTTGATCGACCGAAACAACGCCTTCGTAGGAATAATCCAATACTGTTCGGAAAAGAGTTCCTTTCAGTTTTTCCAGCAGTCGGGCTTCTGCAATCCTCCTGGCTTCCAGCGTGGCCTGCAGGATTCCCTCGGCGCCGCTGCGGATCAGGACATGCGGGATATTGTGCTTTTTGCCTTCCTTGCTTGTAATGACACCGCCGACAACGACATCTGCGCCCTCGCGAAAAGCTTGGAGTACACGCGATTCGGCTTCGAATTCACTTTGAATCAAATAGTGACGCAGCTCCACATCCAATATTGCAGGAAGGCATTCAATCCCGATGACCATGGAAGGGAAAGCAACAACGCCGATATTTCGTCCATAGTGACGAGCCTGATCCACGGCGCGCAATATATCGAACCCTGTGATGGGAACTTCTACCACGATCAGATCGGGAATGGCTTCTTTGATGGCGGATGCAGTACCGCCGCGGCTGATGATGATTTCTGTGCCTGACTGTGCAAGTTCGCGAGATCTTCGCACTCCTGCGCTCAGCAGACCCTGTTCGATGCGGATGTCAGGGTGTGCTTCGGACAATGCCGCAGTTGCGGTAGCGAATAATTCCTCATCCGGCGCCAAAAAGACGATCATGAAACTGAAACCTCCCGTGAAACAATATGAAACATTCTGAGACAATAATAAACCAAAAATCGTTTCACTGCAACGAAAATATTCAGAATAATGCCGTATTTGCATTGGTTTCATGCTTGGCACTGTTTTTGCATATTGAAGTGTATGGTGTTCAAATCGCATCTGTTGCTTGCAGAACGACTCTGTACCAGAAAAAAACGGCACCGCATGAGGATTGCGGAAAATGTGTGAAAGGGCGGGAAAGTATGAAAGAATACTCGATGAAGTATGGCACGGGAGAGGTAAAGTTTTCGATTGATCCGTCATTGGTCGTGGATGAACTGTGCGTAAATGAGTTTCCCGAACTGCCTGATCCGGCAGCGGCGGTGCTGGAAGCCATCCGCAATCCGATTGGATCGCCGGCGTTGCGCGACCTTGTCAAACCGGGGCAGACGGTGGCGTTTATTGTCAATGACCCTACCCGCATCGCGCGAAGTTACGTATTCTTGCCGGTGATGATGAATGAATTGAATGCTGCAGGGATTCCTGACGAGAATATGAGGATTGTTTTCGCGCTGGGAACTCACCGGGCAATGACGGAAGAAGAAATGGTGGAAGAAGTCGGCGCGGCAGTCGCCAAGCGGGTGAAAATGTTCAATCCCGATTGCAGGGACGAGAGCATGCTCCAGTATTTCGGCACAACTTCACGTGGTACAAAAGTAGGCTTCAGCAAACTTGTCACCGAGGTGGACCACGTTATCTGTACAGGCGGGATCGTGCATCACTTCTTCTCCGGCTATGGAGGCGGCCGCAAGGCGATGTTGCCCGGTGTGGCGGCGTATGAATCCATACGTCACAATCATAGCATGATGTTTGATCCCAATGCGGTCATTGGACGCCTGGAAGGCAACCCGGTCTATCATGACCAGGTGGAGGGAGTGGAAATGTGCCGCCCGACTTTCCTGATCAATGTGATTCTGGATGAAGAAAAACGCTTTCTCAAGGTGTTCGCCGGCGACTATATCGAGGCCCACAAGGAAGCCTGCAAAATGGTTGACAAGGTGTACGGCGCCGAAGTGAAAAAGGAGGCTGATCTGGTCATCGCTTCCTGCGGTGGGTTTCCAAAGGATATCAACGTATACCAGCTGCAAAAAACGATGGATAACGCGTGGTGCGCCGTACGGGAAGGCGGTGTGGTCATTATTCTGGGAGAATGCCGGGAAGGTTCGGGTTCGGCGCAGTACGAAAAGATGATGCAGGAACATAAGACTCCGGAAGGGATTGAAAAAGCTCTGCGCGCCAATTTCGAAATCGGTGCCCACAAGGCTTATGCGGTAACCCGGCTGATGAAAAAGGCCGAATTTATTCTGGTTTCTTGCATGGAGCCGGATTTTGCGCAGATGTTGCTTTTCACGCCGGCAAAGAGCATCGAAGAAGCGCTGGACATGGCCTGCAAAAAACTCGGACCCAAACCATCCATCACCCTGATGCCCATGGGTTCCATTACGGTTCCGCTCAATACCAAACCGACAAAATAATTCGAGGAGGGACGCGATTTCATGCATGCGATAGAAAAAATTCTGGCCAAAGCGGCCGGGAAAACAAGTGTTACTACCGGTGAAATTGTAAACTGCAAGGTGGACATGGCGGGAATTAACGATCTGTATCTGCAGACACTTCGGTCTTTTTACGAGATGGGCGGCAAAAAAGTGCACGACCCCAAAAAAGTAGTGGTGTTCCTGGACCATTACGCCCCGGCATCTACCATCATGCAGGCGGACAACCAGAAACAGTTCCGCGAGTTTTGCTGGGAACAGGGTATCGATCTTTTGATGGATGTAGATCAGGGTGTATGTCATCAGGTCATGGCAGATAAAGGATTGGTCTATCCTGGACAGGTTCTGGTCATTACCGATTCCCACACGACCATCCATGGAGCTTTTGGTGCTTTTGGCACAGGTGTGGGCGCAACGGACCTCGCCATCATCATGGTGACAGGTCAGCTTTGGTTCCGGATTCCAGAAATCATCCGAATTCAGCTCGAGGGCACGCTGTCCAAAGGAGTATATGCCAAAGACATCATTCTCCGGATTATCGGTGAACTGGGAGCCGACTACGGGGTATACCGGGCTGTGGAGTTTACCGGACCGGTACTCAAGCAACTCAGCATTTCCGAACGGATGTGCCTCTGCAACATGACAACCGAAATGGGAGCCAAAACGGCCTATATCCAGCCGGATGAAATCACAATGGAGTTTCTGAAGAAAAAAGTGACGCATGATTATGAAATTTTTTCGACCGACTCCGGCTATCAATATGCAGCGGAACACACTTTCGATGTCACGGGGATGACTCCGCAAATTGCTGCGCCGCATAGCGTCGACAACGTTTCTCCGGTCGCAAAATATGCGGGTACGCCGGTCAATCAGGCTTTTCTGGGTACCTGTACCGGAGGAAGAACGGAGGATCTGGCGATCGCTGCCAGCATTCTGGACGGAAAGAAAATTAATCCGCATACCCGCTTTATCGTGGTTCCTGCTTCCAAGAACGTGCTGTTGGAAGCGATGGCGAACGGAACAATGAAAACCTTGGTTGAAGCGGGAGCTACTTTTGTCACTCCCGGCTGCGCCGCTTGTCTGGGAACACATGAAGGGATGCTCGGTGCAGGGGAAGTCTGCATAACGGCTTCGAGCAGAAACTTTCCGGGCCGCATGGGTTCGAACAAAGCGAATATTTATCTGGGGTCTCCTGCATCTGTCGCTGCTGCTGCCCTGGAGGGAAAAATCGTTGATCCAACAAATTATCTGAAATAGGGGTGAATACTGTGCAAAAAGTGCTGAAAGGCAAAGCTTTCGTATATGGACCGAATATTGATACCGATCAGATTTACCCGGGACGATTTCTTGACCTCACCGATGCAGACCAGGTGGGCAAGCATGCGATGGAAGGAGCAGATGCGAACTTTGTGAAAGAAGTCCAACAGGGTGATCTTATCGTTGCTTCCACCAATTTTGGCTGCGGCTCCAGCCGGGAACATGCTGCCGTTACCCTCAAGGCTGCCGGTGTGGGCGCCATCCTGGCCGACTCTTTCGGGCGGATTTTTTACCGCAACGTGATCAATCTCGGAGTGCCGCTGATTGTCTGTCCAGGCATCAGCGGAATAGTGAAACGGGGGGATGTTGTTTCGGTGGATATGGCAACAGGTAAGGTAACCAATGAAACAACCGGGGCGACCGCCCAGGCGCAGCCTCTGTCCGAGTATGTCATGAACATTCTTGACAGCGGCGGCATCAAGCCAATGATAAAAAAACAATACGGACAGGCATAGAAGGCCTGTCCGAGAAGAAGGACGCGGTCTATCGACCACGTCTTTCCTGTAAAAGGAATTTCTTCGCCATATAGCGAAATAACCCAACATATTTTTCCTTTCTGCAAGCATTCGTCACACGTGGCAATGTCCCATACATTACAGGAATGATTTCATGCAATTTAGCTATTGGAAAAAGAAAGAGTCTGAATGTTATAGTAAGTATATACAAATCTGCAGCGTGATGAACGGAAACACAAATACACCTGCGAACAGAAAAATGCAAAGGAGATAGGAAACGGCAAAACAAAAAAACAAAGGGGGAAATTTCATGAACAAGAACCTGCGTAACGGACTTATTGCAATTGTTGTAGGACTTATCATCTGGTTTATTCCAACCCCGGCCGGCCTGAAACCGCAGGCATGGCATCTTTTTGCGGTCTTTACCGCCACAATCCTCGGCTTTATTCTTCAACCCTTACCGATTGGCGCAGTTGCCTTCATCGCGCTGGGCATTGCCGGCCTGGTAAAAGTCATGAGCCCGGCCGAAATTCTTGCAGGATTCGGCGACGTCACCATGTGGCTGATTGTTTCCGCATTCCTGTTTGCGAAGGGCTTCATCAAAACTGGACTCGGGCGTCGGATCGCTTACAAAATCATGGGAGCGATCGGCGACAGCTCGCTGAAACTTGGCTATGCCATGGTTCTCAGCGATCTTATCATTGCTCCGGCAACCCCTTCCAATACTGCCCGCGGCGGCGGCATCATGTATCCTATCGTTCGCAGTCTGGCCGCGGCTTTTGGATCCGAACCGGGAACGAGCTCCCGTAAAATTGGCGCGTACCTGATGGCAACCGCCTTTCAGGGCAATACCATTACATCGGCTATGTTTTTGACCTCCGTTGCGCCAAACACATTGGTGGCGGCGATGGCCATGCAGACGGCAAAAGTGAACCTGAGCTGGGGGACCTGGGCTATGGCTGCCGTGCTTCCCGGCCTGATCGCGCTGGCGGTTGTTCCTTATGTCATGTACAAGCTCTATCCGCCGGAAATCGACAAGACTCCGGAAGCTAAAGAAATCGCCAGCCAAGAACTGGCGAAAATGGGCCCGATGTCGCTGGGCGAAAAAGTCGTTGCAGGTGTATTTGTGCTGGCCCTTGTTCTCTGGGCGACTTCTGACATCACCAAGATCAACGCCACGGTCGTTGCCGTGGTTTGCGTCGGCCTCATGCTTTTGGGACAGGCGCTTGAGTGGAAGGATGTACTGGAAGAAAAGGGCGCCTGGGATACCCTGATTTGGATGGGTGGCCTGATCAGTATGGCTGGGGCATTGAACAAGGTAGGCCTGATTGCCTGGTTTGCCAAGCTGGTGGCCGGTTCGCTGGCGGGCATTTCCTGGATGGTTGCTCTCGGCGTGCTGTTGCTTGTCTATATGTATTCCCACTATGCTTTCGCCAGTTTGTCGGCGCATGTCACCGCAATGTACGCGGCGTTTCTTGCCGTGGCGGTCGGAACAGGAGCGCCTCCATTTCTGGCAGCCATGAGTCTGGGTGTTATTTCCGCGTTGTTTGGCGGCTTGACGCATTATTCGACAGGCCCTGCTCCGATCTATTTCGGAGCCGGTTATACTCCGCAGGGAACCTGGTGGAAACTTGGTTTTATCGTGTCTGTGATTAATATGATCATTTTTATCGGAGTTGGAAGCATTTGGTGGAAAGTCACCGGTCTTTGGTAGGATATTATCCGAAGTAAAATAGAAAAGGGAAGCGCCAGCTGGCTGGTGCTTCCCTTTTCTATTATTCTGCAGGGAATAATTGTAGAGTGGCGAAAATACACTAAAGATAATAAAGGGCTGAAACATTGTCGGTCGAAGAATTTGAAGAACGAACCGGATCTTTCGGCGAGGTGAAGAAAATGACCAGCAACCCTGCAGCCAAGGAAAAAGTCCAGGAAATAGGATGTAATGCCCCGAAGATTGACGCATTCAGCAAAGTAACCGGGGAAGAAGTTTTTGCCGCGGATTTGTATCCGTCGAATTTTTTGTGGGTTGGAGTCAAACGCTCCGAATTTGCCCATGCGCGAATCCTGGAGATTCATACCTCGGCTGCAGCAAAACTTTCAGGCGTGGTTGCCGTGTTGACTCATCGCGATATAAAAGGGAGCAATCGTCTGGGCATTTTTGAAAAAGATCAGCCTGTTCTGGCGGATAGACTGGTTCGCCATCTTGGAGAGGCGGTAGCTTTGGTTCTGGCCGAAACACAAGAAGCACTGCAGGCAGGACTGGCTGCAGTTGCAGTAGAATACGAACCGTTGGCGGCCGTATTTTCAGTAGACGACGCCATTCTTCCAGGGTTTCCTGTGTTGCATCCGACCCGTCCGGAAGGCAATGTACTGCTGCAGAGTACGATCTGTCGTGGAGATGCCCGGGCAGTTCTTGCAGAGTGCGCCTTTCATACAAGCGTGACGGTGACTACAGGCTGGCAGGAACATGCTTTTTTGGAAACGCAGAATGGAGTCGCCTGGTTGCGGGCAGACGGCGCTTTGTCGATGACTGTCTCGACACAGACTCCGTTTCGGGATCGACTGGAACTGGCGGAAGCTATGGGAATCTCGCCGGCAAAAATTCATATTGCGGCGCCCTGCCTTGGAGGAGCGTTTGGTGGAAAGGATGGCATCACTATCCAGGGCTTTTTGGCGCTGGCGGCCATGCATGCCGGCGGACGTCCGGTGAAAATCTTGTACTCGCGCGAAGAAAGCATTCTGGCCGGTGTCAAGCGCCATCCTTTACAGGCGACATACACTCTGGGCTGTGATGAAGAAGGAATGTTGCAGGCGATGGAATGCAGGCTGCGTTTTGATACAGGTGCCTATGCTTCTCTGGGAGGAGAAGTGTTTGCTTTGGCAATGGAACATGCAGGGGGCCCTTATTCCATCCCTGCGGTTCATATTGAGGGTGCTGTGGTATATACCAATAATCCGGTTGCCGGCGCGTTTCGGGGGTTTGGCGTTCCTCAGGTGGCTGCGGCGATGGAACAGGCAATCGATGCACTTGCACAGACAGGCAAGTACGATCCGCTGGAAATGCGAATTAAAAATGCGGTTCAACGGGGCGGCATGACACCAACCGGTGTGGTACTTTCGCAAACGACAGGATTGAATGAATGCCTGAAACGCATGAAAGAACATCCTTTTTGGCAGCAACGGCAGGCTTGGCAGGAATCGGCTCCTGCATTCAAACGAAGGGGAACCGGTGTGGCCGCCGCCTTTCATGGAGTAGGGTTTGGCCCGGCAGTCGCCGATTATGCGAATGCAAAACTTGAATTGCTTTCGGATGGACGCATTCGTGTGTTTGCCGGAGTGAGCGACATGGGGCAGGGGAATGCAAGCACTTATGTTCAGTTTGTCAGCCATCTGCTGAATCAAAAATATGCGGATATGGAACTCATATTGCCTGATACCGAAAAAACTTTGCCATCGGCATCTTCATCCGCCAGCCGTACCACTTTCACGTATGGGAACGCGCTAATCGGTGCAGCGGCTCTTTTGAAAGAGCGTATTATGACTCGTGCCGCACTGATGATTTCTTTTCAGTTGCTGCAAAATGTCCGGAATGAAGAATTGACGCTGTTGCCGGGAAAAGTATCGCATGCACCTTCTGGGCGCGGTGTCCCGCTGGCGGCGGTGGCAGGGCTTATGGATGGAGCCGAGAGGGTCGCAACATACAGCTTTACCAGTCCGGTCAACAATCAGACGCTGACACAAGGGCAAAACCTGCGTATTCATGGATTCCCGCACCGTGTTTTTTCTTATGGAGTGCAGTTGATAAGGCTGGAAGCGGATACCTGTACCGGCGAGATTACAATCTGTGATGCGGTCAGTTGCATTGATGCAGGAACCGTTTTAAATCCGCAGCTTTATGAACAACAGGTCCATGGTGGAGTGGCGCAAGGTTTGGGCTATGCTCTGTTTGAGGAATTTGTCCTGCTCGATGGACAGATTGCTACGAAAGACTTTGGGACGTATATTTTGCCGACGGCGGCGGATTTGCCTGAAATGGAAGTTGTTCCTGTTACTCCGTACGAGCCGGATGGTCCGTTTGGCATGAAAGGTGTTGGCGAAATAAGCATCGATGCTGTATTTCCTGCGACGGCCAATGCGATTGCGTCAGCTGTCGGCTGCAGACTTTGCGAAGGAACCCTGACGGCGGAGAAAGTGCTTGCAGGATTCAGACAAACCGGACAGGAGGCAGCTCCATGAATTTGAAATTCTTGCTTAATGGACAGGAATATTCCTGTGAAACTTCGCCGGACCGCAGGGTGGTGGATTTGCTGCGTGAAGACATCGGCCTGGGCGGCACGAAGGAATGTTGCGGGGCTGGTGAATGCGGCGCCTGTACGATATTGGTCGACGGAGAGAGCCGGCTGTCCTGTCTTATGCTTGCAGCCCAACTAATGGACCGCAGTGTTGTGACCATCGAAGGAGTGGCCCGGAACGGGGAAATGCATGTGCTGCAAAACGCGTTTGTTGAATATGGTGCGGTACAATGCGGCTACTGTACACCAGGCATGATATTGGCATCTCTCGATTTGTTGCACCGGAATCCCGAACCGACTCGCGAGCAGGTTAGGGAAAGCCTTAGCGGCAATTTGTGCCGCTGTACCGGCTATCATAAAATCGTGGACGCGGTGATGGCTGCCGCACGTTCTCTGAAAAAGGGGCGATGCTGATGGAAGTGCTGTTTCCGCGCACTCTGTCCGAAATGCAGGAAATGCGTTCTGCCGTACCGGAAGGGTTAATCATGGCCGGCGGCACGGATTTGCTTGTGCGGTTGCGGAAAACCGGAAAAAAAACGCCTGCATTGTTTTGTACGGAACAATTGCATGAGATTCGGAACGTCGAAGTGCTTCCGGGAGAATTGAGGGTGGGTGCGGCCGTTACCCTCCATAGCCTTTTGGAAAATGAAACAGTGCGTGAAAAACTGCCTGTTTTGTATCAGGCAATGATGAGCATGGCCTCTCCTCCGGTGCGGCACGCGGCGACTCTGTGCGGGAACGTCTGTACTGCTTCTCCGGCAGGCGACACTTTGCCTGCGCTGTATGTACTGGAGGCGGAGGTCGAGTTGCAGGGGAATGCGGGAATGCGTAAGCTCCCGATTGGCGAGTTTATCACCGGACCGGGAATCACTGAACTAAAACCGGATGAGATGCTGACAAGCATAATAATACCATTTCCCAGTGTTGATAATTTTTCTTCGTATTACAAGGTGGGGAAAAGGCAGGCGATGGCGATATCCGTGGCAAGTATGGCAGTAGTTCTGTGTATGGATTCGCACAAGACGGTAAGTCATATACGACTGGCATGGGGCAGCGTGGGACCGACTGTCTCGAAGGTGCCGGCAGTGGAAGAGTTTCTGACCGGTCGCCGACTTTCGGTGGAAACCTTGCGTGAAGCAGGCAGGCTGGCTTCCGCCGGGGTGAATCCAATCGATGATGTTCGTGCCCATGCCTCCTATAGGTGCCATGTGTCCGGGAACTTACTGCTGCGTTTGCTTGAACCATCTTTCGGAAACGGGAGCTGATGTGAACATGCTGAATTCTCAGGAGATAGAACTGGATGTGCCGTTTCAAATGGAGTTGCTGCCGGTATTGACCGGGAGTGTTGAACAGTCGCTTCAGGCATTCGGACTGGGGCGCGCCGAAACGCTGCATCTGACCCTGGCTGTGGAAGAAATGTATTCGTTTCTTGCACCACAGACGCAAAGCGGACAACGGATGCGATTGACATGCAGCTACAGAGGATACTATGCGGAAGTTGTTTGCCGCTTTCATCAACACTCATTGCCGATGGAAGTCTTCAATATCACTTCCTCCGTAGCCGCCGACGATGAGAAATCCTTGGCAGAAATGGGTCTTTTGCTTGCGGCCCGCACAGTGGACCAGTTGCGGATTAATGCAGAAGACAATTGGATGAACGTGCATTTCATTAAGGAAAAAAGATATCCGGAGAGTCTCGGAGCGCTGGAAGATACAACGCAGTTTCAGACAGCTTTTCAGAATCGCGAGATGGATTCCGAGCTGTTGAAACAGTTTGCCAAGAGAGTGACAGGCAAATATGGAAGCCTGGCGCCTTCCTTTTTCCATTATCCGGGGAAAGTTGTTGATATGGTCGAGAGCGGAGAATATGGCGTCATTCTTTTGACGGACAATAGACGAAATGTCGGCGGTGGCATTATCTGGCGCCAAGGAAGCAAATTGGCAGAAGCGTTCGGTCCGTTTGTCTTTTGCCAGGCATCGCGGCTGCCGGAACAAATTGTGGAAAATTTTATGTCAAAATTGGCTCGGACTTCCCAAGTGTGCATCGTGATAAAAAAACCGACACCGGAGTTGCCGGATGGATATTTTGAAGCTCTTGCAGACAATCAGACAGCCGTGTACCGTCAACTGGAGGAGGACAACGGCGCTGTCGCCTATATTCACCCCGGATTGGCCGAATTCTTGAGCAACGGCTACAGAAAACTATTCCTGCCGCGGCAGATTCATGAGGTAACCTACGAAGGAGAGGCGCTGCCGCCCTGTTCCGCTTTTTCAACGCAACTGGATCCGGGCAGGAAGCAGGCCAGACTGACTTCACTCTGGGTGGGGGCAGACGCAGTACAGACACTTCAGGACCATATCCGCGCGTTGCGAATGGAAGGATTCGATGAAATTTCTTTCCACCTGGATTTGGCCGAACCTGAGCAGGCAGGTCTGGGACCGGCATTGCTTGAAACCGGGTTTGTTCCGCAATGGATTTTGCCTTGGGGCGGTCGCGGAGATTTACTTGTGCTGACACATCTGGGGAGTGGGAAGCAATGAACCCGTTTCCTCCGCTGGATATTCTGGTTCCTTCCTACATTCGCAAGATTGAACCGTATATTCCCAGCAAACCGGACGATGTACTGCGGGAAATGTTCGGTTGCCAGTCCATTGAGCGTCTCAATAACAACGAGAATGCGCTGGGGCCTTCTGCTGCGGCAATTGATGCCATTCAAGCGATAAAGTCTGCGCAGGCGGCGATTTACCCCAGTGGTGATGCCTATCATCTGAGGCAGCGATTAGCCGAAAAGATCGGCTTGTCACCCGATTCGTTTCTGGTCGGCAATGGCGCCAATGAGGTCATCGCTTTTGTTATCAAGGCTTTTTGTCAGGCAGGAGATAACATCATTACCGCAGACAAGACTTTTGCAGTCTATGAATGGGTGGCTGAGTTTTCCGGCTATGAAGCCAGGTTGATCCCGTTGGCGCAAGATTATGGTTTTGATGATGAGGCCATGCTGAACGCTGTCGATGCGCGAACCAAGATTCTTTTTGTATGCAATCCAAACAATCCGACAGGTACGTACTGGAATGAAACGAGGCTGCGCCGTTTTCTAGACCGGGTAGACGGCCGCCAGATCGTAGTGATTGATGAAGCCTATGGAGAATTTGTCGAAGCAGCTGACTTTCCTGACGGAATGAAATTGGTGCGGGAATATCCGAACCTTGTCGTGTTTCGTACTTTTTCGAAGATGTTTGCACTGGCAGCCCTGCGAATCGGGTATCTCGCCGGGCAGGAAAAAATCGTTGACGTGATACGACGGACCTGCGTGGTCTATTCGGTCAATGCCTGGGCACAGCAAGCTGCTCTCGGTGCGCTTATTGATGCGGATTTTCAGGTTGAAAGAACCCGGTTCATGGTGAAGGAAGCCAAACAATTTCTCCAGGAAGAACTGGACAGGATGGGTTTGTTTTATGTGAGCGGCGAGGGGAATTACATTATGATCCGGCTGCCCTTCAGCGATACCCTGGCGTATCGCCGGTTGATGGGACAGGGAATCATGGTCCGGACAATGACCGGCTTTCGTTTTCCAAACTTTATCCGGGTAACTCTCGCTCCGTTGCCCGTTATGGAAAAATTTCTCACAGCATTACGAAGTATTATAAATATATGAGGAAAGTTGGAGAGTGAATAACATGAATGTGAAAACACGGACAGAAAAAGGGTTTTTTGTGGTTGGGCTGGCGGGACGTCTGGACATCGGTAATGCGGCACAGTTTGAAAGCACCTGCATGGAGTGGATTGCGCAGGGAAACCATCAATTGGTATTTGATTTCAGCGAACTGGAGTATATCAGCAGCGCCGGATTGCGCAGCATTCTTGCAGCGACCAAGAAACTCAAAAGTCTGGGCGGCAGTTTGTCTTTGTGCGGATTGTCAGGGTTGGTGGAAGAGGTAATTACGGTTTCCGGCTTCGATAATATCCTCAAAGTATACGGTGATGTCGCGCAAGCGACTGCTGAGAAATGAAGGTGATGAGCATGATTGAGAAAACTTTCGCAGCCAGCCTGGAGAATATCGCTGAAGTTGTTGGTTTTGTCGCAGAAACTGCCGGAGAATTCGGGGTACATCCCAAAAGGGTGATGCATCTGGAACTGGCGATTGAGGAAGCCGTGGCCAATATATGCAGCTATGCCTATGCGGTCCCTCCGGGGGAAGTGACAGTCAAGATCGAAAAAGACAGGGAATATATTCGGATAGAAATCAGTGATAAAGGAGTTCCTTTCGATCCACTGGCATTGGAGGAGCCTGACATAAAGTCGGAACTGGAAAATCGCGAAGTCGGCGGCCTGGGAATTTTCCTGATTCGTCGCATGCTTGACGAAGTGCATTACAGCCGAAGGGGAGACGAAAACATTCTGTCACTGGCTGTTCGCTATGGGGATAAATAATTTCTTAACGCGCAGGTTCCTTTCCCTCGTCGCGCTGACGGTATTCCTTTTCATACCGGCGACTGTCCACGCGATGCCGGTACGGTTGATGCTGCAATGGACGCACCAGGCGCAGTTTGCCGGCTACTATGTCGCACTGGAAAAAGGGTTTTACAGTGAACAGGGGCTGGATGTCAGCATTGTCCCCGGCGGACCCGGTTTGGAACCGGCAGAGTTTCTTGTACGAGGTGAAGTCGATTTTGCATCGCTCTGGCTGAGCACGGCTCTTTCCCGAAGTGATAGGGAACGGGCGCTGGTCAATGTCGCTCAGATTGTAAATTCATCCAATTTGGTGCTTGCTTCCCGGCAAGGGGATATTGTCGGGCCTTCGCAGCTTTCGGGCAAAAAAATCAGCATCTGGGGCGGCGATTTCCAGATTCCCTATCTTGCGTGGTTTCAGGCAGAAAATGTGAAACCGGAGATCTATCCGCAATACTATTCCGTGAACCTGTTTCTCCTGAAAGGCGTGGATGCCTGTGCTGCAATGTATTACAATGAAGTGCACATGCTGTATCAGACAGGGATGGATACAGGGGATATGCGGCTTTTTTTCCTGAGGGATTATGGCTTTGGGTTTCCCGAAGACGGGATTTATGCCACACAAACCATGCTGCAGGAACATCCCCAGACCGTGCGCTCATTCCGCTCCGCTTCTCTGGCTGGCTGGCGTTATGCAGCGGAGCATCCGGAAGAAACACTTGAAATTGTCATGTCTTACGTGGAAAAAGACAATGTGCCGACCAACCGCCCTCACATGAAATGGATGCTGGAAAAAATATTGGCCAGTGTCATGCCTGGGGAAAAGGATCAGTGGACTTTCGGCAATTTGTCCAGGCAGGACTACGCAAAAACAGTAGAGGCTATGCGGCAACAGGGACGGATACATCAGTCGCCGGAATATGAATCGTTTACAGGGGGGACCTTGCGCTATGTTCCGTAACTGGAGCATTACCTGGCGGCTGTCTGTTTCCGTACTGGCAGTGACTGCCGTGATTTTGGCCGCGGTTATCGGCTATGGGTATGTAGTCGCCCGCCAGATTCTGGAACAGGAACTCGAAGCCAAGGCGTGGCAGCTTTCGTTCGCCACCACGAATCGAATCCAGACAGTGGAAACTGCGGTGCGAAAACTGGCGGGAGGCCTTGCTGCGGAAATTGAAGTGCAGGCGCCTCAAAACGGTGAATATGTATATCGGTTGCTGGAACGGCTGGTGATGGACAATGAGGAAGTGTTTGGCGCTGCTGTGGCTTTGGAACCAAAGGCACTGGGTTATAGCGAATCGTATACTGCGCCTTATGTTTTTCGAGCCGGGAATCGTTCTGTTCGGGATGAATTGGGGAAAAAGGCAAACCCATATTTTATTCAGGATTGGTATGCGCTGCCGCAGATGATGAAACGTCCGGTCTGGAGCGAGCCATATCGCGCAGAATCAGGCGGGAATGCGTTGATGGTATCGTATTCAGTTCCGATTTATGATTCGGGAGGCGCATTTCTCGGAGTGGTCACCTGCAACATATCTCTGTCCTGGATGGCTGAGATGTTGCAAGCCTTGCCATTGGGCCGTGAAGGGTACGCTTTTTTGCTGTCACGCAACGGAACGTTTATTACTCATCCCCAAAAAGCCATGATACTGAAAGAAAACATTTTCAGTCAGGCTGAGACGGAAAACAATACGGCTTTGCGTTCAATGGGGCGTGACATGGTCAGGGGAGAGGCCGGTTTTATCGAGTACGGCAAAGTTCAGCCCGGACAGAACGGCTGGCTTTTGTATCAACCGATTGCGGTAACAGGCTGGTCACTCGGCATATTCTTTTCTGAAGCGGAACTGATGGCTAAAGTTGCCGAATTAAGCCGTAAGGAAGGCTATATCGGTGTAGCCGGCTTTTTATTTCTGCTGCCCATGTTGTTGTTTGTCGCACGAAGCATTACCGGGCCTCTGCGAAAGCTGGCCGAGGCGACCAGGACTCTGGCTGCCGGCGACTTATCCGCGCCATTGCCTGAAATTCCGGGACAAGATGAAGCCGCCCGACTCGCCGGCGCTTTTTCCCAGATGCGCGATGAATTGAAACGACGGATTGCCATGCTGGCGGATGCAGCGACAGCCAAGGAACGCATTGAAAGCGAACTGCGTATTGCCCGCAGCATCCAGATGGAGCTGGTGCCGAAGACTTTTCCTCCGTTTCCGGCCCGCACGGATTTTGAACTGTTTGCGACCATGGTGCCAGCCCGGGAGGTTGGCGGGGATTTTTATGATTTTATGATGCCTGATGAAGATCATCTGTGGATTGTAATCGGCGACGTATCAGGCAAAGGGATTGCTGCGGCTCTGTTCATGGCTGTTACAAGAACTTTTTTGCGCGCCTTTGTGCAGGAGGACCCCTCGCCAGGAAATGTCATGAGACGTGTCAATGACGAATTGTCGATCAATAATGAAGCAAATATGTTTGTCACGCTTTTTTGCGGAGTGGTTCATTTGCCTACTGGGCAATTTTGTTGGGCCAACGGCGGTCATAACCTGCCGTTTCTGATGACTGTGGACGGGTGCGCCGATTTTTTGCCCAAGACAAGCGGAACATTAGTCGGCGCCATGGAAGGAATGCGGTTTGCAGAAAGCACGTTGACGCTGAATCCGGGTGATGCCATACTTCTTTATACCGACGGTGTCACTGAGGCGATGAACTCGGAAGGCCAGCTGTTTGGCAATGAACCGACCAGGCAGGCTCTTGCCGCGTTGCAGGACAAGAATTGCAGTGCGTTGGTGGAAGGCATGCAGGAGGCATTGACTGCGTTTGTCGGAGGCGCGGAACAGTCGGACGATATTACCATGTTGGCGTTTCGTTATTTTGGCGCAAAAAAATAAGCGCCGCTCGAAGCAGGCGCAGAGGAAACGGAGACATTCAAATCAGACCCCGGATGCTGTATGACGGCAGACGGGGTTTGATGCTTCCGCAAAAGGATTCTGCTTTCGAAAGCAGTCGGTCAATCGGCCAGGGAACGGAAAATGCGCTGAAACACAATATGGTTTTCCTTGAAAACCAGCAGCAGCTTCGGATCAAAATGGGAAGGCATTGTTCGGCCGTCACCCTCGGTGATAATCTGCATTGCGCGTACGTGGTCAAATGATTTTTTATAGGGCCGATGGCTGCGCAGGGCATCATATTGGTCAACCAGGCTCACTATGCGGGCTGCGATGGGGATCTTCTCACCGGCATGCCCTGCAGGATATCCTGACCCATCCCAACGCTCATGGTGCCCAAGAGCAATCTGTCTGGCGGTCTGCAATAAAGCCGAACTGGCTTTTGCCAATATTTTACCGCCAATCGTGGTATGCGATTGCATGATCACTATTTCTTCCGGTTCCAGAGGTCCCGGTTTGAGCAGAATGTTGTCAGGAATTCCAATTTTCCCAATATCATGCATAGGGCTGGCCTGTGCCAACAAGGTTTGCTCGGTATTGGAAAAACCGGCCAGCTCAGCCAAGAACCGCGTGTACTCGGTAATCCTCCCGATATGCCGACCGGTATCGCTATCCTTGAACTCAGCAGCTGTAGCCAGGCGGCTTATACTTTCCACATAAGCGAATTCCAGGGCTTTCGAGCGTTCGTCCAGTTTTTCCTGCAATATTTTATTGTGATTTGCCAAAAAGTCGTTATATTCCTTGATTTTGAGGAGGTTCGCAGTGCGCAGCCGTAGTTCGGTTGGATCGATCGGCTTTGTAAGAAATTCGTTGGCGCCTGATTCCAAACCTCGAATTTTCGAATTGCGGTCATTCAGGGAGGTAACCATGACGATAGGAATGTCGCTGTGCTTCGGATCGGCTTTGATTGCTTCACAAACCTGATATCCGTCCATTTCCGGCATGATGACGTCAAGAAAGATCAGGTCCGGTGAAAACACGTCAAGTTTTGTCAGGGCTTCCCGACCACTATGTGCCGTTTCACATTCATAACCTGCGAGGAGATTGGCGATAAGGCGGGCATTTGCTTTTTGATCATCCACAATCAAAATTCTTGCTAGGCCTGTTTGCATTTTTTTTCTCCGTTCCTTGCAGTACTGCGCTACGGTGCAAAACAGCAAAGGGGATTGTCGAAAAGTATATGGTTGTATTGGATATTTTCGCTGCAGGGAATAAGAAACCTGCCGCAGAATAAATCTTTTTAATGAATACATAGAGGCGGCGATGAAATGAAGCGTGGAATAACATTGTTTCTGTTGTTGATGCTGTCGGTAATGGTTGCCGCCTGTGGAGGCAACAAAGAATCTGCTCCTTTAGTAACGCCTGCGAAACCGTCTGTGACGGAAAAGGCGGCTCCGGCGACTGGGCAAAAAAATATTGCCCTGGTAATGAAAACTCTGACAAATCCCTTTTTTATTGAAATGGAAAAAGGAGCCCGCAGAGCGGAAAAGGAGTTTGGAATTCACCTTATTGTGAAAACAGGGGCGCAGGAGACCTCGATTGATCAGCAGATTGCCATCATTGAAGAACTGATCCGGACCAAGGTGGATGCCATTGTGATTGCGCCGGCAAGTTCCGTGGAACTGATTCCCGTTTTGAAAAAAGCACAGGCTGCCCAAATTGTCATTGTGAATATTGATAACCGGCTTGACGCAGAAGTGGCAAAGAAAGTCGGACTGTCGGATATTCCCTTTATCAGCGTGAACAATGAAAATGGGGCGTATCTTTCCGCAAAATTCATCAGCGATAAAATTACCGGGCCTACGGAAACATTGGTGATTGAAGGCATCCGCAGTGCCGAAAATTCGCAGGCAAGGACCGCCGGAGCACTACGGGCCTTCCGGAGCAATCCCAATATCAATGTGGTTGCTGTGGATACAGCCAACTGGAAGATTGATGAGGCGTATGAGGTTGCTGCCCGCCAGTTTGCAAAATATCCCGGGATCGGAGCAGTCTTCTGTGCGAATGATATGATGGCTCTTGGCGTGATCAAGTATTTGTCGGAAAAAGGAAAAAAAGACATTCCGGTGGCGGCGTTCGATGCTCTGGATGACGCAAAAAAAGCGGTAAAAGATGGCTGGATGGCGGTTACCGTAGATCAAAAACCGGAATTACAGGGGTATCTGGGTGTGAAATATGCTCTGCAAAAATTGAGGCAGGAAACCGTACCGGCTGATACTATCGTGGAAGTGAAACTGATTCATAGAGAAAGCCTGTAGAAAACAATGTTCAAATGGCTTCGCCAGACATCCTTGACACGGAAACTCTTATTGTTTTTGATTGGGGCAAGTATCTTGCCCCTGGTTGTCGTTGGACTGATTTCCATGGAAATCTCCAAAAAGATTGTGCAGGACGAGGTGCGCCAATATACGCTGGAACTGATGGTGAAACAGCGGGATTATATGGACCTGCTGCTTGACGAAGTCGAAAATCTCATTGCGAATGTTGCCAGTGTGGAAGATATTAAAAAGGCTCTTTTGGAAAACGAGGCCCCGAAGGACGATTATGTGAACTTGGCTACCCAGGCCAAAATTGGTTATATCCTGAGTGGACACAGCAACCTGAAAGGATTGGTGTCCATCGATGTTTTCTCCCTGAGCGGTTTGCATTACCACGTGGGGGATACTTTGAACGTGAAGTCGATCCGGAGTGAAATTAAAAATGCGATTTTTCAGGAAGCATTGGACTCAAAAGAGTTGGTGCTCTGGACCGGAATCGAAGACAATGTAAACGCAAACTCCAACCACACCAAAGTCATCACTGCCGCCAGAGTATTTCGTCAGCTTGACCGGGTCAGCCTGACAGAAAAGCCGGTGGGCTTGCTGTTGGTAAATTACAGTGTGGACAGTTTTTATGACCACTTCAGCCAGACAAACCTCGACAAGGCAACCACCATGATCATTGTCGACTCGAAACGCCGTATTATCTTCCACCCGGAAAAAGCATTGATCGGCAGCCTTATCAATGCGGAATTTCTGGGGAAAATGAGCGGACAAATCGGGACATTCATGGATACCGTGAATGGACAGGAAATGGGTGTCACGTACAGCAAATCGGAAAAGAACGGATGGACGTTGCTTCGTTTGATCCCGCTGCAGGCCATGACGGAAAAAACCAATGCCATTGGGGCTACTCTTTTCTTGGTTATCGGTCTGTGTTTTACTCTGGTGTTGCTACTGACATTGTTCATTTCCCGCAATGTGGTGCAACCCATAACGCAGGTCACCAATTTGTTCAAAGATATGCAAAAAGGAGAATTTGACCAAAATAAACGTTTGCAGGAACCTGCTTCCAATGACGAAATCCGTGATTTGGTTCGCTGGTTCAACACATTCCTGGACAGCCAGAAAGCAAAAATCTGGGCCGAGAATGCGCTTGCGGAGAGCAGGGAGCAATATCGTTCGGTAGTGAATAACATCACCGAAGTGATTTTTCAGACGGATGCGGCCGGGAACCTGACATTCCTAAACCCATCCTGGACGGAAAT
>CAZXCC010000014.1:18903-25104 GCA_964638945.1 uncultured Veillonellaceae bacterium | reverse complement strand
GCCTTATATTTTGACTTGTGGCCCGACCCCAAAGATCCTGTTGTTTTTTTTGGAGATAGCATCAGTCATGAGGGGGAATGGGATAAAATGTTCCCCAACGTAAAGGCTCTTAACCGCGGCATCAGCGGTGATACCACGCTAGGTTTGTTGAATCGCCAAAGTGAAGTAATTGATCTGAAACCCCGGACGGTTTTTTTGCTCATCGGAACCAATGATTTGTGCTTTGGTCGTCCTGTTGATCAAATTGCCGACAACTATCGTCGAATTCTGGCGCGATTCAAACAAGAGCTTCCAGAAACGAAAGTATATGTGCAAAGCGTTTTGCCGATTAATGAACAAATGCATCCACCACGCAAATATCGCAATAATAAAAATATCGATGCACTGAATCAGGAAATTCGTAAAGTGACAGCTAATTATGGATATCAATGGGTTGAAATTGCTCCGTCATTTCGCGATACAACCGGACAGCTGGATAAAAAACTTACCCGGGATGGATTGCACTTGTCCAATCAGGGTTACAGTGTTTGGCAGGGTGCAATTGCACAATATGTGAAATAGGGTTTTCCTGACTGTTTATATAAAAGCCGGCCTTCCAAGATGTGGAAGGCCGGCTTTTATATAAACAGTGCTTGGTCATTAATGGCTAGGTTCGCTTAAGAACTACGGCACCTGCGATTTTATCGTGCAAGCACTGATTGCGAACGGTGATTGCAATCATCAGGAAGCCGAAGCCCAGTGTTAATACCGAAAGCGTTTTGGCAATGTTGCGAATAAAAGCCCGGAAAAAAGAAAGACGTTTTTCGTCCTGTGTTGCAACATAAAGCCGGCAAATTCTCTTGCCGGGAGTTGCCTGCCATTTGGAACTTTCAAACAGCGGCCAATACGCGCATTGTACAAGAATTTTAAAATAGGTTGCAGGTCCGGCTTTTTCCGAAAGAGCTACGGGCGACAGACCTGTAGAAAGGCCTAGTATTATGTCAATTCCGGCACAAAAAATGCTGATGAGAACCGCATCGATGAGAAAAGCAAGAAAGCGGCGGAAGGCGCCGCCATATGGATGAGGAGAAATCGGCAAAGTATAATGGCCCCTTTCATGAATATCTTTAAATATAAATTCGTTGAGGAAACATCAAGTTCCTGCCATGCAACTCATTTCAAAAGAGAAATGTAAACTAATATTTATGATTGGTGTTTACAAAGAAACTGGTTTTGACTATAATTCTATTTGTGAATTAAAAAATAATATTTGGTTTACAAGGAGAACGTTATGTCGCTTCGGAAAAAACAGCTTGTTTCTTTGTTTGCGTCTTAATTATGTGTCAGTTCATATGTCATCCTGCCGATAGGACCTGTGCCTGTCACATTACAGGTGCTGTTTGTTTTGTTATCCGGCGCAATATTGGGTGCTGAACTGGGTGCGCTGAGCGTTGTGATCTGGATAATGCTTGGCGTTTTTGGTTTGCCGGTATTCGCTGGCGGTAAAGCTGGACCGCTTGTATTGCTCGGCCCCACGGGAGGATATCTGTTGGGTTTTGTTGTCTGTTCATGGCTGGTTGGAGCCATGACTCGAAGTCCGGGTCTGTCTCGGTTTCGTACAGGAACCGCCATGTTTTTGGGGCTCACTGTAGCATACGCGTTGGGACTGGCAGGCTTTATGGCTAGTTTTGCTTTTTTCCTGCAAAAACCGATGACATTGCAGCAGGCCATATCCCTGTCTGTGCTTCCTTTTATCCCGTTTGATCTTGTTAAGGTGGCGATCGGCGCATGGCTGGCGCCGGTTTTGCTTGAAGCGCTGTCTCGTGCAGGTTTTGTTGAAAGCCGCCATAATATTCCCTGATTCTCTGAACTGGAATGTGCATACATCTTAATAAAATAAAAAGGAACTGCGGTGAAAGCATCACTTCGACGCAGTTCCTTTTGTTGTTTCAAGGGTGCAGAATTTATATTTTGAAGCGTTGTACAGCCACTTGTAGGTCCTGGGCCAGTTGGGCCAAAGCATGGCTGGCAGAAGCAATTTCTTCCATGGAAGCAGATTGTTCTTCGGTTGCTGCCGACACATTCTCAGACTCAGCTGATGCGTCACGACTTAATCGTTCCACAACTCCCACTGATTCGGCAATACGATGATTGCCTGCTGCGACCTCCGACAAAGAAGTGGAAATTTGTCTGACTTGCGCCGCGACATCACGTACCATGGAATCGATTTCTTTAAAATTGCTTCCGGCGGCATTGACTAAGTCAATGCCTTTATCAATATCGCCGATGGCGGTGTCGATGGCACTAACAACATTGCCGATACTCTGATGGTTTTTATCGATTAAATTCTTTATCTGCTGTGCTGCTTGCTCGGATTGCTCAGCCAATTTTCTGACTTCTTCCGCTACGACCGCAAAACCGCGGCCCTGTTCGCCGGCGCGGGCCGCTTCGATGGCTGCATTGAGCGCAAGCAGATTGGTTTGACCCGCAATGTTTGAGATAAGGCTGACGATTTCACCAATCTGGGCTGAACTGGCCTTTAATTCCACTGCTGCATTTTGAGCCTGCTTGGCGCCGCTGCCGACTGCATCCATCTGACTGACGGCGCTTTCCACAGCCCCTTGCCCGGTATCAGTGACATGGGTTGTACGGTCTGCCAGTTCAGCCATTTGCTTTGCAGTTGTCGCTACACCGCCGACAGTGGAGGACAACTCTTCGACAATTGCAGCGGTTTCATTAACGGCACTTACCTGCTTTTCAGCTCCCTGCGCAACCTGCATGATGGAACCGGCCACATTTCCGGCTGCCACGGCAGATTGATTGGCGCTTGCAGTAAGTTCCTGACTGGAGGCGGCCAGTTGGTCGGCAGAAGAAGATATTTTGCGCATGAGTTCACGCATCTGTTTGTTCAATTTGTCAAAGGCAAGTGCCATTTCACCAAATTCATCTTTGCGAGCTAAAAATGCCGCAGAGATATCTTGGGAGAAGTCGCCGCCAGCCATGATTCCAAGTCGGTTCGTTGCAGCCTGAATCGGAGCCGCAAATTTTTTGCCGATCATCATGGCCAGTATGATTGCCAGCAGGAGAGCAATAAAACTGAGAGAAGCCATTATGATGATATCCTGCCGAAGCTCAGCTTGCGCAGTTTCACGACGTTTGACCATGACTTTTTCAATATCGTCTGTCCAGTTCCCCGTACCGATAATCCAGTTATATGGCTTAAATAAAAGCGTATAGGCTCTTTTGGGCAAAGCTTCGGTCTGATTTGGTTTTGGGAACCAATAATCTGTGAACCCTCCACCGTCCTTGGAACCATTTTTGATCATCTCTTTGATAAAAAAGGTACCTTTGTTATCCTTTGCTTCGAGTCTTGTTTTCCCTTCCTGGTCACGTCCGAGTAACACAACATTAATGCCTTCAGCAGTATCTATCCAGAAGTAGTTGCCGTCATCAAACCGCAGGTTGCGTATCAGGTCTGCTGCCCTCTTTTTTGCGTCGGCTTCTGTCAGCGTTCCTTTTTGTTGCTGGTTGTATAAATCCTGTACCAGGCTGATGGCTGTTTCTACCTGCAGTTTTATGCTGCGGTCAAATTGAGCATATAGGGAAATCTGATAGGCATTTAGTTCCGTGGCTTTCGTTTGCTGTAAATTGTAGATGGCGTATGCTCCGACTATCAGCACGGATACCAGTGTCACGAAGACCATGGCCATAGCCATTCTGAAACGAATTTTGTGCATAATCCCGCCCTCCTAATAAAAACGGTGTAGTTCTTAATCGTATTTCTTTGATTTTGGTGTGCTGTGGGCAAGAAGTATTCGACGAAAAGCTAACATGTTCAGTAATTCGCTACATAATACAGAAAATTCCTTCTTTTGCATGGCGGCCTAATTTACATTGAAAACGAGAAGATACCGGAAACGGATCAATGAAGATCATGAAACAAAAGAAAAGCCAACTGGTTGCGCGTTGGCACCAGTTGGCTTTTCCGAGTGTTTTACGGCAAAAAATGCCTGCGTGATTTATTTAGCGGGATTCACCATCAGACGGGCAATTTTATTGGCAAATTCAATCGGATCTTCGGGGGTCAGTCCCTCCATGAGCAGCGCCTGACCATAAAGCAATTCACAGTAATCTTTAAAGTTCTCTGATGTGGGGGCTTCCGTGTGCACATTTTTTAACACGGAAAACAATTCATGCTCGGGATTCAGTTCCAGAATCCGTTTGGCTTTGTACATGGATTTGTCCATTTCGGACAGAATCTGTTCCATGGACAGACTGATTCCATCATCGCCGCTTACCAGACATACCGCGCTGGATTTGAGACGGTTGCTGATTTTCACGTCTGCAACCCTGCCGCTCAGCTGTTCTTTTACAGCCTGAATCAATGCCTCGTTTTCTTTTGCGATCGCTTCACTGTCTTTTTTGGCAGCAGGCGATTCGAGTTCTTGCAGTTTTAATTCGCCACGGCTGATGGAATGGAATTTCTTTTCCTTATACTCACGCATCGAGTCTATTGCGAATTCATCCACCCGGTCGAAGAGATAGAGCACTTCAAGGCCTTTTTCCCGCAGAAGTTCCATTTGCGGCAAACGCTCCACCGAAGAACGATCCTTGCCAGCTGCATAATATATCACCGTCTGGCTCTCAGGCATACGGCCGATATATTCGCTGAGTGTCGTAAAGTCTTCTGCGGAATGCGAAGATGGGAGCAACAGAAGGTCCTGCAATTTTTCGCGGTTGGCAAAATCCGTGTACACCCCGTTTTTGATTGCTTTGCCATATTCCTGCCAAAATGTCTTGTATTTGGCCCGGTCTTTGCTCAACATTTTTTCTAATGTTTTAAAAATAGTTTTTTCCAAATTCTTTCCTATTTTTTTCAACTGGCTGCTGTGTTGAAGCAATTCCCGGGAAATGTTCAGCGAGAAGTCGGGTGAATCGACAAGGCCGCGAACAAAACGGAGATATTCCGGTAACAGATCCTGATAATTATCCATAACGAAAACGTTTTTTGAGTAAAGGCGGACTCCCGAAGTGGATTCTCTTTGATAGAAATCAAAAGGCGCATGGGAGGGAATAAACAGCAACGTTGTAAATTCGACGGCGCCTTCTGCCTTGGTGTGGATCGTTTCCAACGGATCATCCCAGGCATGGAAAACATCCTTGTAAAACTGATTGTATTCCTCGGCGGTGATTTCATTTTTGGCACGAACCCATAGTGGAGTCATGGAATTAAGTGTGCGAATTTCCAAGGAGTCCTTGTCCGGGGTTTCTCCTTTGACGGTGAAATGCATTTTTATCGGATAGCGGATATAGTCTGAGTATTTTTTTATCAGTCGTTGCAGGGTATACTGGTTCAGGAAGTTTTCGTCAGGCTGGTCCTTGGAGTAAAATTCCTTGTGGAGCTTTAAAATTAAGGTTGTTCCACGCTTTTCCTTTTCGCATTCTTCAATTGTGTACGTTCCGTCGCCGGTGGATTCCCAGCAAACGCCTTTGGTTTCACCTGGAGCTCGAGTCAGCAGCGTGACTTTTTCAGCGACCATAAAAGAAGAGTAAAATCCTACGCCAAATTGACCGATGAGTTCGTTATCTGCAGAATTTCCTGCTTCCTTGAGCTTTTCCAGAAATGATTTAGTTCCGGATTTTGCAATTGTCCCGATGTTTTCGACGACTTCATCATATGTCATGCCGATGCCGTTGTCCGAAATGGTCAAGGTTTTTGCCGTTTCATCCGCTGTGATGAAAATTTCAAATTGAGGGTCGCCTTCGAGCATCTCCAGATTGGTCAGTGATTCAACACGAAGTTTGTCAATGGCGTCTGAAGCGTTCGAGATCAATTCGCGCAAGAAAATTTCCCGATTTGTATAAATGGAATGAATCATCAAATCGAGAAGCTGTTTTGTTTCTGTCTGAAATTCGCGGGTTTCTTTGCCGACAATGTTTTGTGCCATGTCCAGTCAGTCCTCCTAATGAATATGTTACTTTTATTTTAGCATATCTTGTTTTACCAGGCAGCCCTCAAGATAGTCCGGAGAATTTTGATCCGTTGTAAGTTCTGACAGGTTTTTTTCTGAATGCTGCCGAAAATTACTATTTATTAAGTAATGTTTGAGAGGGTTGTATGAAGCTTGACATCAGTACCCTAAATATGCTGATGGTGCTGTTTGCGATTATTCAGGCTGCCATCCTGTTGTTTCAATACGAGCTGAATAAATCCTATCGGGG
>CAZXCC010000014.1:0-18803 GCA_964638945.1 uncultured Veillonellaceae bacterium | reverse complement strand
GCAATCATTGCGTTCATTTCTTTTTTGAATACAGGGGCTCTTCTAAAAGTACGGGGTTCTTCGCTTGAAAAACCGGTAATATTGACTGCCGCAGCTTTTGCATGTCATGGTACTTTCTTTGCATTCCGTGCAGCAGAAATGATCATACATGGGGGCGGCTATAATTATTATGTTCCGACTCTGATGCAGAGCGCCATGTTTTTGGTAACGTTTGTTTGTTATAATTTATGGACTTTTGGTTTTGTATCGATGGTCAACCAACGATTGCATACAGAGACGAAGGAGTCCAAGGAACGTTTTGAACTTATTTTTAATACCAGTCCGGACGCTGCCATTCTTTCCATGCTGGAGGACGGGCGAATCGTTGATGTCAATGACGGGTTTAGTGCTCTGACCGGATTTAAACGGGAAGATGTAGTCGGAAAACTATCAACGGAAGTGAATTTGTGGAAAAATGTTGAGAATCGGCAAACGTTTGCGAAAGAGCTAAGTGAAAACGGCTGTTGCGAAAATATGGAATCGTATTTTCGGCGCAAGGACGGCAGTGAAGTGCTGGGCATCGTTTCGGCAAAAATTACTTCTTTGCATGGAGTGCCGCATGTTATCAGCATAACACGCGACATTTCAGCGCGAAGGCTGGCTGAAAATGCTTTGCGAAAGAGCGAAGCGCTCTACCGTTCCATCCTTGCTGCATCACCAGACGGAATTGTCATTACCGAACTGGACGGACCAATTCGCATGGCTTCTCCCAAAGTTTTGGAAATTTTCGGCTATGAAAAAGAAGAAGATGTGTTGGGTTGCAGGTTTTTACAGTTTGTCGTTCCCGAAGAACGGGAACGGGCTCAAACCAAAATTGGCCTTATGTTTCAGGGGATTTTTTCCGGGCCGGCAGAATACAGGGGCCTTGGCGCAAATGGAAAGATCATTGATATAGAAGCCAATGCTGAATTTGTCAGGGATGTCGACGGAGCTCCCTCGAATTTTGTCATCATCATCCGAGAAATCAGCGAGCGCAAACGCTTTACAGCAGCACAGCAGCATAATGCCGTCGTACAAAAGGTGTTGAAGGAAATTACGGAAGCGACATTGCTGTCGACGTCATTAGATGAACTGTATGAAAAAGTTCATCAATGGGTGGGTTTAGTGCTGCCGGCGAAAAATTTTTATATTGCCCTTTTGGAAAAGGATTCGGAAGAAATCGACTTTCCGTATTGTGTTGATGAAACGCAGACTCTTCCGCGAAGAAGACCAGTGGGAAAAGGGCTGACAGAATACGTACTGCATCAGGGAAAAGCCGTTCACGTGAATTTGGAAGAATTCAACGAACTTTGCGATGCGGGAATCATCGAACTGCGGTATGGAAATATCAAGCAGGAATGGCTCGGAGCTCCTCTGACCGATGCGAAAGGCAAAGCTTTTGGCGCCATTGCGTTGAACCTGATTCACGAAGACTACTCTATTGGGCAAATGGACATAGAGGTTCTCTCCATCATAGCATCACAAATATCCATGGCCATTGTCAGGAAAAACATGGAAGAAGAGCTGAAGCGCCAGGCAACAATGGACGAATTGACCGGCATAATGAACAGACGATATTTTTTGACACGCGCTGGGGAGGAACTGAAGCGCATACAACGATATGATGGCAGTTGTGCCATGCTGATCATGGATGTCGATAATTTTAAGCAAGTGAATGATACGTATGGACATGCTGCCGGGGATGCCGTCCTGAAAAGGGTTGCTTCAATTTGTGCAACAGTTTTGCGGGACACTGATTTGCTGGGACGTATTGGCGGTGAAGAATTTGCCATCCTGTTGTTGGAGGGTGGTGATGAAGCTTATATGCAGGTTGCGGAGAGACTTCGCCAAAATGTCGCAAAGGATTGTTTTATTGTTGATACGGATGTTCAAGTGCCTCTCAGTATCAGTGTAGGTGTTGCCGGCAGTCTTTCGCAGAATGAATCGATTCCCGCAATGATGAAGCGCGCCGATAAAGCTTTATACCAGGCAAAAAATGCCGGCAAAAACAGAGTGGTCGTTTATTAAAATTGGGAAAATTTTGTTGTGCATCGTCAAGAAAGGGGGACTTGTTTTGCTGCTGATAGGAAACGGATTCTTGATTACCCGCGATCCGGTGCGGCCAGTCTTGTATAACGGCTGTGTGGCAGCAAGAGAAAGCAGGATAGCCGAAATCGGCACTACCGGAGAATTACGCAAAAAATATCCAGAGGCAAAGTATGTAGATGCCAAAGGCGGTTTGATCATGCCGGGTCTGATCAATACGCACATGCATTTTTACAGCAGCTTTGCCAGAGGCATGAATCTGAAAGCTGATTCACCTCGCCAGTTTAATGAGATTTTGGAAAAGCTTTGGTGGCGTCTTGACAAGACGCTTACGCTCGATGATGTTTATTTTAGTGCAGCAGTGGCTTTGCTGGACTGCATCAAAAATGGTGCAACGACAATTTTTGATCATCATGCAAGTCCCGGATGTATTGCAGGGAGTTTGTTTCGGATTTCGGAAGCAGCGCAAAAAATGGGGATCCGAACCTGTCTGTGCTATGAAGTGTCTGACCGGGACGGGAAAGACGTGGCTCAGCAGGGAATTGATGAAAACGCAGAATACATCAAATCTTGCGCGAAAGCGGCTGATCCCATGCGCCAGGCCTTGTTCGGGCTTCATGCTTCCTTTACGCTGAATGATGAACTGCTTGCGCGTTGTGCATCCACAGCGGCTGAACTGGATTCAGGATGCCATATTCACACGGCGGAAGCGATATCCGACGCGCAGGATTGCTGGCAGAAACACGGAAAAAGCGTTGTGGAACGGTTGCAGGATTTCGGCGTTCTGGGGGAAAAAACCATTGCGTCCCATTGTGTCCATGTTGACGAGCGTGAAATGAATCTTTTGTGTTCCAGCAGGTCGTTTGTCGTACACAATCCAGAGTCCAATATGGGGAACGCCGTGGGTTGCTCGCCGGTTCTGGAAATGATGGCCAAAGGAGTACGGGTGGGCTTGGGGACCGATGGGTACACCTGTGATATGTTGGAATCCTTAAAAGTGGCAAATCTGCTGCATAAACATCAGCGACAAGACGCAGGCGTTGCCTGGGGGGAACCGCACATGATGCTGTTTGAGCAAAATGCAGACTTTGCCTCAGCCTGTTTTGGGGAGACGTTGGGGCGTCTGGTTCCGGGAGCATTAGCCGATGTCATTGTTGTTGATTATGACCCGCCGACACCGTTAACTGCTGAGAATATAAACGGACACTTGTTGTTTGGCATTTCCGGCCGATCTGTGGTTACTACAGTGGTCCATGGGCGGATTCTGATGCTGGACAGGAAGATTTTGGCGGCGGATGAACACGAAGTCATGGGTCGGGCGCGTGAAAAGGCCCAAGCCCTTTGGCGTCGATTTTAATTTGCGGTTTGATGATACTGTCAAGATAAGTGAGATTTTTTCATAGTCTGGTCAAGTTTTGCTGGACTAGTGGAGTAAAATACGATATTATAATTCACGTAAATAAGAACATTTGTGTATTGGAGCGAGGACGCTCTGCGGGAGGATCGCCGCAGGGCGTTTCTTATAGTCCGGTTGACAGCAGTATTTTGGTAATGGGGGCTGCTTTGATTGAAGGTTAGAACGATCGTTGTGTTGCTGGCGGCATTGGTCGGAGCATTGTTGCTCGGAGCAGTCTTTATATTGCTTGCTAAATCCGATCCGGTACGTGCTTACCAGGTTATGCTGACAGGACCATTCTCCAGCAGCTTTGGTATTACAGAAACACTGGTCCGCACGACTCCATTGCTATTGACCGGTTTGGGTATCATCATTTCATTTCGCAGCGGTGTGATCAATATCGGCGGCGAAGGGCAAATCCTCATCGGCGCTATCACTGGAGCCGGTGTTGCACTTACTTTTTCCGGGATGCCTTCTGTGATTTTGTTTCCCCTCACTTTGCTGTCCGGCGCGCTGGCTGGAGGAGTATGGGGCGGGATAGCGGGGTTTTTGAAAGCGCGGTTGAATGTTAACGAAATTTTGAGTACAGTAATGCTCAATCAAATTGCCGCCCAGGTATATCTGTTGTTGATCCGTGGTGTGTTGATCGACCCGCAGGAAGTGGCGTATGGTACCGGAGTGCCGCAAACTGCCCTGGTTCCTGCTTCTTTGTGGCTGACGAGGCTGATACCCGGCGCCCGGATGAATACGGGTTTTATCCTGGCGATTGTTCTTGCAGTACTCGTCTATTTTCTGCTTATGCGGACGACTGTTGGATACAGGCTGCGAGCGGTGGGTGAAGGTGCTTGCGCAGCAAGATATGCCGGAATCAATGTGCCTTTTTATATGGTGTTGTCGATGTTTTTGGCAGGTGCACTAGCGGGGCTGGCAGGCACCGTGGAAGTTCTGGGGGTGCATCATCGGGCTCTTGAAGATATTTCCGCGGGATATGGATTTAGCGCGATCGTGGCGGCTTTGTTCGGAAGACTGCATCCCATTGGCATCATTCCTGCATCGGTACTGTTTGGCGCCCTGATTCTTGGAGCCGACATGATGCAGCGGGCTGTTAGCATTCCTGCTGCAATTGTGCTTGTCATTCAGGGCTTCGTGATTTTGTTCGTTGTTGCAAGCGACATATTTATCCGCCAGCCGGAACTGCTGGAAAAATGGAAGCTTTGGTGGCGCAGGGACAGGAGGGCTGTTTGACATGACTGACTTTATGGAGCAGGGAATCATCGTCGGCGTCATTGCGACCGGTGTTCGTCTCGCAATACCGTATCTTCTGGCAGCGTTGGGAGAAATGTTCACGCAACGGTCAGGAGTTTTCAACCTGGGCTTGGAAGGCATCATGCTGATGGGAGCGTTCTTTGGATTTTATGCCACGTTTGTCACTGGAGCCCCATTGCTGGGCTTTCTTGCAGCTCTTGCGGCGGGGGCCTTGATGGGCCTGCTGATGGCATTTGTCAGTGTGACTCTTAGAGCAGAGCAGGGGATCAGTGGAATCGGCTTGTCCATGTTGGGATGGGGGCTGTCCGGGCTGTTTTTTCGTCTTTATGTTGACGGCGTGCAGACAATCCAGGGGCTGAAACCTTTAAAACTGCCGATGCTGGGAGATATACCCTGGTTGGGTCCTATGCTTTTCAACCATACCATAATCGCTTATATCGCTTTTCTTCTTGTGCCGGTTTCGTGGTTTGTGCTGTTCCGTACTACCTGGGGTCTGAGTGTCCGTGCGGTCGGTATGACTCCGCAAGCGGTGGACACACTTGGCGTGAGCGTGACCGGAATCCGCTATCAGTGCCTGATTATCGGCGGAATGATGGCAGGTTTGGCTGGAGCCACTCTGACAGTGGCGAATACAAATATGTTTATGGACAACATCACGGCTGGCCGTGGATTTATCGCAATCGCCCTGGTATATTTTGGCCGATGGAGCCCCTGGGGCATCCTGGCCGGCTCTTTGTTGTTCAGCATGGCAGATTCTCTGCAATTATGGGTACAGGTCCTGGGAATCAACTTCCCGTATGAACTGGCAGTGATGCTGCCCTATATTGTGACGATTCTGGCCTTGATGATTTCCTTTGGACGCATATGGCCGCCTGCCGCATTGGGCAAACCATATGAACGGGGTGTCCGGGGATAATGATAGCCGAAAAAATGAGGAGGAAGGAAAATGAAGAATACCCGGAAAGCTGTGGCAACAGTACTGACAATGGTTTTTATGTTTTCCCTATTGATCGCAGGTTGTGGCGGTGGCGACAAAAAACCGGCTGAATCGCCAAAAGCGGATGCGCCAAAGACGCAAAAACTCAAAATCGCGCTGGTTCTTCCAAGCACAATCGATGACCTGGCATGGGGTCAGTCCATGTATGAAATCGTTAAGAAGCTGCAGTCGGAATCAAAGGGTGAGATCGAGCTGGCTGTCAGTGAAAGACTTGGCAAGCCCGTGGATGCTGGTGCGGCAATACGCCAATATGCAACGCAGGGATTTGATATTGTCATTGCGCACGGTTCGCAATACCAGAGTGTCGTGAAGGAAATTGCCCCGGAATTTCCTAAAGTGACTTTTGCGTATGGCGCGGGCTTCCAGACAGGTCCAAACATATTCGCCTATGACGTCCAGGCGCAGGAAGGCGGCTATATTCTTGGAGTATTGGCTGCAAAAATGTCCAAGTCGAAAATTGTCGGCATTGTGGGCCCGGTGGAGGCTGGGGATGCTGTCAAATACAATAAAGGCTTTATGATGGGAGTCGCTGCCGCGGGTGGAGATGTAAAGACCCGCATCGCATATACCGGTTCCTTTAATGAAATCGTCAAAGCGGGTGAAGTTGCAAAAACCCATATGGATGCAGGGGCAGACTTACTGACTGGTTCTTCCCAACAGGCCGTCGGAGCCATCAAAGCGGTTGCTGGAAAGCCGGGAACATACTGGCTGTCTACAGATATAGACCAAAGCGTCATCGCGCCCGATTCCGTTCTGGCATCCCAACTGTACAACTGGGAAAAAGTCATCAACCAAATCATCGACCTTCGCAAAAAAGGAACTCTGGGCGGACAGCACCTCGTTGTGTCATTTTCTAATGGAACGCTGCTTTTGAAGTATAACCCGAAACTAGAAGGAAAAATTCCGGCCGACGTGAGGGCTGCTGTGGATAAAGTGCAAAAAGATATCACTTCAGGCGCTTTGAAGGTGGAACTGCCAAAGTAAAACCGGTTTGTTATGATCTATGGTCGTGAGGGAGTGGAAGAATGGGTACCCACATTAAACTGTTGGAGATGCAAGGCATTGTCAAACGCTTTCCGGGCGTTTTAAGCAACGATCATGTCAGCATCAGCGTTGCCGCAGGTGAAGTATTGGCATTGCTGGGTGAAAACGGGGCCGGAAAAACCACGCTGATGAATGTGCTTTACGGGTTGTATAAGCCTGATGAAGGAAACATATTGATCAACGGCAAGCCTGTTTCCATCGACTCTCCCCGCACAGCCATCGACAATGGAATTGGAATGGTGCACCAGCATTTTATGCTGGTGCCCACTCTGACCGTCAGTGAAAATGTTGCATTAGGTATGTCTTCGGAGCGAGGCGCTTTATTGGACTTGGCTCCTGTTGCCAGGAAAATAAAAGAAATCGGTGCAATGTACGGCGTAGTTGTGAATCCGGATTCCTATATTTGGCAACTCAGCGTCGGCGAACAACAGCGTGTGGAAATCATCAAGGCATTATATCGCGGCGCCGATTTGTTGATACTGGATGAACCGACTGCGGTATTGACACCGCAGGAAGCGCAGGATCTCATCGTTTTATTGCGAAAGATGGCAGAGCAGGGGCGCTCTGTAATAATAATCAGTCACAAACTGCACGAAGTTATGGCTGTAAGTGACCGCGTGGTGGTATTGAGGGATGGCAGAGAAGTCGGTTCTGTGAAAACCAGCCAAACATCTCCCGATGAGTTGGCAAGAATGATGGTTGGACGTGATTCCAGACCTTTTGTAAAAGAACACAAGTCGTTCGGCGATCAGTGCGTGTTGAAACTGGATACCCTTTGTGTGACCAATGATAAAGGCATGCCTGCGTTACGGGGTGTTTCCATCGATGTGAGACCAGGTGAAATTCTCGGTATTGCCGGAGTATCCGGCAATGGACAGAAAGAGTTTGCGGAAGCGATAAGCGGGCTGCGTCGCATCGACAGCGGTACGGTAACTTTATCCGGAGAGGATATTTCGAACTGTTCGCCGAAAGATATTATCGACAAAGGACTCGGTTATGTGCCGGAAGACCGTTTGCATGTCGGAACCATACCCTCTTTTACCATATGGGAAAATTTGTTGTTGAAGGATCATGCCGATCTCCCTTATGCTCAAAAAAGTTTTTTGCAGAACAAAGTGATTCGTGCACATTGTGACAACCTGGTACAAAGTTATGGAATCAAAACGCCAGATTTGGACACGCAGACCGGTAAGCTATCTGGCGGTAATATTCAGCGCCTGATTATGGCCCGGGAGATTACGCGGCGGCCGAAAGTTTTGGTTGCGGCCTACCCGACAAGGGGGCTGGATATCGGAGCTGCCGAATACGTGCACGAAATGCTTTTGCAGGCAAGCGGGGCAGGGATGGGCGTAATTCTGATCTCCGAAGAGCTGGATGAAGTGCAGAAATTAAGCGATCGTGTGGCAGTTTTTTTTGACGGCCGGATAATGGACGTGTTGCCGGTAGAAGCAGCAGATGAAAAAACTCTTGGATTATTGATGGCCGGCTTGCAGCAGAAATCCGGTGTGAATCCCTGATAGAACAAGGAGGCTGTTTTCCATGGCTGATTTATCTGTAACCGTCTGTGGTTTGCATTTTCCTTCCCCTGTGATGCCTGCAGCCGGTCCCCCGACGCGGGACGGTGCGGCGTGCAAGGCGGCTGTAGCCGGAGGCGCCGGCGGTATCGTGAGCAAGACGATTTCCACGAATCCGGCGGAAGTTCCACGTCCCTGCATTTCGGATATTCAGATAGGGATGCTGAATACGGAACTATGGTCCGAGCTGCCGAAAGAGCAATGGATTGCGAAAGAATATGAGATTGCAAAATCTGCCGGCGTACCGCTCATCATCGGACTGGGGTATACAGCGGAACAGATCCGTGAGCTCGCAGTTTTGGTGAAACCATTTGCAGACGCTCTCGAATTGTCATGCCATTATGTCGGCAATGACCTGCAACCGATCATTCAAGCGGTGACGGCGGCCAAGACGGCTGTGGATGTACCTGTATTCGTGAAAATGACGCCTCACCCCAACATTCAGGAGATTGCAGTCGCGGTCGAATCAGCCGGCGCGGATGCATTGGTCATGATCAATTCCTTCGGTCCCTGCATGGGGATCGATGTGGAAACCGGATTGCCTCTGATGGGGAGCCAGGCCGGCTATGGCTGGTTATCCGGTCGGGCGCTGAAGCCGCTCGCAATGCGGTGCATATTCGATGCCGCCAACGTCGTGAAGATTCCGATCATTGGTGTCGGTGGGGTTGCAACAGGCAAAGATGTTGCCGAGATGTTCATGGCGGGAGCTGCTGCGGTTCAGGTCTGTACGGAGGCGATTCTAAAAGGGCCAGGCATATATGGGAAAATAAATCGCGAACTGAATGAATTTTTGGACAGCCATGGATATGCTTCTGTGAATGAGATCAAAGGACTGACTTTGCGCAAAATGTCGGAACGATCTTTTTCTACGACGGCATTAGCCCCAGTGGTGGAAGAAAAGAAATGCACTGCCTGCGGGAACTGCGTAAAAAGCTGTCCGTATCAGGCGATTGATTTGTCTTCAGGCAAAGCGGGTATCAACAAGTCGGCATGTTTTGGCTGTGGACTCTGTATCAGCCGTTGCCCTGTGCGGGCCATCAGTTTTTCCGCAAAAGGGTAGAATATGGGCAGGGTGCTTCGCGGCGGGACAGTAGTGACCACAGAAAGCGCGGACCGGATGGATATCCGCATCTGTGGCGAACAAATTGCGACAATAGGCATTGATGTCAGCTGTACCGGCGATGAGATCATCGATGTATCCGGTTGTTTTCTGTTTCCTGGTGGAATTGATCCGCATACGCATTTTGATTTGGATGTGGGCAGTACGGTCACGGCTGACGATTTTTCCAGCGGAACCTTTGCTGCGCTCCATGGCGGTACTACCACCGTCATTGACTATGCGACGCAGTCCCGTAACGGCAGCTTGAAGGATGCCTTGTCCATGTGGCACCGCAAGGCGGATAATGTCAGTTTTACCGATTATGGATTTCACATGGCTCTTTGCGACTGCAATGACGCCGTGCTGCGGGAGCTTCGTTCCCTGCCGTATGCGGGAGTGACTTCGGTCAAATTGTATCTTGCGTATAAAAACGTGATGCAGGTAGACGATGCGAGTCTGATGAAAGTAATGCGCATTTGTCGTGAGCAGGGCATCGTGGTTTGTCTGCACTGTGAAAATGGAGATATCATTGCCGAGTTGATTTCTGAAGCAAAACAGAATGGACGGCTTGAACCGGCTCAACATGCTGCATGCCGGCCGGAGGCGGTCGAAGCCGAAGCAGTGTATCGTGCGATCTGCCTTGCGGAGCTGACCGGATGCGCATTGTATGTCGTTCATGTCAGTTCCGGCAGAGCGCTTTCACTGATCAACGCCGCGAGGCAAAGCGGGCAGCGCATCTGGGCGGAAACCTGCACGCAGTATCTGCTGCTGGATGAAAGCCGGTATGCTTTGCCTGGTTTTGAGCCGGCAAAATTTGTCATGTCTCCTCCCTTGCGCAATGAAAAGAATCTGCCAATTTTGTGGAAGGGACTTGCCCAAGGAGAGTTGTCCTGTGTTGGCTCAGATCATTGTTCCTTTAATTTCATGCGACAAAAAGAACTGGGCCGCAACGATTTTTCCCGGATTCCCAATGGGATTCCCGGGGTGGAAAACCGTTTCGGCCTGCTTTATACATATGGTGTTGCTGCCGGAAGGATAGACCTGCAAACTTTCGTGGCAGTCACTTCGACTACAGCGGCAAAAATCTTTGGACTGTTTCCGCGCAAAGGAATATTGGCGCCTGGAAGTGATGCAGACATTGTTGTCTGGGATCCGGAGGGTCGCCAACCCATCCGTGCGAAAACGCAAATGCAAAAAGTTGATTACAATCCCTATGAAGGCTTCGAACAGATTGGCAGACTGAGGCACGTTTTTTTGCGTGGGCAACATGCCTTGCAAGACGGAAAGGTGCTCTGCGGACCTTTGGGAAAATACGCATCCCGTCAGACAAGAGTATCGGGGGAGGACGTTTGATGTATCAGTTTACAGTCAACGGAAAAGTCTACTCGGAAGCGGAAGATGAAAATCTGCTTGAATATTTGCGGGAGAAGTTGCGTCTGACATCAATGAAAAATGGCTGCGGAGAGGGTTCCTGCGGCGCCTGCATGATATTGGTCAACGGCCTGTCCATGCGGGCCTGTCTGCAGACCTTGAGCCGCATCCACGAAAAAAACGTCGTTACTCTGGAAGGCCTGACTGAAAAGGAAAAACGTATTTATGCCTGGGCTTTTACAAAAGTCGGTGCAGTTCAGTGCGGTTTTTGCACGCCGGGAATGGTGATCAGTGCCAAAGCGCTGCTGGATAAGGATCCAGAGCCGTCCGCAGCCAGGATAAAAGAAGCGTTGCGAGGGAATATCTGCCGGTGTACGGGATATGTAAAAATTGAAAAGGCGATCATGCTTGCTTCGCGGGCACTGCGGGGCGAAGTACTGGTTCCGGACGATGCAGCGGCAGGGGTGGGGGAGCGCGCCGCCAGGATGGATGCTGCTGCAAAAACTTTGGGTACGGGAGAATATGTCGATGACATGCAGGTGCCGGACATGTTGCATGCAGCGGTGTTGCGCGCACCGGTGCCGCGTGCCCGCATCTTGTCCATCAATATTGATATGGCGCAAAAGCTTGATGGGGTGGAAGCGGTCATGACCGCTGCAGATATTCCCGGACAGCGTTTCTGGGGGCATCTGAAACGTGACTGGCCGGCGCTGATCGCCGTGGGGGAAGAAACACGATACATCGGTGATGCTTTGGCAATCGTCGCAGCACGGACAAAAAAAATAGCCAGAGCGGCTATCGATTTGATCAGGCTCGAGTATGAAGAGCTGCCGCCCATATTGTCGCCGCAGGCGGCCCTGGCAGATACGTCGGCTCCTATCCATCCGGATGGAAATGTTCTCAGCAGGGTGCATTTTTCAAGAGGCGATGCAGAAAAAGCCATTGCCGGGGCGGCGCACTGTGTGACACGCAGCTACCAGACTCCGCCGACGGAACATGCTTTTCTGGAGCCGGAGAGCGCTTTGGCAGTTCCTGCGGAAAATGGAAAGTTGACGGTATATGTCGGCAGTCAGAGCGTGTATGACGACCATCACGGCATATCAGCCATTCTGGGATTGCCGCCGGAACAGGTCAGAGTGATCAGCAAACTGGTAGGCGGTGCTTTTGGAGGCAAAGAAGACCTCTCCGTCCAGCACCATGCGGCTTTATTGGCGCAAAAAACCGGAAAACCGGTCAAATTGACACTGGGCAGGCAGGAAAGTATTCGTGTTCACCCGAAACGTCACGCGATGGAGATTACCCTGACTACGGCCTGTGACGCAGAAGGACGGCTGATTGCGTTGCGGGCGAATATTATCGCAGATACAGGCGCCTATGCTTCTCTGGGCGGTCCGGTGGTACAGCGTGCCTGCACGCACGTGTCGGGACCATATGCGATACCCAACGTTGATATCAGCGGCATTGCAGTCTATACGAATAATCCTCCGGCTGGCGCATTCCGGGGATTTGGCGTTCCGCAGTCGAATTTCGCCAGTGAAATGAACCTCAATCTGCTTGCAGACATGACCGGCATCAGTCCATGGGAAATACGGTATCGCAACGCGCTAGAACCCGGCGCTGAAATGGCAACGGGACAGATTGCCGATGACAGTACGGCAATTAAAGAAACGCTGTTGTCTGTGAAATCGGACTATGAAATAGCAGAATATGCGGGGATAGCCTGTGCGATAAAAAATACCGGTCTAGGTGTGGGTGTTCCGGATACAGGGCGTGCGATTCTTCGTGTCCGCGACGGGAATATTGAGATTCTGACAGGTGCTGCCTGTGTGGGGCAAGGACTTGCAACGGTGATGCGTCAGATTGTTTGCGAAACAACGAGGCTTCCCGCAGATTTGATTAAAGTCCACGAACCGGATACGGACGTGACCCCGGATGCGGGTACCACCACAGCCTCGCGGCAGACGCTGTTTACCGGCGAAGCAGTGCGGCAGGCGGCGCTGGATTTAATGATGTCCTTAAAATCAAGCAGTTTGTCTGAAATGGAAGGTCAGGAGTTTTTCGGTCATTATCGGGGGGATACCGACCCATTGAATTCAGAAAAACCGCACCCGGTAAATCACGTCGCATTTGGCTATGCAACGCAGGTGGTCTGCATCGACAAAAAAGGTTGGGTCAAACAGGTGTTTGCTGCGCACGATGTAGGACGCGCAATCAATCCGACGACAATCGAGGGGCAGATTGAAGGGGCCATCGCCATGGGGCTCGGCTATGCCCTCCAAGAAGACTTTCCGCTGAAACGCGGTGTGCCCACTGCAAGATTTGGCACTTTGGGCTTGTTGCGCTCGACTGATATACCGGAAATCGATATCCGGCTGATAGAGAAAAATCCCTCCCCGCTTGCATACGGCGCGAAAGGAATCGGTGAAATTGCAACAATTCCGACGGCGGCGGCTGTTGCAGGCGCATATTATCATTATGACCGGATTTTCAGGACACAATTACCGTTGAGCAATACGCAGTACAGTCAGTAATGTGAATCAATCGGTTCGGAAACGGGCCGCTTTGTCAGCAAACAGCGAACATACCTTGCGGTAGTCCGATTCTGTATCGACATCGCAAAAATAGTCTTCGGAATCAACTGCAACAAAATCGATGCAGTCCGGATTCGCCGCTAAGATTTGCCGGGCTCCCCTGTCCCCCTGCAGATTGTCCAGGGATTTTTGCCATGTTTTTCGGTCGAACAGCACCGGGGTGCCGCGATGATTGTTGTATGCCGGACAAATAATACTTCGGCCGCTTCGCGCATATTGATCCAGCAGGGCATTGATCAATGCCGGTGTCACCAGCGGCTGGTCGGCAAGCAAAAACATCACTGCACTGACTTCGGGATGCAGTGCCTGAAGCCCTGCTTTCAGGCTGCTTGCCTGCCCGGCAGCCCAATTTGGATTGTGAACGAGGGATAGGTCAAGATCCTGGACGGCCGCAGAAACCTGTTCGTGATACGCACCCGTCACTAAAATCACAGTATCGATTTTCGACAGGCATGCTGTATTGGCTACCTGCCAGACTATCGTTTTCTCGCCAAGAGGCAGTAGCTGCTTGCTGCAGCCCATTCTCTTCGCTGTACCGGCAGCAAGTATGATGCCGGCAATCATGGAAGCACCATGAAACGGTCGGCATGAACGCTACCGATCAAGACTTGGTTTAGGCCGGCGTAATTTGCAGCCAGAAACCCTTGGGTAAGTTCGAAACCCAGTTTCCAGGTGTTTTCATTTTCTGCCTTGTTCAAAAAGGGAATGATGGAAATCCCTAGCGGTACATGAGATAAATAGCCGGAAGGACTGAACATCACTTTATGAATTTCCGCAGAAGTAATAGGCTGGCCAGGTAAGGCGCCAGTGACATGACAAAAGACTTCGGGCCGATGCACACACGCTGCGGAAACCGGTTTGCCGAGCACATCCAGTCCGATGACCGGAATCAAAAGCGTTGATGTCTCCGGAATGACAGGTTCATGTGGGAGATGCCCTTTTACTGAATGCCTGGCGGCCCCGTCACCTTCGACCAGAAAAATGGTTTGCGGATACTCTTTGCTGAGAATATCAATCCAGGTTGCCGGAAGTCCCGCCAATTTGTCGACTGCAGGCAAATAACCGGAATGAATGGTACGGATCTGTTTTGGGTCGGGTTCGCCGGAAAGCAGGAGAATTGCGTCGGAAAGACTGCTTGCAGTGCAGAATTCTATGCCGGGGCAGTCCCTGGCAGAAAGCTTCGTAGTGGTTGTCGTTACAACAGAATACCCCGCAGCCTGCAGGCTGCGGGCCCAAAGATACATCAGGCCCGTTTTGCCGCCTCCGCCGATGAGAGTGATTATTTTGTGGCGGTTGATGATGAGGCCGGGCAAAACAGAGTGACCTTGCTGCGGGTTTATAGTGTGAAAAGAAACAGGATCGTGCATGCTTGTAAATCCTCACCGTGCAGATTCGGAAAAATATGCTGACATGAAAACAGGAGGAGAACTATGAACAGACTGGTAATTATCAAAGGCGGCGGCGATTTGGCAACTGGCATCGCTCACCGCCTGTTTCGCTGCGGGTTTGACATTGTAATTACAGAAATTGAGCAACCGACTGTGATTCGGCGCTCCGTGGCGTTTGCCAATGCGATTTTTGAAGGAAAATGCGTTGTCGAAGATATTACCGCGGTAAAATCAAGTGCGGAAGAAGTTGCCAGGCATCGCGAGGCGGGTATTATTCCGGTGGTGGTCGATCCGCTCTGCAAGATCGCATTGCAGGAAAAACCCTGGGCGATTGTTGACGCCATCCTGGCAAAACACAACCTTGGAACCCGCATCACGGATGCTCCGGTGGTAATCGGAGTTGGACCGGGCTTTACTGCAGGGGTGGACGTTCACAGGGTTGTCGAAACCATGAGGGGCCACGATCTGGGACGTGTTATCTCAAGCGGCACGGCGAAACCGAATACCGGTGTGCCTGGCGACATCGGCGGTTATACTTTGGAACGCCTTGTATTGGCGCCGCAAGACGGAGTATTTTCGGCAACGAAAAAAATTGGTGACATTGTTAAAACTGGCGATGTACTGGGTTTTGTTGACGAGGCGCCAGTCATCGCGCTTATCGGCGGCGTATTGCGCGGAATGCTGCAAGATGGACTGATGGTATATCAAAAAATGAAAATTGGCGATGTGGATCCGCGGGCAGAAGTGGAAAATTGCTGGACCATTTCCGATAAGGCACGGGCAATCGGCGGCGGAGTTCTGGAGGCGCTGCTGATGTCGGAACGGTGTTTTCAGCTGAATCGGTCATAAATTTGTGCGGTCAGGCATACAGACCGTCTATGGCGACGGATTTCCGATATGTCTGAATTGCCTGCAGCTTTTCTGCATATGTATGGGTGTTTGACCAGGTTTCTTTAAAATGCGCAGCATTTTTAAACCCGGTACTCCAGAGAAAAGCTCCTTCGGCGGAATAGCAGGCAAACATCAGCGGGACTTTGAGAGAATCCGGCAAGCTGCCTTCTTCATCTGTAATCAAGGCATATTCGCCCTCGGGAGATTCTTCGTAGCATAGTGCGGTCAATCCATCTTCAATTTCAATTTCCTCAAAGCCCAACACAGCAAAAAAATCCAGTACCTGGCTGTTTGCCTGTTCCATTGCTGAATCCCCCTTCATGCTATTGATATCATTGTATCGCAACAAGGATTGTTGTGCAAAACAATCCGGTAAAGGGATGTTGGGACATGCTTCGCCATGGAACTGGAAGAGGTTGGATTCGATAATCGTGAAGTAAACCGGTTCACACGGAAGGAATTTTTTTTTTAACATCGAATAACTTAATTAAAACAATTAATAAAGATAATGGAGTGTGGTTGATATGGCATCAGTCAGCAAAAATGAAATGCAGGCAACGATAAGCAAGATTCTGCAGGAAACCCCGATTACCGATGTGCATACGCATATCTATCCGGCTTCTTTTGGCAAGATCCTGCTGTGGGGCGTAGATGAGCTGGTAACCTATCATTATCTTATTGCTGAAACATTTCGGTATGTCGATATGCCTTATGAAAAATATTTTGCATTGCCAAAACAGGCACAGGCGGATTTAATCTGGAAGACTCTTTTCCTTGAGCGATCGCCGATCAGCGAAGCGCATCGCGGTGTCCTGACGGTGTTGTCAAAACTTGGACTTGATGTGGCGTCGCGTGATCTGGGGAAATTCCGCAAGTATTTTGAATCGAAAAGCGTTGACGAGTATATGGATATTGTTTTTCAGACCGCCAACGTCAAAGAAGTCGTCATGACAAACGATTTGTTCAATCCGGACGAGTTTGCCGTTTGGCAGTCGAACCCGCAGATGGACAAACGCTTCCACGCAGCTCTGAGAATTGATCCCTTGCTGAATCTGAATGAGGGAGCCTATGCCAAACTGCGTGAATGGGGCTACGCGGCTGATACCAATTTGTCAGGGCAAAGTGTGGAAGAAATCAAACGATTCCTGAAGGACTGGATCGGTCGCATGAATGCGTTGTATGTTGCCGCATCGTTGCCGCCGACATTCTGCATACCGGAGAAATCGGGGAGATCGAGAGTCGTGGAGGAGTGCATCATCCCTGTTTGCCGTGAATTGAACAAGCCGTTTGCCATGATGATAGGCGTCAACAAACTCGTAAACCCCGCTCTTGGAGATGCCGGTGATTCATCAGGCGTTGCAGATATCAATACGGTTGCATATTTGTGCCAAAAATATCCGAAAAACAAGTTCCTTGTAACAATGCTGTCGCTGGAGAATCAGCATGAATTGGCGGTTTGTGCGCGTAAGTTCGGCAATCTCATGATTTTTGGCTGCTGGTGGTTCCTGAACAATCCCTCGATCATTGATAAAATGACACGGATGCGACTCGAGCTGTTGGGTCTCAGTTTCGTGCCGCAACATTCTGATGCGAGAGTCCTCGACCAGCTCATTTACAAGTGGGAACATTCAAGGCGGTTGATCGGCGGAATTTTAGCGGAAAAATACATCGATATCATGGAAACGGGATGGCAGTTTTCAGAAGAGGAAATACGCAAAGATGTGAAGGATCTTTTCTCAAATAATTTCTGGCGTTTTCTGAATAGCCGGTAAATAGTTAATTATTTTTTGATTTTGTCGATACTATAGGTAAGACACCCGGATAACAGGGAGGTGATCACCGTGGCTGTCGACAATTTCCTTGTAATGCCTGTGGATCGCATGATAAAACCACTGGTGGTCCGCCGAAGCGGGGTCCACGATCAGCATCAGCAAAAAGAACACGAATATCCAGGACAGTCAAATTCCGAACGAAAGAATGCAGACAAACCTGTAAAAGATGGCAAAAAAATGCTGGGTTGCCTGTTTTCGGAGCACAAGATTGACTGTAGAATTTAAATTTTGAAAGAGCCTTTGCGGGCTCTTTTTTTTTGTTTATCAAAATGTATATTTTTCTGAGACATAAGAAATCCACGGCTTCCGCCGTCGCCAGAGTCTCGGCGCAAGCCGGGTTTTCTCAAGCGTAGGAGCCCGCCGGAGTGAATAAATCTGTGTCTTGTGGAGAGGATGCAAGAAGGAATATTGGAAATTAAATTGAAATAGCATGGAGGGGAATGACAGCAGAGGTGCTGTCAAAAACAAAGCAGGGAGGGCATTATGCGAAAAAGTTCAATGATGCTGGGTCTGATTTTTGGCATCGTATTGTTTGTGACAGGGGTATTGTCAGGTTGCAGCGGCGAGAAAAAAGAGGCAGCGGCACCGGCGCAAAGCACGGCTCAGCCGGCAGTGCAGGAAGAAACGATACAGGCTCTTTTTGCAAAAGCAAAACAAATGTCCGGAGTGACATATGATTCGGAAATTTTGATGAAGGAAATGACGATCAAGAGCAAAGTCTGGACGGATAAAGGCAAGGTGAAGATAGAAAATACGACACAAAACAAAAAGTTCATCATTATTTTTGATGGCGACGATATGTTTCAGTATGACCCTTCGACCAATACAGCGATGAAATTTCCAATAAAGGCAATGGAGGGAAAAGGACAACAGAAACCGAACCATGCAGATTATTCGGATTATATTGCGCCTGACTCACTGAAAACGCTGGAAAGAGTGACATATGAAGGAGTGAAATGCCGCGTTATCAGCTATAATATGAAAAATGGCGAGGGTGCGGTCAAAATGTGGGTGAGTGAAGAGTACGGCTTTCCGATGCGAATGGAAATGACAACCAAGGATGGGGAAAAAATTACCACAACAAACAAGAACATTAAAGTAGGTTCTTTGCCGTCGGATACCTTTAAATTACCTGATGGCGCAAAAATTCAAGATATGGGCGAAATGATGAAACGTATGCAGCAAAAGCCCTAGTGACGGTATGAACCGCCCGGCAGTCAAGCGCCGAGCGGTTTTATTGCGCTGAATAGGGGGAGAAAGGAATATTTTTCTGTGTTGCGCACGATAAAA
>CAZXCC010000013.1:0-25498 GCA_964638945.1 uncultured Veillonellaceae bacterium | reverse complement strand
TTCCTGCCATCGCCCTGATGAGCGGTACCGCTGCCGAACTCTTGACCCAAGGTTAAATTTTCCCGCGCTACCATTTTGTAACATTGTAAAAATGCAAAAATTTTCAGAATGATGTAAAATATATTATATTGACGTTATAAGGAGGATTTTCATGACGAACAAACCGGTGAAAATTATGGAAACAGTTTTGCGCGATGGCCACCAGTCTCTAGCGGCAACGCGGATGCGCACCACAGATATGATTGATATGCTGGAAAAACTTGATGATGTCGGTTATTTTTCTCTCGAAGCCTGGGGAGGCGCCACTTTCGACAGCACACTCCGTTTTTTAAACGAAGATCCCTGGGAACGGTTGCGCACCATCAAAAAGCACGTGAAGAAAACTCCGATTCAGATGCTGCTGCGCGGACAGAACATCCTTGGGTACAATCATTATGCCGACGATGTCGTCACGGAATTCGTGAAGAGAGCCGTATCGAACGGAGTAGGAATCGTCCGCATTTTTGACGCACTGAACGATGTCCGCAATCTTGAAGTCTCGATGCGGGTTGCCAAAGAAACCGGTGCCCATGTACAGGGAGCTTTCGTGTATACCATCAGCCCCTTCCATACGAACGACACCTTTGTAAAGGTTGCCAAGGACCTGGTTTCCATGGGAGCTGACTCCATTTGCATCAAAGACATGGCTGGTTTGCTTTCGCCATATGTAGCATACGATTTGGTCAAGGCCCTGAAAACCGCCATCAGTGTTCCAATCGATATTCATTCCCACTATACAAGCGGCATGGCTGGCATGACCTATCTCAAAGCCATCGAAGCCGGCGTTGACATCATCGACTGCGCACTGTCTCCTTTTGCGATGGGAACATCTCAGCCTGCAACCGAAGCGATGGTGGCTGCGCTGGAGAAGACCGAATGGGATACCGGCATAGACAAGGAAACGCTGTATCCGATCGCCGATCATTTCCGTGTCGTGAAAAAGAATGTTGCGGAAACATTCAAGCTTAACACCGCCATCGACATTGATACCAAAGTGCTGTCCTTTCAAATTCCCGGCGGCATGTTGTCAAACTTCCTGAACCAACTCAAGGAAATGGGCATGGCCGAAAAATATTCCGAATTGCTCGAAGAAATGCCGAAGGTCCGCGCCGATATAGGTTACCCGCCGCTTGTGACTCCAACCAGCCAAATCGTAGGCTCCATGGCAGCCTTCAACGTTATGTTCGGCCGCTATGTGAGCGTTCCGCGCGAAGTCAAGGACCTTGCCAGGGGAAAATACGGCAAGACGCCAGCGCCTCTAAATCCTGAAGTGGCTGACAAAATTTTGCAAGGCGAACAGATTATCACGTATCGCCCTGCAAATGACATTGCCCCGCAAATGGAATCATTGACCAAAGAGCTGGCTGAAAAGGGATATCCCAAAGCATCAGTTGAAGATGTTCTCAGTTATGCACTTTTCCCGGATGTCGCACTGAAATTCTTCGAGGCGAACCGGACAAAATCCTAACACTCCAGCATCCCTGAAAAAAAAGAGTCGTACCCGACGGTACGGCTCTTTTTGTTCTAATCTTGCGCACTTGCTTCGCTTGTTATTCCGCCCGCAAATCCACTTTTGTATCATAAAAAGTACTGCCGTGTCCACGGTCGGTAAATCTCTGCGACGTCAGTGCATTGATGGTACGCTCACCCGGTGCATCGCACAACCAGGCAATTCCATCAGCCACTGCCACGTTTCTCGGAACTTTTTCCGTAATTTTCAAGATGAACGTCACTTCACCCAGTTCGTTAAAGGCAATGATCCGTTGCCCTGCATTCATCCCAAGCCGCTTCGCTTCTTCCGGATGTATCGCAAGCGACATGGGGCTCTTTTTTTCCACCAATTCTGCCTGCTCGTTAAACGACGAATTCAACGAATACAGGCTCGGTGCCGTAATCAGGCAAAATTCACCGGCGCCACCGTACGGAGGGAACCAGTCCGGCAACGGCGCCTGTTCCACAGGATTCAGAATCTCTATTTTTCGGGAAGGAGTACGAAATTCCATTTTATAATTGGCAGATAACGGCAAAGTTACAGGTTTTCCATTTCGTAAGCTTTCCTGATCCACGCCTGCCAGCCAGTTGCCGGGTTCCCGGAAAAACTCATCCAAAGCTTCTTCTTCCGTCTGGAGGAAAAATGGTTCTGCAAAGCCCATTGCCTTTGCCAACAGACAAAAAGTATCCCAGTTTGATTTTGCTGTTCCCACAGGCGGGATACACGCCTTCACACGCTGTACTCCATAATGGCCGTACGAGCGATATGCATCCGCATGTTCGACCGAGGTTGTGGCAGGCAGCACGATATCTGCATATAACGCCGTATCCGTCATAAACCGTTCATGCACCACCGTAAATAAATCTTCCCGCAGCAAACCGCGAATGATGCTGTTCTGGTCCGGGTAGACCGACGCCGGATTCGAATGATACACATAGAGACTTTTGATAGGCGGATCATCAAGGTGATTCAGCGCGTCACCCAATTGATTGATATTGACAGTACGGGCCGGATGGGTCATGAAATCCTCTCTGGTAATACGACTCATTTCAAACGCCGGACCTGTTGAAATGTCACCGACCGCACCGCCACCTTTTTTGTTCCAGGCTCCAACTACAGCCGGCAAAATTGTAATCAACCGGGCCGTCATTGCGCCATTTCCATAACGAAACAAGCCGCTGCCTTCACGAATGAAAGGTGCTTTGGCACTGCCATATGCACGGGCCAACTCAGTTATCGCTTCCTCTGAAACCCCGGTGATGGCCGCTGTTGCAGACGGACTATAGCTTGGCAGCACTTCATTTTCGAGACGCTCGAATCCTTGAACATACTTGTCAATAAAAGCACGGTCCACCATGCCTTCTTTTACCAGCACATGCATCATTCCAAGTGCCAGCGCGCCATCCGTGCCGGGTCTGATCAGGATGGTCCGATCTGCAACCGCTGCGGCGGTATCTGTTTCATAGGTTTCAATCAGGCAGATACGAGCGCCGTTCTTTTTTGCTTCTCTGACAGGATGCAAAAAATGAATATTCGTTGCAAGCGTATGGGAACCCCAGAGGATGATAAAGTCACTCTGGGCAGCTTCATCGGGATGCGTCTGCAAGGTTGCCCCCATGACTGCCTTCCAGCCGTAGTCTTTGGCAGAAGAACATAATGTGCGTTCCAGCTGGGATGCTCCGAGTTTATGGAAAAATGCATGCCCGGCGTTGCGTTGCAGCATCCCGAGTGTTCCCGCATAGGACGCCGGCAAAATCGCTTCCGCACCGTATTGACCGCAAATTTCGCGCCATTTTTTCACAATGCGTTCTATCGCATCGGCCCAGGAAATTTCAGCAAACTGACCCGCGCCCTTTGGACCTGTCCTCAGCAACGGTTTGTTCAGGCGTTCCGGGGAATGCACCGTTTTTTCATAATGCACCATTTTGGGGCACAGCACGCCTCGCGTATAGGGATGCTCCGGATCGCCACGAACTCCGGTAACACGGTTTGCCTCAACCTCTATCAGCAAACCGCAGGCATCAGGACAATCATAAGGGCATACAGAGCGCTTCATTTCTTTGATCACTTTACTTTCACCACTTTCATGCGGTTTTTTTCCAACAAACAGTTTCTATGCATTCATGCGCTGCTTCGCGAATAGGGGTGCCCTACTGCGGCCGGAGGACGATTTTTCCCCCGCAGGCCTGCCAAAGCTGCCAGAGTAAACAAGTACGGAATCATTCTGACAAATTGGTAGGGAACAGTTTTGCCATCCACAACTCGAAAGCTGACCGCTTCCGACGCACCGAACAAGGTAGCCGCCGCCATTGCCCCAACGGGGTTCCAGTTGCCAAAAATCATGGCAGCCAGGGCAATAAAGCCCTTGCCTTGCGTCATGCCTTCAACGTACATGCCGGTATGTTCAATCGCCAGGTATGCTCCAGCCAGCCCCGCAAAGGCTCCGCTGAGCAACACTCCGGCATACCGGCAGCCAATGACGTTAATCCCCAGTGAATCTGCAGCTGCAGGATTCTCGCCAACAGATCGCAGGCGCAGACCAAACACCGTCCACTGCAGCACCAACCAGGTCAGTGCCGCTAAAAGCAAACTCAGCGGCACAAACCAAGAAAAATCCGAACCCGAACTGAAAGAAATTTTAGGCAGCCCGTCGATATGCGGGCTAGCTCCGGCCATCCCAAAGATTCGAAAACAGAAGAAACGTGTCAGACCATATGCCAAAATATTTACGGCTACCCCGGATACGATTTGATCCACCCTGCAGGTCACCGTAACCCAGGCATGCAATAAGGATAATAATACGCCAGCTGCGATCGCAGCCAGAATTCCCCATCCTGCTCCGGCGTAAAAAGACCCGACGGCTCCCCAAAACGCCCCGGTCAACATCATGCCTTCCAAACCGATATTGACCACTCCGCTCCGTTCCGCCCATATTGCCCCCAAGGCGCAAATCCAGACAGGAGTTGCAAGCCGTACAGCCGAAGCCGTCAGTTCCATCCACTCTTCCACCTTCAGCCGCTCCTCCTTTCCCGCTTCTGCAGCAACCTGTCGACATATTGCATGGTCACAGCCACGCTGACAATGATAATGCCCTGAAAGATCACCACGAGCTCCATTGGGATCGACAAAAAAGTCTGTACCCCTTCCGCCCCCCTGTTCAGCAAACCGAACAGCAGCGCAGCCGGTATCACTCCGAGCGGATTATTGTTGGCCATCAAGGCCACAGCAATGCCGGTAAATCCAAAGTTTCGGGGAAAATCAAGGTCCAGCGAATCATAGTAACCAAACAGGTAAGATAGCCCCACCAACCCTGCAAGCGCTCCGCTTATGAGGAAACTTTTCATCCGCACGTGATGAACATTGATACCCGCTGCATGCACCGCGTCTATTCCCAACCCTGTCGCACGAATCTCAAACCCCAGCGGAGTATGCCAAAACAAATAGTAGCACCCGGCCGCCATGAGCAATCCCAGCACAAAAAACCAGTTCACACTGATATATTCCGGTATGTCTATGCCAAACACATGAAAAAAGCCATGCATTTTCGGCGCCATAACCGAACTTTCAAACAGCGGCGTACGAATAATCGGACTTCCCAGCCCTGCAGGAATATTTTGGTTTCGATCCATGTAAACGTCGGCCACAAGATAATGCAGCAGAGAAAATGCAACATAATTCAACATTATGGTGCCGAACACTTCATGCACGCCACGGTACACGCGTAAGCAGGCAGGCAGAAGAATCCACAGCATTGCCCCGCCCATAGCCGCAAGCACTGCCAGCGGCAAATGCATCCATGGCGGCAGGCCGTGCAGGCTAAATCCCACCCATGCCGCACAAAAAGCACCAAATAGATATTGCCCTTCCACGCCGATATTGAAAAGTCCCGCCTTAAATCCGACAGCTACCGACAATCCTGCAAAAATCAGGGGCGTAGCATAGAACAGGATTGCTCCCAGACTATCAGACCGTCCCAGGCTAAAAGAAAAAAATGTTCCATATACAAGGAGAGGATTATAGCCGATGGCGGCAATAAAAGCGGCTCCGGCAAGCAACGCAAACAGCAGTGCCCCTAGCGGAGCAGCGGCTTGCAGCAGCTTAGCTTTCATGCGGTTTGTTCTCCTTGCGTATCACCCGACATGTAGTGACCAATTTCAGATATTGTCAGTTCGCCCGGAGAAAACTCCCGAACAATCCTGCCATTAAAAAGGATACCCACTCTGTCAGCCAATGCAAGAATTTCCTCCAGGTCAGATGAAATCAATAAAATGGCCGTTCCTTCCTCTCTGGCTGACAACAGGCTTGCGTGCACGGTTTCTTCTGCTCCGACATCCAGACCCCGCACCGGCTGGCTGGCGATCAAAACCTTGGGATGCATCGAAAGCTCCCTCGCCAGGATAATCTTCTGTCGGTTGCCTCCAGAAAGCGACCCTGAAGACTGTAATACCGAATGAAGACGTATATCATATTCCCGGACTTTTTCCTGGGAAAAAATCCGGCAACGTTGTTGAAAAATACGCCAGGGTTGACTGAAAAAAGGCTGTCGCAACTGACCCAACATGAAATTTTCCCAGACAGACATTTTAAAAATCAGTCCCTGCTGCTCTCTGTCTTCCGGAATCAGCCCCACACTTTTTTGCCGGATGGTCTCGGAAGCAAGACCGGTGACACGGTCTCCGCATACAAAAAATTCCCCCCGAGTGATCGTTTTTAGGCCGTTGACAACTGCAGACAATTCCTGTTGCCCATTCCCAGCAATGCCAGCCACGCCATAAATTTCACCGCTCCGCACTGCAAGTGTCACCCCGCGCAAGAGCTGTCGCCCCTGCCTGTCTCTGCACCATACATCACTAAGAGTCAACGCCACATTTCCCGGATCCTTTTTCCGCTTCGTTTGGACTGGCTCCAACTGCCTGCCTATCATCATATCCACGAGTTGAGCCATACTCGTTTCTTCCGCTCCCACAGTTTCCACCACGCGTCCCTGCCGCAGTACCGTGATTTTATCAGCAACGGACAGCACTTCGCTCAGTTTGTGGCTAATATAGAGGATCGTTTTTCCCATTTTTTTCAATTCTTTCATCATCGTATAAAGCTCGATCGTTTCCGACGGAGTCAATACGGCTGTCGGTTCATCCAGAATCAGGATATCTCCACCACGATAAAGCAGCTTTATGATTTCCACTTGCTGGCGTACTCCCACGGAAAGTTCGGCAATTTCAGCATCCAGGTCTACTGTCAGTCCGTACTGTTCACAAATACGGCTTATTTCTTGGTGCGCTCTTTGACGAGGCAAAAAAAACGCAGCCTTTTCATGACCAAGAATGATATTCTGCAACACGCTAAAACATTCAACCAGCATAAAATGTTGGTGCACCATGCCAATCCCGGATGCAATTGCTACCTGCGGGCTGGTCAGTTTCACCGGCAACCCGTGGATTGCGATCTCCCCCTCATCCGGCATGTACAATCCCGCCAACATAAGCATTAAAGTGCTTTTGCCGGCTCCATTCTCGCCCACGATGGCATGGATCTCGCCAGGCATGACGGAAAAAGCAATCCGATCGTTCGCAAGCGTCCCCGGAAAGCGTTTGCTGACCTGTCGAAATTCAATAGCCGCCACACCATTCATTTATTTGTTTTCCTTGGTGCTGATAGGTATTTTTATATTGCCGGCGAGGATCCGGTTGCGAATTTCTTCCAGTTGCGATTTTAGCGGTGCAATAATAGCACGGTTGTACTCATTGTCTGCATAACCCACTCCATTTTCCCTGACCCCGAACTCTTGGTATCCTCCCTTGAAGTTCCTGGCTTCCCCCTTGCGAATCGTATCCTGCACTGCCACGTCGACACGTTTCAGCATGCTTGTCAGAACATACTGACGCTGCGGTTCAGCAGCGCTCAGGGATTGGTCGGAATCCACACCGATAAACAGCTTCTTTTGCGAAGCCACCGCTTCCAGCACACCGAGACCCGAGGAACCGGATGCATGAAACAGAATATCTGCTCCCGCCCCCATTTGTTTAAGAGCCAGTTCCTTGCCCTTAACCGGGTCTTTAAATGCGTCCCCTGTTGTGCCGATGTAATCCGACATTACTACCACATTGGGCTTGACGTATTTGGCTCCGGCAATATACCCGGCTTCGAATTTTTCAATCAGGGGAATCTGCATCCCCCCTACAAAACCAATTTTGCCTGAAGTCGTTTTCATGGCAGCCATTGCGCCAACAAGAAAAGAACCTTCCTGCTCGCGATACAGCAAGCAAGCAATATTGCTGTCCGATTTCAAATCAGGAACATATCCGTCAACCAGGGCAAATTTGGTCTGGGGAAATTCTTTCGCCACCTTGCGGATAGCATCCGTAAACATGAAGCCAATTCCAAAAACAAGGTCATATTTGTCCTGTGCAAGTAGCCTTAACAGTTGTTCGCGGTTTTCGCCGCTTCCCGAAGGCTCAAGGTATTTTATCTCAATCTTATCGCCCAGTTCTTTTTTTGCCGCCTCCAGTCCGGCATAAGCCGCATCATTGAATGATTTATCACCGCGTCCGCCAACATCAAAAACCAAACCGACTCTGTATTTTCCTGTTTCAGCAGATTTTGCCGGCACAGTCGTCGCCGGTTTCTGGGCGCAACCCGCCACGAACAGACAAAGAATCAGGCTTAGTATCCCATTAAGAATCCACCGGCTGTTTCCTTTGCGCACAATGTTCCCCCGCTTCCCGCTATATTGCCAAATTGTATGTTTGTTTCGTGCTGACGGCTGATTTTACCTGCTTTCTTTGACCGCAGAGCTCATTTCTTTTGGGTTCTGCATTCCACTATAAAAAAACCGCCGGGCTTGCCCGGCGGTACATCAATCCATAGAACCGGCCCGTCAGCCGCAATGGATTCTCCATCCCACTTTTATCAAACGACACAGCCGGGCTGTAGCATGCTCAATAAGTTCAGCTCCACGTTCCATGCATTCTTCCAACGCCATCGGCATCGGAACAACACTCGTGAGGCCATCTATGCCATGTTCGAGGACATCTTCATGTCCACTGCCGAGTCCACCGGAAAGGCAAATAACAGGCACACCAAATTTCTTGGCCGCTTTGGCAACACCCACCGGTGCTTTGCCAAAAGCAGTCTGAAAATCTGTACGCCCCTCGCCCGTAATAACCAGATCTGCATTCTTAACCAACTCATCAAAATGCGTTGCTTCCAATACCACTTCCACACCAGGACGTAATTTTGCATTGGTAAAGAACAACAACCCTGCCCCCAGGCCACCGGCTGCCCCAGCGCCTGCAGACTCGGCAATGTTTTTGCCTGTTGCTGCCGCTGCAATCGTTGCAAAAACGCCAAGTGCAGCATCAAGCTCTGCCACTATTTCCGGAGTGGCGCCTTTTTGCGGTCCATATACGGCGGAGGCCCCACGCGGTCCGCACAAAGGGTTGTCGACATCACACGCCGCCAAAATTTCCGTATCTGCTAAACGCTTATCAATTCCTGACAAATCAATTCGTGCAAGTTTGGTCAACTCCCCGCCGCCGGGCTGAAGTTCATGACCCGAAGCATCGAAAAACTTTGCACCTAATGCCTGCGCCATACCGGTTCCGCCATCATTGGTAGCACTGCCGCCGATGCCGATCACAATTTTTTTCAATCCCTTGTCCAGTGCAGCCCGGATCAGCTGTCCAGTTCCGTATGTTGTCGTGACGCGGGGATCCCGGCGCTCTTTCGGGACTAATGGCAAACCCGAAGCAGAAGCCATCTCAATTACTGCTGTCAGCCCATCTCCCAGAATGCCCCAGTGTGCTTTTACCGGCTCTCCCAAAGGGCCAACGACATCTTCATAGTGTATAATTCCGCCAGTTGCCGTCGCCAGTGCCTCGACCGTTCCTTCCCCTCCATCGGCTATCGGAACCTTCACCACCTCAGATTCGGGAAAAACGACATGTATTCCCCTCTCAATCGCATTTGCAACCCCTAAAGCCGAAACACTGCCCTTGTATGAATCCGGTGCAACAACAACCCGCACTGCAAATCCCCCTTTTTCCGTTTATGGTTTGCGCACAGGCGGAAGCGGCAGATGATCACTCCGCCGCTTCCGCCTGCAACTCACCTATTGACTTAATATTATCTCGCACCTGCCTCCTATGGCAACATCCATTTAAGCCAATATGCCTGCATATACGTAAGAATACCCATAATAATCACCATCGCTATACTGTGCCACAAAGTAAACCGGAACAGGTCTCCTTCACGTCCGACCAAACCTGAAGCTGCTGTCGCGACGGAAATACTCTGTGGTGAAATCATTTTTCCGCAAACACCGCCTGAAGAGTTGGCTGCCACTGTCAGATTCGGATCGACTCCGATTTGCTCGGCAGCTGTCTTTTGCATGGAGCCAAACAGAGCGTTGGAAGAAGTATCCGACCCTGTCAGGAACACTCCAAGCCACCCCAAAATAGGGGCAAAGAAGGGGAATAACGCGCCTGTTGCGGTAAATGCAAGCCCCAGAGTGGAACTCATCCCCGCATAATTCATAATATAGGCCAGGCCAAGGATCATCGCAATGGTCAGGATCGGAAACTTGAGTTGTTTCACTGTCTTCACAAAACAACTCATTGCCTTTCCAAAACCGTAATTGGGAATCACCGCCAGAGAAAGCAGTCCCGAAAGGAATATCGCCGTACCGGAAGCGGACAGGATGTTGATGATATACTTGGCAGCGTATGGCGCGTCTTTGGGCACAACCGGCACTGTCTTCATCACCAGGCCATCAAGTCCGGGCCAGCTCACAGAGAAAAACGGAGCCAGTTTATCAATATTCATCAATGTGATTTTAAATTTGATATATTTGTCATCCGCCCAGAGAAATACGAGAACTGCAAGAATCAGATACGGGGCCCAGGCCCTGATTACTTCGCCCGCCGAATACTTCAGTTCCACCTTGCCGCCGGCAGCAGGTTTTTCATCAGGAAAATGCCATACATTCGCCGGTTTCCATACTTTGAGGAACAGAAGCAGTCCGACGATTGTCACAACCGCAGCGGTAATATCAGGCAGATACGGGTTGATATAGTTCGCCGTTATGAACTGTGTGCCTGCAAAACATATTCCTGTCACCAGGACTGCAGGCAAAACCTCCATGCCTCTTTTCCACCCGGCCATCGTGACAACGAGCCAAAGTGGCACGATAAAGGACAAAAAAGGCAACTGTCGGCCGACGATCTGGCTGATGTGCATCATGTCAAGACCGGACACTTGGGCAGCGACGACAATCGGGATACCGATGGCGCCGAAAGCCACCGGGGCCGTATTGGCGATGAGGCAGATTCCCGCCGCATAAATAGGATTGAATCCCAAGCCTACAAGCATCGCTGCAGTGATGGCCACCGGCGTGCCAAATCCTGCCGTCCCTTCGATGAAGGAACCGAAAGCAAACGCGATCAGCAGTGCTTGAAGCCTTCTATCGTCCGTAACAGAGGCCAGTGAATTCTTGATAATTTCGAATTCACCCGACTCCACAGTCATGTTATATACCCAGATTGCTGTAATGACAATCCAGACGATAGGAAAAATACCGAACAACATACCGTTGAGCGTTGAACTGACAGCAAGGGATACCGGCATATTCCAGACAGCCACTGCAAGAACCAGCGCGGACAAAGTACCGATACTCGCCGCATAGTGACCTTTTGCCCGGCGAACACCCAGCATATATAGGAGGATCATCAAAGGGATAGCCGCCACAAGACCTGAAAGCATAATATTCCCTAGTGGATCATAGACTTGCACCCATTTCATCAGCAGAAGTCCTCCATCCTATTATTTAGTTTTTTCAGCCTGTTCAGTTCACTTCGAATATTTTCCCCGGATTCAGGATCAGATTGGGATCAAGCGCTTTTTTAATCGCCCGCATCATATCCAGTTCATCCGGGTTGGTATATTCCTCCATCAGTTTGCGTCGTTTGTACCCAATGCCATGTTCACCCGAAAGCTTGCCGCCCAGTTTGTAAACAAGCGTATAAACTTCCTTCTGGAAAGGTGCGAGTTTTTTGTCCCACTCCTCATCGGACAGGCTTCCTTTGAGCACATGGAAATGGACGTTGCCGTCGCCTGCATGGCTGGCGATTCTTGCCGCAAGACCGTACCGTTTGCTGATTTCTGCCGCCTCATGCATCAGGTTGGCAATCTGGTTTACCGGAACCACCATGTCTTCTTTTGACTGAATGAGACTTTCTTCGCGGGCCGCCTCGAGGAAAGACTTGCGTGCATGCCAGATCTTGGCGGGATCCGCCACCAGAACCTCCAAAGCGCCATTGGTCATACACAGTTCGTCAAGCAGTACGCTCTTTTCCTCAATATCTTCATCACTCTGTCCCTCTACCTGAATGATGATATAGTTGCCAACATCGCTATGAGGTTGTTTTGCCTTCAGGAAATGTTCGACGCTTTTCACTGTGCCGTTGTCCATAAATTCGACGCATGTCGGCGTAATACCGGCTTTGATGACTTTTGTCACAATTCCGATAGCCTGGTCAATGGTGGGAAAGATTGCAAGCAGGTCAATTACGTGACCGGGCATAGGTTTCAACTTCAGGGTAATCTCCGTTATAATGCCCAAAGTCCCTTCCGCACCCATGACCAGCTGATCCAGCGCATAACCTGTCGTGGATTTTTCCAGACGCCCTCCCAGTTTTAGAAGTTTTCCCTGCGGAGTCACCACCTCGAAGCCATAAACCTGATGGCGGGTCGTGCCGTATTTGATTGCACGGTTTCCACCGGCATTGGTCGCCACATTGCCACCGATTACGCAACTGTCTCCGCTGCAGGGATCGCCTGCGTAAAACAGTCCTTTTTCTTTGGCTGCTTTCTGCACGTCGTCCGTTCGTACGCCAGGCTGTACCACCATATACATGGCATCCGCATCGATCGTCACTACTTGGTTCATACGTTCCGTACTGACAACAATTCCTCCATACAATGGAACCGCTGCTGCGGCAAGACCGGTTCCGCCGCCGCGGGCTACGACCGGAATCAGTTCCCTGTTCGCAAGTTGCATGATTTTCGCGATTTGTTCCGCCGTATCGGGAAATACGACAGCCTCCGGCATATGCTGATATCGTTTGTCGGTTTCTTCATCATGTGAATAAGTTTCCATCTTTTCCGGGTCTACCGTGATATTTTTGTCACCCACAATATTTTCCAGTTCTTTCACGAGCGCAGGTGTCAACGGATTATACTTTGCCATAAAAGCCTCCCCTTCCCACATTGTTTTCGAGAAACGGTTACATACTGCCTATATCCCCCCTTATATAAACAGAACGTATATTTGCGTATTAATTTACATCAGGGGTTCGGTTTTTCCTGCGTCATAACAGATAACAATCTCAAGCCTTTTTTATCGCTTACGATAATTTTTTCGTTATCGCACTTTATTTCTCCACCATCGCAGAGCCAGCGACAAAGCCATCCGCTGCGCAGCACTATCGATAGAATAGCCCAATGTCTCCTCAATCCTCTGTTTTCGGAATTTAACAGTTTTTTCATGAACATAGAGTTTTTCAGCAGCCGCTTTTTGCGTCCCTTCACTGAGCAATGCCTCAAGAGTATCCATATATTCCTGTCGTTTCAATGGTTTCAACGCCAACAGCTTACCGAGTACCTGCTGGCCAAAAGCATCCAGATTGGAGTCCCAGATTGGCGTCAGTAATTGAAAAATTCCCAAATCTTTATAGTGACAGGGTGTACCCGCTTCATTGACTATTTTGCAAAACCAGGCTGCTTGTCTGGCCTGCAGATACGAACTCTGCACATCGTCAAGAGAAGATCCGCGGTTCCCGACGCCCATGACCAGCCGGGCCTTGACATCGAGAGCATGGAGATTTGTTTCCCAGTATTTGAAATATTTGAGGCATGCATCCTGTATCGTCGTCTTTCCCGGTTCTTCAAATTTCATGACCGCCACTGAATTCATATATTCCCACGCTATATCTCCCTGTTCCCCTGAGCTGATCCATCCAATCAGCTGATTCGTCATAGATGCAACCCGCGCGTGTTGTATGGGTATTGCATCTATTTCCAGCACAAACATATGGAAAGGTCGCAGCACATCCAGACCGAGTTCCGATGCTTTTCCCTGCATGTCCGGTTTTACCGGATCATTGTTTTCGATAATTTTGGTCAACAGCATCTGTCTTTCATGGTCCAGTTTCATTTTGCCAATTGCTTCCTCCGCAGAACGCAGGCGACTCACATCGATTGTAAACATCGCAATTCCCGAAAACTCACCGGTCATATCTTTCAGCAATACCGAAAACAATTGGGCAGGAAAAATACGTCCATCCATGTGCCGCGCCATGACATCCATCGTATTTCTCCCTCCGGCGATTGTCGTTGTAATGATCCGTTGATTTTGCTCTTCCTGTGTGATTGGATCTCCGGCAATCAAAAACGCAGAATTTCGCCCATGAGCCTCATCGGCAGAATAACCGAAAAGCGATTCCGCCGTTTTATTCCAGTAAATTATACAGCTGTCCCGGTTTGTAATGATGATTGCTTCCTGTAGTTGGTTCAGCAACTGTGTCTGATACTTTGCAATGACGTCGGACCTTTTTTGCGGCGAAAGCGTCTGGGCCATATCCGAATAAAATAATATCCGTTCGGAAATATCGCGCGAAACCCCCAATACGGCCGCGACTTTTCCGTCCGGATTCGTTATCAGTCTTGTCACGACTTCCGTGGAAACAACCGATCCGTCCTTGCAAGGTTGTTCAATATCAACGGTCCTCACTCTGGCATTCTCGTCTCCGGATGCAAAAGACGCCAGCTGCGACGGAAATATTTCCGTCAAATATTGGGAAGAAAACGCCTCCTCCAATTTCTGCCGCAACACTTCTTCCGGCAGATATCCGCGCAGATTATATATGGACGGGCTGACATAGGTAAAGCTCATGGTTGACACGTCCAGCAGCCAGACAACATCTGCCATGTTTTCCGTGATGAAGCGATATTTTTCTTCGCTCTCACGCAGCGCATCTTCGGCCTGTTTTCTTTCAATCGCCATCGAGACCTGAGCGGCTATGATGGAGAGGATCTCGCAATCATCCTTTTGAAAAAGCTGAGAATCTTCATTCAAGAGCAAGATGATCACACCGAATGCCTTGCCCTGAGAATCCGTCAGAGGGGCCCCCAGCCACTCCAATACCGGTTCGGACGCGGTATCTATCACGCCTGTGTCCCGCAAACGCGCATAGTCAGCCGAAGTCACATGTCCCGCCCGCCCAAGCCGCATGAAATATTCTGTCACGCCTTTCCCGACCGGCCTCTGCATAACCACGGAATTTGTGTCATCCACGCAATACGGCCTGACAATTTGCCCCGTCGTCTCATCAAGGAGAGAGATATAAAGGTTCTTTGCCGGTAAAACCCGCTGCAAAAGCTGATGAACCTTTGCATACAGCTCTTCCAGGGAGGTAGCCAATACTGCCGCTTCGCTGATTTTTCGCAAGACGGTCTGAATTTCAGCATTGCGCCGCAATTCGTCATTTTGACTTCTTAGCAGTTCTTGTGCAACGTTCAAATCCTGCACCGTTTCTTCCAACATCTTCGTTCGCTGTCTGATGCGCTGCTCCAGTTCCGCATTGAGGGCAAGCAGGGATTTTTTCCAATACCCGTACTCGGCCTGAAAATGAAAATAATTGGATAGAAGCTTGCCGATATTGTAATAAATGGATGCCAGTTTTTTTATCTTGTTCGGATCATTCACTTTTTGCGTGCGCAATGATGCCAAAGCTTTTTGTTTGTCCTTGACCCCAATTTCATCGAAGTATTTATCAAAATGCCTGTAAGCATCCTCATCGGGTTTTCTTGGCCAAATCTGCCCGCCCGAAATATTGCCGATTCTGCGGTTTAAAAGCATGATCGGCGCAATGAAATCGGTGACACCGGCATGGCATTGATAGACAATGGCTTGCCCCTGCTCTTCAGCCAGGTGCCCCTGCACGAAAGCCTCTCTTTTGCAGCGCCGCAGCCCTTCCTCACATCCCCTGATGTGTTCCTGGCAAAGTTCGGTAAAATTGCAATACGGAAATACAGGCGTTCCGTCCGGATCAGACAAGGTTGTCGCAACATCGAATTCAGCCGCCATCTCCACGATAAGCTGCTGCAAAATCTTCTTTTCCTCTGCCGTGATTAATCGCGATATTTTAAAATTGTCTTCGCTGATATATGAGGCTAAGGCCGTGTCTGAATATTGCACAATCGTCCTCCCCTGATCTGATAATCAACGAACGCGTCCTATTTCGCAAAGCTTGATTTCCCGATAAATTCACGCAGGATCGATGTTAAGGGAACCTGGTCCTCAGGCGCCATGCGAAAATGCCGCAAAAAGCCGAGCAACCGGCGTGCCTCCAGGTACTCCGCCTGTTCCGTCGAAATCTTTTCCAGTAACGGTTCTGCATGACGCCGTAAAATCGACATTTCATAAATCAGGGCAGAATTGAACATCACTTCAGCCTCTTCCTGAAATGGAAAGATGTTGATTTCTTCCCCTTTACGCACTGACGGCCACAGCTTCAGCGTTTGCAAGGCGTCATGACTTCGGAACTGGTTGTCCCGAACGATCCGGCGAAGCAAACGTGTATCCGTGGTTGGAATCCTGTTGTGGTTGTCGATGGAGAGCTGCGTCAGCGCGCTTACATAAATCAGCAGTTTTTGTTCACGTGGCACAGCGCTCGTTAAGCGCGGATTCAGGCCATGTATTCCTTCCACAATCAAGATCTGATCTGCGCCGAGAATCAGTTTTCTCCCCGACGGCTCCCTCATTCCGGTCTTGAAGTTGTAACGCGGCGGTTCTACGACATTCCCTGCCAGCAATTCTACGAGATGTTGGTTGAATAAAGGTAAGTCCAGCGCATCAATTGATTCAAAATCAAGGTTGCCAGTTTCATCCCGTGGTGTACTGTCCCTGTCTAAAAAATAATCGTCCAGAGAGATATCGACAGGCCGGATTCCATGGACCCGCAATTGCACTCCCAGTCGTTGGGCAAAAGTGGTTTTGCCGGACGAGGACGGTCCGGCAATCAGAATCAACTTGGTCGCCTGACGTTGATCGGCCGCGAGATCCGCGATGGCTGCCACTTTTTTCTCATGCAGTGCCTCCGCCACTCTGAGCGTATCTGCAAAACTGCCGTCCGCAATCGCTTCATTGAGTTGGGATACACTGGCGCACCCCAGCAATTCCCCCCAGCGTTCCGCTTCCAGAAATATCTGCGCCAGTTTGGGCCGGTCAACAAATTCCGGAATCCGTTCCGGATCTTCTTTTTTAGGGAAACGCAGAATAAAGCCCGGCGCATAGAACCTCAGCTCCAGATGGCGAAGGCACCCTGTCCGGGGTACCATCGGTCCGTACAAATAGTCCAGAATGCCATCGCAGGAATAAATGCTGACTGTTGCTCGTTCAAGCTGCCTTAGCAAGTGAGCCTTTTCCACATATCCGCCTGATTCAAATTCCCGTACCGCTTCACTTAGCGGCAAAGTTCGGCGGTGAATCGGCAAATCTTCCGACACAATCTCCTGCATTTCGTTCTCCAGCGCCTTCACGTCAGCAGCAGTCAAAGGATGCCCCTGCAACAGTTCACAATACACCCCATCTCCCAGGGAGTGTTCTATCACAATTTTTTTCCCGGGAAATAATCGATGAGCCGCAACAATCAATACAAAACTCAAGCTGCGTTCGTATACCTTGACACCATACCCCGTGGTGAGGTCAAAGAAATCGACCTCCGCATCCACTTCCAGGCGTTCCTGGATATTGGTCAGCATATTATTCACCCGGGCAACTACAATCGATGTAGCATATTTTTTTTGCCGTTCCGCAGCAATCGTGAGCAGGGATGTTCCCTTGGGAAAAACTCTCTCTGTGCCATCGGTAAATCTTATCGTTATTGTATCGTTCATTTGTTCTGCCCTTTCATTCCCGTATCGATTTGATTACAGAAAACAGGTACCAAAAAGAGATAGAAAACAGGACGGATCGTAATCGATCCGCCCTGAAAAACAACGAGCATTTATTTTCCGACAGCATCCATTGCAACTTTAATTTTCCCGGCCATCCCTTTGATTTTTTGCGTCGGCACGGCACATACTGCAATTCGGACACCCTTGCCCAATGCAACAGCGAATACATTCTCCGCGTTCAGTTTCTCGCAGACAGCATCCGGACTGGTGGAAGGCACAGACAGGAAATATCCGGCGCTATACGGAAGCATGGCCAGATTTGCTTCAGCCGCTTCCTTGACAAACAGATCGGCACGCGTCTTGATCAGTTGATAGAAACCGTCGCGCTCCTTTTCCACCTGCGCATAAAGCTGTTTGTCCGCGCAGATCATGGCCATCATGCGCATCACGCCACGGTTGATGTTTGACCAGGTAGCCCTGCTGCTGTATTGATTGATGTCTTCGAACTCTTTGATCACATCTGCATTGGAAGACACGCCGATCATCGCACCGACTCTCTGCCCATACATAGTGAAAGATTTTGACATGCTGAAGCCCATGATGAAAAGAAGGTTGTCAGGCATCTTGCCAAACTTGGAGAAAAATTTACGGCAGGTATTTCGTTCACCGGAAAAGTCCAGATAGGCAATGTCGACAACCACGGTAATTTTTTTATCCGGATTCTTGGCTGCATTTTTCAGAATATCGATTATGCCGTCCCACTCGGCGTCAGTAACGGTATAACCGGTTGGATTATGCGCAGGCGTGTTAAGAATGACCAGCAGATTTTTTTGTTTTGCCAGTAATGCAGCGATTTTCGCTTCGAAAGCAGGTGCATTGAACTGCAGCTTTTCATTGAACAGAGGGAAGGTATCAAGCTTCCGCAAAACTTCTTCGCACAGTACTTTATAGGGTCCCCAGTACCAATCCGTTGTCAGCACGGTATCATGCAGTTCGGTATAGTTCCAGATGGCATGGTGCAATACGCCGGAACCGCCGGATGTTGCAATGGCTTTTGTAAAGGCTTCCGGCCTGCTTTCGCCGAAAACATGATCCATTGCGGAATTCAGGAAATCGGGCAATCCGGCAATTGGAGCATAGTTGATTACCTCGGTAATGGGTATGCTGCGATACACTTTTTCAACAGTCGGTAAACAAACCAATTGTTCATTGTCGTCGAGCAATGCGCCTATCGTGGCATTTGTCACTTTATCCTTGCCAAACTGGGCTACCGCTTTCACCGCCAGTGCATTCGCTCCAAATATTTTGTCTGTGGCAAACTTTCCTATGGAATGGGACGCTGCAACTGTTTGAGACATACTAAATTCCCCCTACATATTTTAATGTTTTTAAGTAGCTCCCAGGCTGTTCAGAAAGGTTCAGATGCTAGGCGCGGCGAGTCTTGTGCAGTGCCGCGTACATGTGTACGCAAGCAAACAAACGCAGACGCAACAACGCAGATGGGCCTTGATCAACAAGGCCTGCCTTATGGGTAAAGCTTGTGCAACATCCGAGGAAACGGTATGGTTTCCCGAATATGATCGAGACCGCAAATCCATGCGACCGTCCGCTCAATCCCCAGGCCAAAACCCGAATGAGGTGTTGTTCCGAAACGGCGGATGTCCAGATACCATTCGAAAGCTTCGCGCGGCAAATGATGTTCTTCGATACGTTTTTCCAGCAACTCCAGATCATCGATACGCTGCCCGCCGCCGATAATTTCCCCATATCCCTCCGGCGCCAACAGATCAGCTCCAAGAACCACCTTCTCATTTTCAGGATCAGGCTTCATATAAAACGCCTTGATGGCTGTCGGATACCGGTGTACGAATACTGGTGAATCGAAATGGCTTCCGATGATCGTTTCGTGTGGCGCACCAAAGTCATCGCCCCATTCAAACGCCTCTCCCTTTTGGTTCAGCAAGGCGACCGCTTCTGTATAACTGATGCGTGGAAATGGCTTTTTTACCGCTTCCAGTTTGCTGATATCCCGGTCGATGAGCTTCAATTCGGGCCGGCAACGCTCAAGCACTCTCTCAATAACGTACACGATCATATCTTCCTGCAAACGCATGTTGTCATCCACGTCAAAGAAGGCGGCTTCGGCTTCGATCATCCAGAACTCCAGCAAATGTCGGCGTGTCTTTGATTTCTCTGCACGAAACGTCGGTCCGAAACAATATACCCGTCCAAGGGCTGCCGCGTTCGCTTCGTTATAGAGCTGGCCGCTTTGCGACAGGTACGCTTTTTCCCCGTGATAATCAATTTCAAACAGGTTCGTCGTTCCTTCACAAGCCGCAGGTGTAATAATCGGCGAATCCGCCAGAACAAAATCGTTGCGGTAAAAGAACTCCCGCAGGGCAAATTCGATTTCGGCCCGGATACGCAAAATAGCAGCCTGTTTTGGAGTTCGAATCCAAAGATGCCTGCGCTCAGCCAGAAAATCGACCCCATGTTCCTTGAGACTAATGGGGTACTCCTGAGCGATGCCAATCGCCCTCAATTCCGTCACATCAATCTCAAAACCACCTACGGCCCGCGGTTCTGCGCGGACGACTCCCTTCATGCAGAGAGAACTTTCTTGTGTCAAGGTTTCCGCCACTGCAAAAGCGACTTCATTCGTCTTCAATAGCACTCCCTGCACAGTCCCTGTTCCGTCACGAACAATGAGAAACGCAATTTTCCCAGAAGAACGCTTATTATACAACCAACCGCGAATTTCGACTTCCTCACCGGCGTGCCCGGCCAAATGCTTGATCAACGTCATCGTCAAGGAAACACCTCCATTATACGTTCTGATCTTTTACATCCGGTTCTTGTCATCGCGGAAAAACAAAGCATGAATGGCGCAAACAGCATCTTTGGCCCGCTCAGCCCGAATCAGGCAGGACACGCTGATTTCCGATGTGCTGATGACCTCAATATTGATGCCCGCCCCCGACAACGCGCCAAACATACGGGCTGCGATACCAGGATTCCCCAACATGCCTGCACCGACAATGGAAATCTTCGCAACATCTTCATCCACCAAAACGCCGGGCACACCCAGGTCCGCCCCAACCTTATCCATAACAGCCCGGGTCTGGGCCGCATCCGATTTTGCCACGGTAAATACGATATCGTTGATTTTTTTATCTGTGTTCCGGATACTCTGTACAATCATATCCACATCGATATTCGCATCGGCCAGCGCGGAAAAAACCTTAAACGCAATGCCTGGTCGATCCGGCACGCCAAGTATTGCCACTTTTGCAACATTTAAGTCATGCGTGACACCCCGGACCACAAAATCTTTTTCTTCCACCGTATATCCCTCCCTGATAATTGTCCCCTGCTCCGAAGTAAATGTGGACCGGACATGTATCGGCACTCCGTAACGTTTGCCAAGTTCCACAGAACGGGGCTGCATGACCACAGCACCCAGTCTGGCCATTTCAAGCATTTCATTATAGGTGATTTCCTTCATCTTCCGAGCGGACTTTACAACCCGCGGATCTGCTGAATAAACACCATCCACATCTGTGAATATTTCACAGACATCGGCATTCAATGCACCGGCTATCGCCACTGCAGTAGTATCGGACCCGCCACGCCCCAGCGTCGTGATATCGCCATTCGGGGCAACGCCCTGGAAGCCGGCCACCACAACTACATTACCACGGGAAAGTTCTTCAAAAACCCTGTCGGGATTCATCTCATTGATTCGAGCTTTCATATGTACAGAATTGGTCTGAATCCCTGCCTGTGGCCCCGTAAGAGATACGGCAGGACATCCGAGATCGGACAAAGCCATTGCCAGCAAAGATATGGATACTTGCTCGCCAGTGGCAAGCAGCATGTCCATCTCGCGACTACGGGTATTTCCTGTCACGCTTTTTGCCAACGAAATCAATTCATCCGTCGAATCTCCCATGGCAGACACAGTCACGACAACTTGGTCCTCCGGACCCTTCTCACGAATGACCCGTGCAGCAACCGCCTTGATTTTTTCCGGCGTGGCTACCGAGCTTCCGCCAAATTTTTTCACAACAATTCCCATTCGCAACATCCCTTCGTCAAGCCAGATATATGAGGACCAACCTACACTCATCCCGTGCATGATAGTCACTAGATAAACATATTATATATTCGCTGAGAAATGACAAACCCCTTCCGCCAGTAGACAAATTGCACAAAAAAAGAGTCCTCAACAAGAGCCTGTTACAAAGCATCGCAATTGTAAAAAAGCAGGGACCGCCTCAACAGAATCGAGCCAGTCCCTGCATTGACACCTTATGATTTCTCCTTATGCTTCCACCGCAATCGCCTGTGAGCTTTCCCAAAAACCGTGAATATTACAATATGCCACTGCCAGAAGCGTTCCTGAACCTGTAAGCTTGAGTGCAACCTGTGCAACAGGTTCGGTCAGTACCGCCCCTTTATTGGGCCCATCGACAGATTCCGCATGCGCACTGAATTCAAAGCTTCCTACTTCATACGCGAACTTTCCATTTTCAGGCTTAAAATACAAACGGATAGAACGAATATGATGTTCTGTAGTATTCGGGTGAGCAATTTCTTTCCCAACAGACACTTCCACCACAAACTTTTCTCCGGCCTTTACCGCAGCTGGAGCAACAATCACAGGCACATGTTTTTCCGCTTTCCAGTCGGCCGTTTGTACCATTTCAGCAAATTTCATACACTCATGCCTCCTTACAGATTTTTTTATTTAAACCCATTTGGGTTTACCGAAATATTTTCACATGCAGACTACGAATCTGCTTTTGTTCAACACCTTCCCATTCTGAAGGTACTGAAACCTCAACCGGCAGCAATTTAAGAAATTCATCGCAGGAATACCCAGCTGACACTCCCTTGAGTGCAACGAGAGCAGTCTGCGCATTCGCAACTTTTTCCACGAGCATCCGGCTTAGCTGCATCGATATGAGGCATTCATCTTTCTCGCTTTCCTTGCTCATCCCCCAAATATAAACCCTCTCTATATTTGGCAGTTTTGCATAAAGGACCGTACTTACCTGCATCAATATCGCGGCGCAAAGTTCGGCATACTGTTTGTTGATCTCGGTCGATTCCTTCTTTTCATACTGAATGCGGCCGCTTTCCGTTAAAGAGGTTCGTTCATAGGGAATCACGGACTTTAGCGGCAGCCACACTTTTACCAAAATAACGCCGCCATAAATGTCAAAATCCACATCCATGGGAAAGGGAAGTCTGATTTTGGAAAAACACTGGTCGAGCACGGAAATCATCGCGGATTCTTCTCCGTTGAGCAAACGGACGAAAAACTCAACCCGTTCCGTTTCACTCTGTTCATGCGCCCTGCGAAGTTTCGCGATGGTTTCTTCCTGTGCCTTTGTCTTTGCATCGATTTCCTGTCGGGTACGTTCCTCCGTTCTCTCCAAAACTGTTTGTCTTTCCTTCAAAATCTTGAACTGTCCGAAGCCAACTATCGCCAACATTATTACCACGATTGCCAGTGTCACAAAGGACGGGAAAATTGCAACGCTGACAATCAAGGCCGCCATCAATATCCAGCGAATATTAATCGGTCTGTGATATCGTTGTTCCGCTTCCTTCATCCGTTCAGGCAACAGATGGGAAAAATCCGTGCGTGCCGGTTCGATGAATGGCTCTTTCACCAAGTAACTTACATAATCTTCCGGTTCATAACTGAATTTGCTGACGTCAGCCAAACTCTTTTCTACAGCTTCATGGTGCTGATGTTCCGCCATCCAACGGTCACGTTGATCATTCTGGCGAAAATAACGGTCTTCGGAATACTCCTTCACCAAACCGCTGCGCAATGAATATTTTTGTTTTTGAGGCTCGCCGGGGGCTGGGTTCCTCGCCAAAGTATCGCCTCCTCACCAGTGCGAACCGATACACTCGCAACTATTTGCCGAACAGGGCCCTGATCATGAGCTTGGCAAGCATATAACAAAATGCCAAACCGCCGCCGACCGAAAAGAAAAAAGCGGTAGGCAACACATGCATTGCGTCAGAAGATATGGTCAGGCATAAATATAAAGCAATCATATAAGCCGGATACATCCCATTATCGCGCGACTTAAGCACATTGGGAGAAATAGCCAGCCAAAAAACGAAGCCCATCACAGTAATGTTGGCATTTGAAAATAATTCTTCCATGAATGGCATCAGCGTGTCCTTAAACGACCAATATATCTTGCGATAAAAGCAAACCCAAACTGAGCCGCCATCCCAAGCAAAAACAGAAATACCTGCCGTTGAAAATGAAAAAGCTGATTCACGGAAAGAGCCAATGCCAGTGCCGCAAAATATGCAGCAAGGCGAGTTCCCCTCGTTTTTTTCGGTCCACGGAAACGCGGCATCAGCATCCAGCCAAACACCGCTCCCCATAATGCGTAACTAATTCCCAACACACTCTCTCCCCTGTCTATTCATCAGAGCCGCCGCCCCAGTCGCTATCGCCTGAGTCACCGCCCCAACCGCTGTCATTATCATCATTATCGGAGCCACCCCAATCGCCAACCGGCGCCGCGTCTTCAGGCGTCTGGCCGGACCATCCGCCGCCTGTCTGTGCAAGATACTGCTGCTCCGGCGGCAAATACTGATTTAATGCGCCTGAATTTGCCTGTTGTTCCAGCCCTGAAAATTGATCCGAATTCATTATTCCATTACTCGCAAGCGTGCTTTGCAGCTGATCCCGGTCCAGATTCCGCCATTGGTCGTATTGGTGGGGAGAAATCATGGCACGACTCAACAAATATCCAAGTATGGCTCCTCCTGCCAGCCCCCCCAGCATCCCTCCCATTCCCATCCCGGAATGTTGCTGGCCATATGCTTGCGGTGGATAGGGTGGTTGCGGCGGGTATGGAGGTTGCCCATACGGCTGCTGTCCGTAATATTGTTGCGGCGGTTGCGGCTTGGGCCGCAAAACGATATACAAGACCAACCCTATAACAATCGCCAATAAAAGCATTGTAAGCATTCGTTCATGCCTTCCTTTCGCATCCTATATGATTTTTTCATAAAGTAATTATACTTTATCAACAATAATATATCATCTATGGTCCGGGCAAATCAATGGTGGAAGCACTATCCCCACTCTTGTGGTATAATGGTTTCGAAAATTGACAACACTATTTTGGGGAGGGATTGTATCATGCCATTGGTTACTTCAAAAGAAATGTTTAAGAAAGCATATGAAGGAAAGTATGCAGTAGGAGCCTTCAATGTTAACAACATGGAAATTATCCAGGGAATCGTAGATGCCGCCAAGGAAGAAAACGCCCCCCTTATCTTGCAGGTTTCGGCTGGTGCCCGCAAATATGCCAAGCATATCTACCTGATGAAGCTTGTCGAAGCAGCTGTTGAAGATTCCGGTCTGCCAATCTGCCTGCATCTGGATCACGGCGATGATTTTGAAATTTGCAAATCCTGTGTGGATGGTGGCTTCACCTCCGTTATGATTGATGGATCCAAGCATCCTTTTGAAGAGAATATTGCTCTGGCCAAAAGAGTCGTTGAGTATGCGCATCCGCGAGGCGTTGTTGTCGAAGCCGAATTGGGTAAATTGGCCGGAGTGGAGGATGCCGTGAAAGTCAACGCCAAAGATGCGACATATACCGATCCGGATCAGGCCGTTGAGTTTGTCGAACGCACCGGTGTTGATTCCCTGGCTATCGCAATCGGCACAAGCCATGGCGCCTATAAGTTCAAAGGAGACCCTTCTCTGGATTTTGCCCGTCTTGAAAAGATTTCTTCTCTTCTGCCCAATTTCCCGCTTGTACTGCATGGAGCCTCCACCGTACTGCCTGAATTTGTCGCCAAATGCAATCAATTCGGCGGCAAAATCGATGGTGCACAGGGAGTGCCGGAGGAAATGCTCCTACGTGCCGGAACTTCCGGAGTATGCAAGATCAATATCGATACGGATCTTCGGCTTGCACTGACAGCTGCGATCCGGGAACACCTGTTCCTTCACCCCGG
>CAZXCC010000012.1:0-25643 GCA_964638945.1 uncultured Veillonellaceae bacterium | reverse complement strand
ATCCAGCCCGGAACGACGGGGTCGCCCAGGTGAGAGTGCCAAAGATACAAGAATCCGTTCATGATGACAACGGTGATGGCGATTTCGAAAGGCATCCCAAGATACTCTTGCAAAACAGGAATAATGCCGAGACAGACTGCGCACATCATGAGTCCCTGAATATAATCCGGCAACTCGAAACGGTAGTGAATAAACGGGAACCTCAACTGGAAGGGGCCTAACGGGATATACGGTTGTTTTTCACCAAATTCACGCTTGTAAACAGGTCCTTGCCAACTCAATAAACTCATCCTTTCTTCTTATAAATTCATTATGGTTTGATTGAATGCCCTTATTGCTTCATAGAGCATTGCCGTACTGTTCCGCCACCTCCGTTTCTTTTTGCCACAGCCGTTTATTTCTATTGCAAGACACGTGCCAACTTTCAGAAAACATAAAAAAAGCCCGAAACTCCAACATTTCCGGCTTTTCCTACTATATTTCACGCTGTATTGCAAACGTGCAAAACTGCACAAATATTCATTTACAATGATATAAAGTCCTACAAATCCGGTTTTGTGTCGAATTGCACACGTCTGTGCAATTCGACACAAAACCGGAACGGGATTTTACCGCTTGGTAACCAATCCATATTTGAAAGCCTTTCGAAAGCAGGTTGTCCTGTCAATGCCCAACGCATCGGCCGCCGCTTGCAGGGATCCATACTTGTCCAGCGAGGCTTCCAGCAAAAACCGTTCTGTTGCCGCTACTGCCTCTTTCAGCTTTGTGCCTGTTTTGGGCAGATTATGCCTGGCGGCAACCGATGCCGGCAATGCGCTCATGTCCATTTCGTCAGCGGGTGTGGTAACGATCATTCTTTCAATGACATTTTCCAATTCTCTCACATTCCCAGGCCATGCGTATTCCGCCAGCCGGTCCACCACTTCCGGCAACAGGACTTTGGTAAAACCGAAACTGCCATTCAACTTTTCCACGAAATGAACAGCCAACAAGGGAATGTCTTCCTGCCTGTCCCGCAACGGAGGAATGTGGATCGGCACCACCATCAGCCTGTAATAAAGGTCTTCGCGAAAAGTGCCGGCCTTGACCATTTGATCCAGGTTACGATGCGTAGCCGATACAATCCGAACGTCGATTTTGATCGGCGCAACACCGCCCACACGCGTTACTGTTCTGTCCTGAAGCGCCCGCAGCAATTTCACCTGAAGAAATAATGGCAATTCACCGATTTCATCCAGGAACAATGTCCCCCCATTGGCCAATTCAAACAAACCCGGCTTTCCTTCCTTTTTTGCTCCGGTGAACGCGCCCGCCTCATAGCCAAAAAGTTCGGACTCCATCAAATTGTCCGGGATTGCTCCGCAATTGATCCGTATGAAAGGTTTTTTGTCTCCCTTTCCCTTGCGATGGATATACTTGGCAACCAGTTCCTTGCCGGTTCCGGACTCCCCGGTAATGAGCACATTCGAACTGACATCCGCCACCTTACCTGCCAATTCCAATACTGCAGCCATCGCCCGGCTTCTATATACGATATCGGAGTCTTTGACCTGCAATGATCGCAGATGAGACAGTTCCGCCTGATATTTCTGCCGTTCTTCTTTTGTCTTTGACAGTTTTTGTTCCAGCCTGTTTAACTCCGTAACATCCCGAACATTGGTCACCACCCGAAACAGCCGCCCTTGCTCATCGAAAATGGGATTTCCGGTAACCAGGATATGTTTGTTGCTTTTCTTGACAATCTGATTAATGGTGATGCTTTCAAGACGTTCCATAACCAACATGGTAACCGACTGGTCATACACTCCATCCGTTACCAGGCTGGCCATGTTGCACCCCAGTATTTCAGCAGCCTTGATGCCTGTAATGCGTTCATAAGCTTCGTTCATCCGGAGTACGACCCCTGTTCCGTCCGTGATGAAAATACCGTCATACGAGGAATTAATGATGGCTTCCAGTTCAGTGATCAGACCTTTAACAGAATCCGGCCCGGTTGAAGATGCAGTTTTCCGACCTGCTGTATCCACTGAAAACACTGCCCCACCTCTTTTCTGCTAGTATATTTCGGAACAGGAACCCAAACTCCTGCAAATAAGAAAAGACTTGGCTTGTGCAAAGTCCTTTGGACGCAGTCAGAAGCCAAAGTCGTTCTTATGTCCCCAGAAGTTAACCTTTCTGGCAGACAAAAAACCGGTCTATGCAGACCGGCCTGGCTGTTCTTCAGCCGCTGGAGTTCAATAGTGCCTTATACAGTTCATCCGGACTCACCAAACGGGCATCCTTGCCGGAAAAAAACTCCGGGAACCCCAGACGCCATAATTTCACAAGCATTTCCGAGCAAACAAGCGTCGTTCCCTCTTTGCCAGGGAACAGTGCAAGAAATGCCTTGCCTGCCCTGGCTCCCAGCAACTCTTTCAGACCAATCGCCACACAGGTTGCATATCCATAGGAAAGTTTCCGTTCACTCCAGCGTCGGCACATTGTCAGCATGGCAACATATAGCTCATCAGATACTGCGCGCCGAATGGTTTGACTCACAGGCCATGCATCATACTTGTCGCCGGGTTGCAGAATCAAACCCCGGAATACCAATGCCTCGACAAGAAGATCTTCCTCGTCAAAACGCAAGGCAACATGAGACCAGCGACTTTTCGTGACTGTTGTCACCAAAGAATCCAGCCAGCTCCCGCCGGTTGCAAACACAAAACTGACTTCCTTCACTGCCAGGGCTCCATGGGAAACCGGCTCAGTATTTTCTTGCACAACTCCAGACCCAGCGGGGAATCATCATGCATCATTCCTTTTTTCAGTCCCTGCAAGGCCCTTACTCCCGGTTCCGTCGTCAGCCCAAGATCGCTTGTCAGTCTCGACATGACAGCGCGCCGGGCCTTATCCAAGGCAAAGCCTCCGCCTTCCGTATCTTTCAGTTGTTCCGACAATTCCTGAAACATGTAAAACTGAGCCAGATTCGTCATCGGATTCCCACAGGCTCCAGCCTGCGTGGCGCCTAGCACTTCAGGCAACGCAAGCCTCATGCTCTTTTCAACCGACCAGGTCAGTTCCTCCGTTTCCTCCCGCATGGCCTGCTGAAGTGTCTTTGCCGTACACAGGCCAAACGCACGAAGCGAACGAATCATTGCATGTTCGACCGTATGCGCTGCTTCCAGTCCGACAAGCCCTTTCAGGTTTCCCCGGAGACTGACGCGCATTCCGTTTTCGATATCACTGCCATATAGAGTGACCGGGATATCCCCCGGGCTGCGAAACTCAGTGAATCCCCCCTGCGGGACCCACCCCGCGCCGGAAACAACAGGATACTCCGTTCGCATTCCACAAAAATCGAGTGGTTCCAGACCATCGGCCATTACAAGCCCTCTATCCACGGACAGAGTATTCCAGCGGGCATGCGTAGCGCCTTCCAATTGCAGAGACATGAACGGAACCGGATCACGCCCTGCGATGTCCAATTTCTGCTTGCGCATGTCAATCACTTTTGCCAGCACACCGACACGGTAAAGCGATCCTGTTGCCGGAACCATGGGGCAAATAAAAACATTGGTTCCCGTCTCAATCTGCGGCGTACAGTCGGCAGGTCCTTCGAAAAAACCTCCTGCAGAACGCCCGCCGCCCGGTCTGGGCAAAATGCCGTTGACGACCGGGATCATCAACGTAGACATGCTCTCTCCCCCTTGTCATACTCCGCAAGAATCCTGGAAAAATCATCGCGCGCCATGGCTTGATTAAAGTGTGAACGCAGTTCGGCTGCACCGGGAAAGCCCTTCACATAGCACACTGCATGCCGCCGCATCTCCCGAATGGCCGTATGTTCCCCTTTTAATTCTATCAGCATATCCAGATGCCGCAGCAAGGTTGCGGCACGTTCGCTAAAAGCAGGACCGGGCAACACTTGACCGTTCTTGAGATACGCGGCAATTTGACGAAATATCCAGATATTCCCGCAAGCGGCCCGGCCGACCATGACCCCGTCACAGCCGGTTTCATGCAACAGCCTTTCAGCATCCTGCACGACACGGACATCGCCATTGCCAATGACCGGAATATTGACTGCCTGTTTCACTTTCCCGATGATGCTCCAGTCCGCATGACCGCTGTAGAATTGTTCCCGGGTCCGTCCATGAACAGCAATCGCACTTATCCCGGCCTGCTCGGCAATTTTGGCTATTTCCACCGCATTGATCGTTTCCGAATCCCAGCCGGCTCTGATTTTAACCGTTACCGGAACAGGAACGGCATCCACCATAGCCCGCAAAATCGACGCAGCTAACGCCGGGGTACGCAACAGGGCCGACCCTTCCCCATTTTTAACGATTTTCGGGGTTGGACAGCCCATGTTGAAGTCTATTATGTCCGCACCGGTTTCCGCCACACGACGGGCGGCTTCCGCAACTTCCGCCGGTACGGATCCAAAAAGCTGAACCGCAGTCGGACGTTCTCGTTCATCGATCCGTATCAGTTCTTTGGTTCGGCAATTCTCATATAAAAGACCTTTGGCGCTTACCATTTCAGAATATACCAGACCGCAGCCCATCTCTTTTGCAAGCAGCCGGAACGCCAGATCTGTCACTCCGGCCATCGGCGCCAGTACGGACGGATTGTCCAGTGCAACATTACCGATTGCGTTCATAAACGATCCGCAATCCCTCCAGTGTGATAAAAGGCTCAACGACGTCAATCGTGCGTGATTCCTGCGCAATCAGGTTTGCCAGGCCGCCTGTGGCGATTACTTTTGCATCTGCCGCCATTTCCATGCGCATACGGCGTACCATCTCATCCACCTGCCCCACAAACCCGATGATGATCCCTGACTGCATGCTGGAAACCGTGTTCCGGCAAATGACGGATTTGGGCATAACCAACTCTATACGCGGCAGTTTCGCAGCCCGTTGAAACAATGCCTCCGTCGAAATACCAATCCCCGGTGCGATAGCGCCTCCCAGATAATCCCCATTGTCGGCAATGGCGCAAAAAGTCGTCGCTGTTCCAAAATCGACTATAATCAGCGGGCCGCCATGTTTTTCGAATGCTCCGATTGCGTTGACAATTCGGTCGGCTCCCACTTCACGGGGGTTTTCATAATTGATACGAATCCCTGTTTTAATGCCAGGCCCCACGATCAGGGGGTCCCCGCCAAAATAGCGCGCGCACATGCGTTGCAGCGGCACAGTCAATGGCGGTACCACCGAAGAAATTATGACGGCACTTATCTGTTTGATATCCATCCCCATATGCTGGAACAGGTTATGAATTAAAACCCCATACTCATCGGCAGTCCTCTGTCTGTCTGTCGAAATCCTCCAATGATGGACCAGTTCCTTTCCATCATACACACCCAGAACAATGTTTGTATTGCCCACATCCACTACCAGCAGCAATGTCCTTCTCCCCTTTAACAGTGAATATTCAACACCATAACTTTTTGTTTTTTCAACGAGAGGAAGCAGGGCGTATCGAGACATCGCCCGCCAATACCCGCTCTACTCCTGATTCCGTCGAGACAAGCAATGCGCCATCGCTGTCGATGTCAATCGCCTGGCCCAAGAACGACTTATCCGTTCCGATTACCTGAACCTGCTGTCCCAGTGTAATTGACTCCTGCCGCCATGCATCCAGAACAACGGCAAAACCGCTTCGGAGCACTTCCAAATACAGTTCTTCCAGTCGCTCCAAAATCCGGATGAATAACTCCAGACGCCTTACCGGCTTCCCGGTTTCCAACAGCAGAGATGTCGCAATTTCCCTCAATTCAGCCGGAAAATCCTCCCCGGGAATATTCACGTTCACACCCATACCGATCACAACGTGATTGATGGCATCCATCTCCGCGCTCATTTCGGTCAGAATGCCCACCAGTTTACGGCCCTTGCACATGATATCATTTGGCCATTTGATTCCGCACGGCACTCCGGCAATGTCGCGAATCGCCCTGTTCACAGCAACCGCAGCCATCAGCGTACATTTCGGAGCCTCTTGCGGCGGAAATGGCGGACGCAGCACAATCGAAAACCAAATTCCTTTTGCTTTGGGAGAAAACCAGCCGCGAGACAGGCGTCCCCGCCCTTCCGCCTGTTCTTCGGTGACAACAAGCGTTCCTTCCGGGCTCCCGGCAACTGCCAGTTTTTTCGCTTCATTATTGGTTGAACCGATGCTGGAAAAATAATGCAGCTCACAACCGAATTTTCCGGTCGCCAGCTTTGGACATACTTCTTCCGGTCTTAGTAAATCCGGCAGGTTACGCAGTCTATGCCCCTGGCTTACCGTGGATTCAATATCATACCCCTCAAGACGAAGTTTTTGAATCTGCTTGCCTACCGCCGTGCGAGACACATTAAACCGACGACCCAGTTCTTCTCCAGATACAAAATCCCCAATCTTATCACGGAGCATGGACAGAATATCACTACGGAGCATGGATGCATCTCCTCTGGTTATCTTATTTCACCATGTTTTTCTTCTTTCTTCGTCTCCGCAATGCGATTTCCCTCTTTCAGGAAAACAACAGTCGGCTCCCAGTTTCTTGCTTCCTTGTCGTCAACAATGACATACGTCATGATGATCACCTGATCGCCCGGTTGAACCAAACGAGCCGCCGCACCATTCAGACAAATAACCCCGGACCCGCGCGGCCCTGGTATCGCATAAGTTTCAAGCCTTTCGCCGTTATTGATATCCACAACCTGTACTTTTTCATTGATGAAGATATCCGCGGCCTCCATCAGATCCTCGTCAATCGTGATGCTGCCTACATAATTCAGGCATGCCTGCGTTACAGTGGCACGATGCAGTTTTGATTTGAATACATGACGAAACATAATTATTTCCCCTCCCAAAGCAAATTATCGATTAACCGTGTTTTGCCGAACTTGGCAGCCAATGCAATCAATGCGTCCGTTTCGATTTTTTCCAAAGGCGCCAGGGTACTGGGATCGACGATTGCAACATATTCTGCTGCAGCCAGAGGTTCTTTGCTGATTATTTCATTTATCGCTGTTGTCAATTGAATCGGATTCCGTTCCCCCGCCACAAGCAATTCTCTCGCATGGGCCAAGGAGCTTGACAGTACCAACGCGGCTCTGCGTTCCTGTGCATTGAGATACTGATTCCGAGATGACATCGCCAGACCGTCCGTTTCCCTGACAATCGGCACAGCGATAATCTTGACGTTCATGTTCAGGTCGGCCGCCATACGCCGGATCACAGCAACCTGTTGGGCATCTTTCTGTCCGAAATATGCCACATCAGCTTCCGCAATGTTAAACAGTTTCGTAACCACTGTCGCCACCCCTCTAAAATGTCCGGGGCGGGAAGCGCCGCAGAGGGTATCCGTGATTTGGGCGACATCGACAAAGGTTAACGTTTTCCCGTTTCCTGCCGGATACATTTCATCCACTTCCGGTGCGAACAATACGTCAATCCCCGTAGTCGCAGCAAGCTGGCTGTCGCGCTGCAGGTCGCGGGGATACACTGCATAATCTTCCTGTGGACCGAACTGCAGTGGATTCACAAACAGGGTGGCAATGACAAATCCCTGTTCGGCACGTGCCCGACGCATCAGTGTCAGATGTCCTTCATGGAGATACCCCATCGTTGGCACCAAGCCAATCGATTTGCCAGCATGTCTGGCGATTCGGACCATCGTTTTCAGTTCTTCGATTTTCTTGACGACATGCATTACCGAACCCCTTCTTTCTCTTGCCGGTAAAAGAATACGCCTCCCCGCAAGCGGGAAGGCGCAGAATTTTGGTTTATTGCTTTGCGTCCCCCGTCTCGGTCGCTTTCGGATCCAAGCGGTAGTGGGAAATATCGTATTGATTTATCAGCAATTTTGTGCGGCTCACAAAGGATACCGCCATATTGCGCCATTATAGTAACACTTTCCAGGATAACAGTCAATGGAAAAGTCCCCACTGACGATTTTATTTCTGCTTGCTTGCCACCTTTGCCAAAAATGCAGCCATATCCGAAACAAGATATCTTTCATGTCTGCACTTGCCAACTACTTCGGTCTCGTCAGACGCAACCACGTCAAAAACCATTTTTTTGCCGGTCAATTCAATGAGCTCGGAACTTGCCGTTACCATCATGCCCACTGGCGTAGCTGCCGCATGAGTCATTTCAACTTTGGTGCCGACACTTCCTTCCCCAGGCAACAGGCAGGTACGGATGGCATCTATCGATGCCTGCTCCATCAAAGCCACCAACATCGGGGTTGCGTAAACCTTGGCTCCTGCATTGCCAAATACCTCAGCCGTGTTGGTTGCATCAACCTTTACACTGGCGCGGCCAGTCAGTCCCGGTTTTAATCCCTCAGGCATTTCCACCGTTCACCTCCGGTACGTTGTATACGACTTTGGGACCGGGAGCTCCGTCCGGCACAGGATTTTCCGGTGCAACAGGCGGTTCTGCAGGTGGTTCGTCATCCGGCTTTTCTGAAATATGGCCATCTTTCATCAATTGTTCCAGTTCAGAGGCTTCCAGTGTCTCCCTTTCGATAAGCGCCGAAGCAATCAAATGCAATTTCGCGACATTTTCCCGCAGCAGCTGTTCCGTTTTTTCATAGGCTTCTTCAATCAGACGGCGAACTTCCTTGTCGATGGAATACGCGACTTCCTCGCTGTAGTTCCTGTCTCGGGAAATATCACGTCCCAAAAACACCTGCGTATCCTGACGGCGTCCAAAAGTGATCGGACCCAGCACCTCGCTCATACCGAACTCGCAGATCATTTTGCGTGCCAGCTCGGTTGCCCTTTCGAGGTCGTTTTGAGCGCCGGTTGAAATTTCCTCCAGGATTACGGCTTCCGCAACCCTGCCGCCAAGAAGTGTCCGCAGCTGTTCGGTAAGTTCGGAACGTGTGGCATAGTTGCGGTCTTCTTTGGGCAGCATCAGCGTATATCCGCCTGCCCGTCCGCGGGGAATGATCGATACCTTATGCACCGGATCAGCATTGGGCAAAAGCATGCCGACCAACGCGTGCCCGGCTTCGTGATACGCCGTGAGCTTCTTGTCCTTTTCGCTGATGACCTTGCTCTTGCGTTCCGGTCCAGCCACCACGCGCTCAACGGACTCTTCCAGTTCTTCCATGCCAATGCGTTTTTTATTGCGGCGCGCCGACAAAAGAGCCGCCTCGTTTACCAGGTTGCTTAGATCCGCACCGGTAAATCCGGGAGTCCGCCGTGCCAGCACTTCAAGATTGGCTTCTTTATCAACGGGTTTCCCCTTGGTATGCACTTTCAGAATCTCCTGCCGACCCTTGACATCCGGCTTGTCAACCACGATATGCCTGTCGAAGCGACCGGGTCTGAGCAGCGCAGGGTCAAGAATATCCGGCCTGTTGGTAGCAGCGATGATGATGATTCCCTCGTTGACGCCAAAGCCGTCCATTTCCACGAGCAATTGGTTCAGGGTCTGTTCCCTTTCGTCATGGCCTCCGCCAAGTCCGGCGCCACGCTGGCGACCCACCGCATCGATTTCATCAATAAACACAATGCAGGGCGCACTTTTCTTCGCCTGCTCAAACAAATCCCGAACTCGGGATGCGCCCACGCCGACGAACATCTCCACAAAATCGGAGCCGCTTATGGAAAAAAACGGCACACCAGCTTCACCGGCCACTGCTCTGGCCAGCAAAGTTTTTCCGGTGCCGGGAGGTCCAAACAACAACACCCCTTTGGGGATTCTGGCGCCAAGATCATTGAATTTTTTGGGATGTTTCAGAAACTCGACGACTTCCTCCAGTTCCTGCTTCGCTTCCTCTGCGCCTGCAACATCGGCAAAAGTGACCTTGATCTTCTCTTCATTGTGAAGTTTGGCGCGGCTTTTGCCGAAGGACATTACCCGGTTGCCGCCGCCCTGGGTCTGTTGCATGATAAAAAACCAAACACCAATCAACAACAGCATCGGAAGAATCGACGAAAAAATCGTCGTCCACCAAGGCGGTTGCGGCGGCTGTTCCGCTTTAATTTCCACTTTCTTTTCCCGCAGCGTATTGATCAGGGTGGGGTCATTCGGGGTGACCAGAGAAAACTCCTGTCCATCCTTTAACTTGCCGCGAATTGTGTTCTCAACGATGACAACGCGCTCGACCTTTTGATCCTCAACCTGCTTCAGAAAAGCAGAATAAGATACCTCCGTCTTGGTTGTGGTTCGCGAGGAATAGTAATCAATAATCGATATGGCAATGATGATAATCAGCAAATAAAAGCCGACATTGCGAAAAAACTTGTTCAAACGGGCCTCCTAGCGCCAAGATTTTTTGGCTGTTCTTGATGTGATTCGTAGGTGATAATTATACCACAAAACCATACAGTGTAAAAGAGAGCATTCGCCGGTACGTTCTATGCTTTTTCATACACTTCAGGCTTTAATACGCCGATGAAGGGAAGATTGCGGTATTTTCCGTCATAATCCAGTCCATAACCGACAACAAAGTAGTCCGGAATCACGAACCCGTTATAGTCAACCTGAACATCGACTTTGCGCCGGTCGGGCTTGCTGAGCAACGTGCAGATCTTGACACTTGCCGGTTTTCTTGATTTCAGGTTATCCACCAGATAATTCAGCGTCAGCCCTGAATCGATGATATCTTCAATGATAAGCAGATGACGCCCTTCCACCACTTCATCCAGGTCTTTTATGATTCGGACCACGCCGCTGGAAGATGTCGAAGATCCATAGCTGGAAATTGCCATGAAATCGATATCAATGGGTCGTTTGATCGCGCGGGCAAGATCGGACATGAATATTACGGCGCCACGAAGAACGCCGATCATTAATATATCGCGACCCACATAGTCATTGGTGATTTGCTGTCCCAGCTCACGAACACGGGCTCCCAGTTCTTCGGACGTAATAAGAATTTTTTCAACATCTTTGAGCATGATAAATTCCTCCTGTTATTAAAAAATACAGTCCATTGCAAATCATTCGGCAATATTGCTCATATTTCACAATTCCTGGGTAATTAATGGCATAACTTCTATAATTATATACGATTTTGTAGTGTTTGACACCTTGGCGCGTTCAGACCGGCAGCAGCCACCCACCAACAAAATTCCATCCTCATCGCAAATCAAAAGAATTCGGCTTCGCTTTTCCACCGGCACCTTCAAGTCGATAAGCAGTTTCTTCAGTTTTTTTTCACCAGGAGCACCCAAGGCCCGGAACCGGTCTCCCGGACGTCGGCACCGCAATTTCAGGGGCATTTTTACAAATGCCCTGTCAAAAACCGCACGCATTGGAGTCATTTCCGTCAAGGAAGGCAACGGACCGACATCCACAGTGCAGCGCACCAACAGCCCCAGCGCAGGCAGTCTTGTTTCCCCCGGACATTGCAGTTCTACGCACTCTGGCACAAACGGCGATTCTTTTTCGGCCCTTTGTCCAATATATAAGTCCTGATAGCATTGTCTGGCAACAATTCGGCCCGGCAGGTTCAGATACTTCGTTCCCCTGCTTTTCGCAAACAGTTCCCGTATTTGTTCGACATGTACAAACCCTATTCCCAGGACATCCCCTTGCAGCTTTTCCAGAAGACTCCGTATGATGGCCCTTTGCACCGCTGCAGCCAGCGAAAGAAACTCTTTTGATTTCAGCCGAAACCCTTCCGCACTTTCCTCCACCATTTCAGAAAGCAATTGGTTCGCATGCTCCTGGATAAATTCATGTTCCGCTTGCAAAACGTCCGCAGTCCGGCACAAGGTATCCACCAGAGCCGGATTATACTGACGGCAAAGCAACGGGATCAGTTCGTGCCGTATCCGGTTTCGCCTAAAATCCGTATTATCGTTTGACGCATCAAACCGGGGATGCAAATCCCGTTTCTGACACCACTGATGGATCTCTTCCCTATTCAGGCACAACAGCGGACGGATGATGTCGTTCTGGCGGGGACGGATTCCGCCCAGTCCTCTGGCGCCGCTGCCCCTGATGATATTCAAAAGAACCGTTTCCGCCTGATCGTCGCGATGGTGCCCTGTCGCAATAAATGCCCCGCCGATTTCGCGCGCAACCTTTCGCAGATACTCATAGCGGAGGCGTCGCCCCGTTTCCTCCAAAGAACCGCCACAGCGCCGTGCTGCATCTGCCACATCCATCTTGCCGCTGAAACAGTCCAGGCCGCGCTGCACACAGAAATTCCGCACAAATTCCGCATCCTGTTCCGATGCTTCGCCACGGAGTCCGTGATCAAGATGCGCCACGCACAAATGAATATGCAATTCATCCTGCAACTCATGGAGCAAATCAACCAATGCCAACGAATCCGGGCCGCCCGAACAGGCCGCCACAATCCTTCCGTTTTTCGGCAATAAAGCCTTTTGTTTGATCCATTCAAGCACTTTGTTCCGGATCATTTCGGCCTCCAGCAGGTTCGTTTTTCCGTGCAAAACAAGACTGGCCCAAAGAGCAATCGATTTCTGAAATCCCGGTTAATAACATTATCAAAAATTCGCTTTTCCGTCCAGATAAAAATACGGCAGGGTCCTTTTCCGACAGATAAGAAAAAAGACGGTGCACCGAAAACGGTGTTCCATCTTCATTGTGCGCGATAAGAAAACCCGGCTTGCGCCGAGCCTCTGGCGACAGCGGAAGTCGTGGGTTTCTTATGTCCCCAGAAGTTAACCTTTCTGGTAGGCTGAAAAATTCCCTGCCGCAAAAATGCGGCTATGCCATATACTCAGAACTGCAAGGCGGCAATTGTTCCTGAACGGAAACCTGTATTTTACGCAGCGTACAGATTCGAACGGCACGTTGGCCATTCGAAAGCTGCCTGCCTGACTTTGCATAAGCCAACGGCCCCGGTCCGTTATAAATCAGTTCCGGCATTCCAAGAACAGAAAGTTTAATAACCAGCAGGTGTTGCGGAATCTGGTCGTTGCGGAAAACCAGTGAATCGCCCTGCGTCGTTTTTATCTGTACCATGCGGGACAAGTCGCGGGTCCTGGCATTATGAATTTTGCTGGAAGCAGGCAACAGTTCCAAATCAAACCATTTTGCCGCCAGCACTTCTCCAAGACTCTCCACCGCACGCGCATCCGGTGTGAAACTTCGCTTTGGGTATAACCGCTCAAGTTCAGAAGTCAAAGTGAACAGATTCTGTACAATCTCGCCGACGGATTGAACGGACACGAAACTTCACTCCCTTGATGCCTCAGATAGACATGGTTTATTTTTGACATCACCTTCATTTTTCCTCGTGACCATAGTCCTATTTTTTGTCCCATCTTCTTTTAAAAAAAACCTGCACCTACACTGCCTGCCAGAATTCCCCTGAACACAGATCCATGACCGTAAGCGGACCTCCCCACGCAACCCCTGTGTCAAGGAAATATTTGTGCTCCCTGATGACAGGCTTTGATGCATCTTCAATATCCGAAAACAACTCGTAACGCTTGAGATATTGGGTGGGAGTATGGCCGGAAACCACCGGCGGCAAGTCCTTATACCCCAGGATGTATTCTTCCCGTATCCATATCAGGTCTTGCCGAGATTGTTTTTCCACAGGGCGTCCCGGCCGTATCCCCGCATGAACGAAAAGAAAACCGCCTTCGCTGTGCCAGCGCGGCAAGGTCTCCATGAATGCCAGATGTTCCCTGAGCAAATCCGTCTTTGTCCTGTACGACGATAAAGTGATTTCCCCTCCATTGGCATACCATTGCTCGATATCCAGCGATTTCCGCCGCTCCGCACCTTGCTCCGACAGGGCACGCACCATCATATCTTCATGGTTGCCGAATAGAGCCACGGCCCCCGCTTCCGCAAGAGTCTTCACAGCCTGTACAACCCGGCACGACTCCGGACCTCTGTCCACATAATCACCGAGCAGAACCAACCGGTCCATCGTTGCATCATAACAGCACTCGGCAAGGACCCGTTGCATCTTTTCGTAGTAGCCATGTACGTCCCCCATAACAAGGAGCCTTCTTTTTTTTCCTGTTGTCCGCGCGTCTCCGTTTTGCTCCGGGCTTGGCATGCTATGCCCCTTTCCGGTTTCCCATATCACAACATTCAAAACACTGTTTGTTGTGATTCGACACCATCGTCTGCCTCCCCTGCAAAAAAAGCAAAACCCCCGGCCTATGTTGGCCGGGGGTGTAAACGCCATCATTACTGGAGTTTTGCTGTAATTTTCCCCAGAGTTGCAGAGACTCCGCCTTCCATGGAGCTAAGTCCGCCAACGAGCACCACGGCGATCAAAGCGATAATCAGAGCGTATTCCACCATACCCTGGCCTTTTTTGTTCTGAAGTACAGATTTCATGATTTCAAACATTTTTATACCCTCCCAATCATATTTTTTCAGGAATTTCTGAAGTTCTTTTCTGACTTCATTGTAGCAATTCCCGAGGAGGGTTCCATCGTACGCAGGTCTTAACTGCCATAGGATTCCTGTCCTATTTATCAGCCGGGATAAATCCCTCATTCGTTTTGGGCAACGGCACCGTGATCAACACTCTGGTACCATGTCCACGGGCCGATTTTATTGTCATCGTTCCTTCCAGCAGTTGCAGTCTCTCGCGCATTCCAAGCAGGCCAAAATGACCTGCAGGTTCTTCTTCGTCAGTCTGATCGAATCCCTGTCCATCATCTTCGACGCTTACGGCAACCGCTGCGGGTGCAAACTCGACACGCACCCTGATGGTGGATGCACGCGCATGTTTCACTACGTTGTTGAGCGCCTCCTGTACTACCCGGAACACACCAATTTCGATATGGTCCTCAATCCGCCGTTCATCGCCCAACACCGAGATTTCCGTATACAATCCGTTTTGATCACGGAACACATCCAAGATACCGCGCAGCGCGGCTACCAATCCCAGGTCGTCTATAGCCATGGGACGAAGATCGAATATAATGCGGCGTATTTCCCCCAGGGTATTGCGGATATGACTGCGAAGCGCCTTGAGCTCCTCCTTGGCTCTTTCGGTATCCGTATCAATAAGCCGTTCGCAAACTTCCGCCCGAAACACAATATTTGCGATAGCCTGCGCCGGTCCGTCATGTATGTCCCGCGCCACACGGCGGCGTTCTTCTTCCTGGCTGCGGATAATACGGGCACCAAGCACATGGGCGTTCTGCAGGCCTTCCATATGGGAAAAAACCGCATTGATCTGATTGCCAAGGTACTCCAGCACAACACCCACCTGGGACACCAGTTTCTCCGCTTTGGCAACAGTCCCTCCAAGGTTGCGCAAACGGACTTCCAGTTCGTCGCGCTGTCGACGCAGGTTCTGTTCCTGCTCCCGGGCCACTGCCACATCGATCTGAATTTTGCGGGCTGCTTCATACGCTTCGCGCACTTCATCCTCTGACCGGATTTTGAAGTCGCGGCTGACTTCCATCAGATGAATGCGCGCCTTCCGTTCATCGCGCTCCAGTCCATCCACTTTGGAAATCACGTCGGCTGTTTCTTTTTTTACCCTTTCGACATCACGCTTCACACTGTCCAACTCTTCACGTGCTGCTTCATAAATGTCATAAATTTGACTCCGGCTGCCGCGAATGCTGGCCAGAGTCTGCTTTACGATTTTATCCAGAGTTTTTATATCGACACTAACCATCAGATTTCAATATCCACAATGCGTCGAATGATAAGGATACCAATCACCTGGCTCACGGCAGCGACACCCAGCATCAGGCGACCAATGGGATGCAGGAATAAAGGCCGGATATACTCCGGATTCAGCAGATAAATCACGCACCCCATGACGATGGGGAGCAAGCCGACAATGAGTCCCGAAACCCTCCCCTGGGCAGTCATTGTTTTTATCTCGCCTCTGATTCTGACGCGTTCACGAATGGTACGGGCGATATTGTCAAGCACTTCCGACAGATTTCCACCGACCTGGCGTTGAATCAACACAGCCGTAAGCACCAAATCAAGGTCTTCCGAATCGATCCGTTTCGCCATATTCCCCAGAGCGCTCTCGGTAGTTGTTCCAAGATTCATTTCTTTTACCGTCCGGGCAAATTCACTTGCAATGGGTGCCTTCATTTCTCTTGACACCATATCCATCGCCTGCATGAAACTGTACCCGGTCCGAAGGGAGTTCGCAATCAGGATGAGAGCATCTCCCAGTTGTTTGTTAAAAAGTTTCATGCGTTTTTCCGTCTTGATCCGGATCAGCAAAAAGGGCAGTGCAAGTCCCACAACAGCTCCAACAAAAGCCATGACCGGAGTTCCGGCAATGAGAAATAAAAGCAACATCGCCGGCAACGCGGAACAGATGCACAAGACAACAAATTCCCCGCTGCGCAGCGGCATACCCGCACGGATCAGCCGGTGTTCGAGAGCCCGGTCCCAGCGGGGAGACTCTGCGTATCGTCCCAGACTTCGCAGGAAACCGCGAAGTCCGCCAGACTGCACCTGTCGTTGCTCCGAATCTGCAGCCCCGGGTGTAGCCACCACCTGGTCAAGTCTTTGCAGCAGCACTCTTTTTTCGGCGGTCGCCAGCTGGTACCCCAATAAAATCAAAACGATCAACGTCAAAAAAACGCTGATGGATATGAGCAGAATCATCAGGCACCTCCTATCAGCCGAAAAATTTAAACCGGCGGGCAGGTTTTTCAGCGGCCTTCTGTATGTCAATATCCTGTGGCGCCACTTTGTCAGCCAAAGCAAAAATCCGTTGCGCTGCAGGCGTTTCCGGATGGGTCACGACAAACGGCAGCCCTTTGTTCACCGAATTGACAATGGTCTTGCCATCACTGGGAATGGCCATCAGGAATTGTCGCCGCAATGATGCCTCCACTTCGTGCGTGTCAAGTCCACCTTCAGAATTTGCCCGATTTAATACGAGCTGGACTTTTTCTTCGCCATATCCCAAAGACTGCATGATTTCAAGGCCGATTTTAATGTTTTTGATCGTCGGCAGGTCCAGTGCCGCAACAACGAGCACGAGGTCCGCCGCATCCAGTGCTGCGATCGTCGTATCATCAAAGCTGGGGGCGGTATCCACCACGACATAGTCATACAGACTGCGCAATCTCGAGAGCACGGCGCCAACATGTGCACCTGTAACGTTCTCAGCCTGCTCGGGGCGAAGCGGTGCCGCCAGCACCTGAAACCGTTCGTTGTAACTTGTCAAATACGATGACACGGTCGCTTCATCCAGGTGGTCGATATCCAAAATGGCATCAGCAATCGTTGTTCGCGGAAGGATATTCAAAAACAAAGCCACATCGCCGAACTGAAGATCCAGGTCAACCATGGCAACCCGTTTCCCCGGACGCTGCGACAAGGCTACAGCCAGGTTTGCTGCAATCGTTGTTTTGCCGACTCCGCCTTTACTGGAAAATACGCTGATAATCCTGCCGGGGATCTTGATACCTGCCGCAGTGCGCGCTGTGTCCCGAACTTTCTGGTCCCGGATGAATGCCTGTTTGATTGCCCCTACCAGCTCATCACCAGTAAAAGGTTTGGTAAGATAGTTCTTGGCCCCGGCCATCATGGCGCGTCTCAGATATTCCTGCTCGCCCTGGACACTCATGATGATGATCGATGTTTCCGGCGCTTCCACCGTCAAACGTTCCGTAGCGGCAATGCCATCCATTTCCGGCATGTTGATATCCATCAAAACAATGTCAGGGCGCAGGACTTTGGCTTGGCTGACAGCCTCCGCACCAGTTCCTGCCTGCCCCACAATTTCGATTTCCGGATGAAACTCCATCAATTTTCCTATGTTCTCGCGCGTAGCCTCTACATCATCAGCGATTAGGACCCGTATTTTGCTTGCCATCGGTCTGCCCCCCTGTCGGGCTTTGATTCATATGGTCTTTCATTTCTTTTGACATTGGCGGGACAAGTTCCTTGGGATCCACTATCGTCGGTGAAACGAGTATGATCAGTTCGGTTTCGCCCCGTACAAAGCTCGTACTGCGGAACAACTGCCCCAATACGGGCAAATCTCCAAGAAACGGTATCTTCGTCACATCTCTGGTGATATCATTTGAAATCAGGCCGCCGACGGCCATGGTCTGCCCTGACAACAAAGCAATGGATGTTTCCGCCTTCCGTGTACGTATGGGAGGAATCGACGAACTCGCTGTGATCGGTATGCGATGGGTCGAGTCCCATTCCACGGCGCTGACCTCTGCCTTGATCTTGCTGGTGATGGTGCCGTCCAGGCTCGCTTCCGGAGTTATCTCAAGTTTCACCCCGTAATCCTTCCACTCGATACTGACAGCGCCATTCATGTTGCTGACCGGAATCGGTATCTGCCCTCCCACCAGCATACTCGCCTTGTCGCCGCTCAACGTCACCATATTCGGCTGTGACAGCAATTTGGCGTATCCATTCTGCACCATCAGGTCCAATTGGGCATTGATCGGGGCAAACGTCCCAAGGTTTCCGAAAGTGTTTGGCGACAAAGTGTTCACCTGGCTCTGCCCGCCAAAAAATATCCCGGTCCCTGGCGTGGAAGGATCACTGCCGCTGAAATATTTCAGCCCTAGTTTTTGCGTTTTTTGCCGGTTTATTTCAACAATTTTCGCTTCGATCTTTACCTGAACCGGTTTGACGATTTCCAAAAGGTTAACGACTTTGTCGCCATATGCAGAGGCAATTTTTTCCGCCCTGGCCTTTTGATACTGATCATTGACCGAACCTTCGATAATCACTGTTTTATTGACTTTTACCACCCGGATATCCGGGTAGGCAAGAATCCGTTTAATCTCGTTGGCGATCGCCGGATCATTGGCAGCCACTTCAACCTGGTACGTCTGACGACCCATGTCAGACCAGAGAATCATTGTTGTTGTACCGGTCTGCTTCCCCACAAGAAGCAGTTCGGAACTTGACACCACGACTACGTCCGCCACATCCGGATTGGCAATTGCCGCTTTCTGAAGTCCATACAGTGTCATCGTTCTGGATTGCCCCGCGCCAACCGTCAATTTACCCGGCTGCTCGGCGGCCCATGCAGCCAAAGGCATGCTCCCCAGGCAAAAGACGAGAAGGGTGCAGATTATCAAAATCCTTCGCATGCAACACCGCCCCCTACTCAATTTTGGTGCCCCGGATCACGGGAATGGTAGTCAAAGATTTATTCGCCGGAGCAGCGGCGGCAGCAGCGCCGCCTCCTGCAGGCGGCGTTACTGGAGGCGTCTGGGCTGCCTGAACAGGAGACTGATGCACTCCCACAATTTCCGTCGGTGTCACCGGCCGCTTGTCCACCACGCCTTCTTCCGGAATGTACGGCCGCAGGGCAAACCGCAGTTTGCCTTTCTCTTCGGATAATGTCACCTTGGCCGCTTCTGAAGGTGAAACGGCTAAAGTAACTGTGGCGACTTTCACAATGCCGGTTTCTTTGCCTGCTTCCTTCTTCGCGTCACGCTCCTGTGCCACTTCACTGTCGCGGTTCACAGCCAGAACCAGCAAATTTTGCAGCAGGATCTGGCTGACATGGTCCCCCACCACCTGTTGATCAAACGTTACAAGGACATCTACGTAATCTCCCGCCTTCAGCAATCCGGAAACGCCTGTCACATCGGAAACCGCAACGGTAAGCGCCCGTTTCCCGGGTGGAATCACACCGGTAAAACCAGCCTGTTTTCCTTCGATAAGCAACCGGCGAGCCAATACCTGCTCGCCGCCCACAATGGCTTCCCGCGTCATCACGCCCAGAACTTGGGAAAGCTCACGCATGGCGGCTTTTTGAACATATTCCGACGGTAGCTGTATTTCTTGCACCATATCCTGTGTGATTCGGGTCTTTGGCGGAATGTCTGTTTTCGCAACCACAACAGTTTCGCCAACTGTCGGTGGCGGTTTTTGCGTGGTGGAGCTGAGCAAATTATAAACAAGTGCCGCCGTAGCAAAGCTCAAAACGAGGGCAATCCCCAGCAATCCCTTATTCGAGAGTTTTGCCAACATCCATCCCCCCCTGCAAATTCAGCAATACGTTCCAAAATATGTCCCGGCGCTGAACGACTCTTATCCTGCCGTTGAATTCCGTACTTTCATTGTACATGCACCATGAAAAAAGCTCAATAGAATGCGGGTTTGCAGCACCCAACCAAAGCCTCATCTTTGACTGGGACCTATGTCCCGACTTCTAAAAAATTATAGCCACCGCTTGCGATGAAAATACCGCAGCATCCCCCACGCGATGAGCAGCATGATGACCCAGATGCCATAATACCCATACTCCCACTTCAGTTCCGGCATGTTTTCAAAATTCATTCCGTAAACACCGGCTATAAATGTCAGAGGGATAAACAGGGTAGAAATAATCGTCAGGACTTTCATGACCTCATTCAGGCGGTAACTGATGCTGGAGAGATAAATGTCGAGCATGCCGGAAACGAGATCACGATATGTTTCCACCATATCCAGGACCTGTATGATGTGGTCGTACACGTCATGCAGATAGGGAACGGTGTCCTGCCGGCATATTTTCGAAGTGCAGCGTTCAAAGGTTCCGATAATCTCACGTACCGGCCAGACGGCTTTATGCAGATACAACAGCTGCCGTTTGAAAAAATGAATCTGCTGCAAAAGCGCCGGTCCCGGGTCACGCACAAGTTCTTCATCAAGAAATTCAATCGATTCCCCAAGGTCTTCAAGGACTGTAAAAAAATGATCCACGATCAAATCCAACAGGGAATATGCAAGGTAATCGGAACTCTGCCCGCGTACCCGTCCCTTCCCGTTTATGATGTGATCCCTGATTAATGAAAACAGCTCCCTGTCGCTTTCGGTAAAAGAAATTATCCATCCTTCGCCAAAAATCAGGCTGACCTGTTCAAAACGGATCTCCTGGGGAGCTGCACTTGCCGCATCAACCCGCTCATTGGAAAACGGAACCCTCATCAAGATGAACAGATACTCGTCATACTCTTCAAATTTGGGTCTCTGCGTTGTATTCAGCACATCTTCCAGGACCAGGGGATGAATTGAAAATTGCCTGCCTATCTGTTCAACGGCCGCAACATCATGAATTCCGCAGACTTCAATCCAGGTTACAGACCGTTTGGATGAAAACGGCTGCAGTTCCTGCCAGGTTTCCGCTTCCCTTACATCCGCGCCCGCACTGTCATATTCCATGCATCGGATATGGCTTTTTTCCGAATATGTCGTCCCGACATGAGTCAACGTTCCAGGTGGAAATCCAACTTTTCCGGTGATCCGGGTCTTCCCACGCCGCAAAAAAACACCCCGTTTTCCGGTCCGAACCGATGTTTGCGATACCTAGCGTGTTTATTTGACATTACACACCACAATTCCTTCTTTTTACAGTGGATACAACGTTGCAACGCCTGTCAGCATACTGTCATCGGCAGGAAAATGCTGCGAAAGGTGGAATAGTTAAGATATATATTACTCAATTTGTCTTAGCAGAACGCAGACTGTGTGAAAGAAGGGATTACTTTGGATATTATTCAGGAATTGCTGAAGGATGTGCCATTACCGCGTCTAATCAAAATTCGGCAAGCGTTTCCTGCCGAAGAAATAGAGGATGTACCGGCGACTCTGACCGCTGCGCTGCAGCAGTCCGGCCAGCTGGAACGCATTCTTCCGGGAATGCGGATCGCAATCGCGGTAGGCAGCAGGGGAGTCGCCGAAATCCCGGCGCTGGTCCGGACGACTGTCCAGGAACTAAAAAAGAAAAACGCCGTTCCATTCATCATCCCTGCCATGGGCAGCCATGGCGGCGCCACAGCGGAGGGTCAGGCAGAAGTGCTGGCGCATTTGGGAGTCACGGAAGAGTCGGCGGGATGCCCTATCGTTTCCTCCATGGAAGTCGTGGAAGTCTCCCGGCTGGACAACGGCCTGCCGGTATATGTGGACAAGTATGCCCTGCAGTCCGACGGGATTGTCCTGATCAACCGGATCAAACCCCATACGGCTTTTCGCGGACCCAACGAAAGCGGTCTTGCCAAGATGATCGCCATAGGTCTCGGAAAACAAAAAGGGGCTGAAACATGCCATGCGTACAGTTTCAAACACATGGCCGCGCACATTCCTGCAATGGCCTGCCAGGCTCTTGCCAACGCCCCCATCCTCTTTGGCATCGGAACCGTGGAAAACGCGTATGACCGTGTGGCAAAAATCGTGATTGCGCCCGCCGCGTCACTGATCGAGATCGACCGTCAGCTCCTTGTGGAAGCAAAAGCCTCCATGCCGCGAATCTGTTTCTCGCCTATCGATGTGCTGGTAATCGATCAGATTGGCAAAGACATTTCCGGTGATGGAATGGATCCCAATATCACGGGCCGCTATCCTACACCCTACGCTTCCGGAGGTCCGGAAGTATCCAAGATGGTTGTTTTGGATCTGACGGAAAAAACCGGCGGCAATGCGAACGGTGTCGGCACCGCGGACTTCACAACACGCCGTCTTGTGGACAAGACAGATTTCAAGGCCATGTACGCCAACGGTCTTACTTCCACCGTCGTTCGTCCCAATGCGATTCCAAACACCATGGACTGCGACCTGGACGCGATCCGTGCGGCGGTCAAAACGTCCAATGCCCTGGACATCAGTAAAGTCCGGCTGGTACGAATCAAAGATACACTGCACCTCGGAGAAATCATGATTTCGGAATCCATGCTTGAAGAGGCAAAATCCATACCCAATGTTACAATTCTCAGCGAACCCTTTGCCCTGCAGTTTGATGCAAAGGGAAATCTCATATAGGGAGGGACTTAACTATGCATCAGATACTCATCACCTCCCGCGCTTTCAACCCACGTTCCGAAAGCGCACGAATCCTCACGGAAGCCGGACATGAACTGGTTTATGCGAAATCAGCCCGGGATCTGACGGAAGGCGAATTGGTCTCCCTGCTGACTCCGGCGCGTTTTTCCGCCATTATTGCCGATCTTGACGCATTTACCGCCAAAGCGATAGCCGCTGCTGCGCCTGTTCTCAAAATCATCGCACGCTTTGGCACCGGATACAACACGGTTGACGTGGCGGCTGCCAATCAGGCAGGAGTCATTGTCACAAACACCCCCGGAGCGAATGCCGTTTCGGTGGCGGAACTGACCATCGGTTTATTCATTTGCCTGTCCCGCTACATCCTTCCCCAGGACCGCATCATTCGGGAAGGGAACTGGAAGCGTATCGTCGGTCCTGAACTTGCAGGGAAAACGGTGAGCCTCATTGGAATGGGGGCGATTGGTTCGGAAGTCGCCAAACGTTGCCGGGTATTCGGCATAAACGTTTTGGCCTGTGATCCGTTTCCCCGTCCCGGATTGGATACACAGCTGGATTTTCAATATGTCGACTTCGAAACGGCAATGCGCCGGGCCGACTTTGTTTCCCTTCATTCACCGGTGACACCGGAAAATTGCGGTTTCATCAACAAAACCACCCTGGAGTTGATGAAGCCGTCCGCATTCCTTATCAATACCGCCCGCGGGGAACTGATCAACGAAAATGATCTGTATAACGCCCTGTTCCAAAAGCAAATTGCAGGCGCCGCCCTGGACGCTTTTCAGCAGGAACCGCCGCGTGACGAACGTTTTTTCAAGCTGGACAACGTGATCCTTACGCCCCATATCGGCGGAAACAGTTTTGAAGCGATTGAACGCATGGGGCTTGGCGCAGCACAGGAAGTTCTCCGGGTTTTGGCAGGTGAACCGCCTCTGAACCCTGTGAAACCATTGCCGGGAAAATGACTTATGAAACAAGATCTCGGCAATTGTGAGCGAACCCGGCAGGAACATAGCCGGGCCGTTCTTTTTCTGCTCATGGCGGCAATCCTCTGGAGCACCGGAGGATTCTTCATCAAATGGGTTTCCTGGAATCCCGCGGCGATTTCCGGTGCCCGCAGCGCAATTGCAGCACTCGTTATCGCCATTGCTTTTCGTCACAACCTCAAACTGACTTTCTCGCCGATCCAGTTGACCGGAGCCGTCGCATACGCGTTGACCGTAACTCTGTTCGTTGTCGCAAACAAGATGACGACCGCGGCAAACGCCATATTGCTCCAATACACCGCACCGGTACCTGTGGCTTTGTTGTCGGTCTGGCTTTTGAAAGAACGCATCACTTCGAGGGACTGCGTTACGATTATTGCCGTTCTTGCAGGCATGGTATTATTTTTCTTTGAACAGATGAGCCCCGGCAATCTCGTCGGCAATTTATGCGCACTGTTTACAAGCTTCACTTTCGCTCTTTTTATCGTTCTCTTGCGGAAGCAGCGCGACGCATCGCCTGCCGGATCGGTTTTTCTGGGAAATGTCCTCACCGCCTTGATAGGACTTCCCTTTATGTTTGAAGCGGTACCTGATATTTCGGGACTGCTGGGTTTGCTGTACCTGGGCGTTTTTCAACTGGGCACCGCATACGTCCTCTACACGCTGGCAATCCCCCATGTCACCGCAATGGAAGCCATCCTCATCACGTTGATCGAACCGATACTCAACCCCATTTGGGTCTTTCTCCTCATGGGGGAAACTCCAGCCTGGACATCTCTGGTCGGAGGAGTTGTGATCTTGTCTGCAGTGACATGGCGTCACGCAACAGGGGTGCGCACATGATCGGCACAATGCGGGTATTGTTCAAAAACCGGCAATTTCAAAGCATTGCCTGGATGCAGGTCTTCAACGTATTCAGTTCCAACCTGATTGCGCCTGTGCTGCCGCTTTATCTGGCCCTGCAAGGCCTCTCAGCCTCCAACATCGGCCTGGTCATGGGGATTGCAGCCCTTGGCGCTCTTATCGTCAGGCCATGGGCCGGACGGGCTGTGGATACACGGGGAAGCCGGCCAGTCATCATATTCGGGCAGTCCTTGATGGCGGTTTGTTTCACTGCTTATATATTTTTCACCGGCTTTCTGCCGATGCTCCTCGTTCGCTTTCTGCATGGTGCTGCGATGGCATTTTACGGCACTGCCGCTGTCACTTTCGCCAGCAATGTCGAGTCACCGCAAAATACAGCCAGTGCAATTTCCCTCTATACGGTGTTTACAATGATCGGGATGGGTTCTGCCACCAGCCTGGCGCCGTTTTTTTTCCACGAGGCCGGTTTTATCCCTCTGGCTCTCTTAAGCCTCATTGCTCTATCTGTTGCAGTCTTCTTTGCCATCTGGCGGGCACGTCCGATTGCCCCTGTCCGTGGCGCAGGGGATATGCCTTTTGGAGAAGTCCTGCGGGATAAAGCGGTCTGGGCTCCCACGGTCTGCCTTTTCGCCTCCAATTTTGCCTTCAGCACCCTATTCACATTCGTGCCGCTGTACGCCCTCGCGGAGAACACTCCCGGGTATTCTGCCTTTTATGTCAGTTTCGCCCTCGCTGTTGTTGCCACCCGTCTTGGCGTGCAGGCACTGACTCAGGCTTTTCGCCCCGAAATCGTCGCTACTGCCGCCAATCTGATGAATACCGTCAGTGCAGCCCTGATGATAATCTATCCATCCATTTTCACTTTTGCCGTCAGCGGGATTCTGATCGGCCTGGGCTTTGGCATAATATTCCCAACCCTCACCGTATATGTAGTGCAGCGGATCGCACCTTCCGTCAAGGGAACCGCCCTTTCCATTCTGACCGCAGCCGGAGATGTCGGCAATGCCCTCGGCGCTTCCGTGCTGGGAGTGGTGGCTGAATTCCTGGGGTTTCGCTGGGTTTTTGCCTTGGCTGCAATCGTTGTGCTCGTATGCGCCCGTTATTTTTATGTCGCGTTGA
>CAZXCC010000011.1:0-26366 GCA_964638945.1 uncultured Veillonellaceae bacterium | reverse complement strand
AGGACCGGGCCTCAATATGTCCGTGATGGTACAAGGCGCTTACCAACGGCGAGTCGCCATGGTAGCGAAGCCCGCCGGCATGAATTCCCGCAGGCATAAATTCATGACCCAGAGTATACATTTTCATGATTGGTGTCAATTTCGCCAAATCACCAAAATCATAGGCAAACACGCCTTTTGTCAGAGTCGGGCAGGCTGCAGGCTCCACGGCGACCGCACGGACCTTTTTGCCCTGGAAACGATCCGCGACAAAAGGAAAGGCAATCCCGCCGAAATTGCTTCCTCCGCCGTTGCAGGCCACTACAACATCCGGATAGTCCCCGGCCTTCTCCAGTTGAGCTTTTGCTTCCAGGCCGATTACCGTCTGGTGCAGCAATACATGGTTGAGCACGCTTCCCAGTGCGTAATTGGTGTCACTGCGGCCCGCTGCATCTTCCACCGCTTCAGAAATGGCAATCGCAAGGCTTCCGATGGAATCAGGATGTTCCGCCAATACCGCCCTGCCGGCCGCTGTCCGGTCTGAAGGGCTGGCAACCACCGCACCTTTGAACACTTCCATAAACGATCGCCGATACGGTTTTTGCTGAAAACTCACCTTTACCATGTACACCATGCATTCCAGTCCAAAGAAACTGCACGCCATGCTGAGCGCGCTGCCCCACTGCCCTGCTCCAGTCTCCGTCGACAGGCGCTTGATTCCGGCCTGCTTGTTATAATAAGCCTGCGCCAGAGCCGTGTTCAACTTGTGGCTGCCCACCGGACTGGATCCTTCATATTTGTAATAAATTTTCGCAGGGGTATCCAGCGCTTTCTCCAATTCATACGCTCTCACCAATGGAGCCGGGCGCCAGAGTGAATATTTTTCCCGCACTTCATCAGGAATTTCAATCCATCGCTCCTTGCTGACTTCCTGTGCGATAAGCGACATGGGAAAAATCGGCGCCAGGTCGGCAGGGCCAATCGGCTGCAAAGTTCCCGGATGCAGGGGTGGATCAAGAGGTTCGGGTAAATCAGCCTGAATATTGTACCAGGCAGTCGGAATTTCCTGTTCAGTCAGCATGATTTTTCGTGTTTTCTGCATTGTTCCATCCTCCTCAAAAATCATTGGCTACGCATGAATGATCGATGTCATGAGACTAGGCTATCGCTTGATTGCGGAGATCGACAACACGCTTGGCTTTTCCTTCGCTGCGTTCGATCGAATGCGGTTCCACCAGTTTCACCACGGCATTGACGCCCAGTACGGACTTGAAGCGGTCCCGCAGCCTTGCAGCAAGCATTTCCTGGTGAATCGGCTCTTTGCCGGAAGTCTCGTGTCTCTCCACTACTACCGTCAGGGTGTCCAGATTGTTCTCACGCTGCACGAGAAGCTGATAGTGGGGCGAAGTCTCATCTGCCGCCAAAAGCACGCTTTCCACCTGGGAAGGGAATACATTGACGCCGCGGATGATAAGCATATCGTCGTTGCGGCCAACCACACGCCGCATTTTTATCTGTGTGCGCCCGCAGTCGCATGGCACACGCTCCAGAGCCGTCAGGTCGCGGGTCCGATAGCGGATCATCGGCGTGCCGGTGCGGGTCAGCGTCGTCAGCACCAGTTCGCCTGTCTCTCCTTCGGGTAAAACACGCCCGGTATCCGGATCAATCACTTCCGGATAAAAATGATCCTCCTGTATGTGCAACCCCTGCTGGCATTCACATTCGCAGGCCACACCGGGACCGATGATCTCACTGAGTCCATACACATCGAATGCAGGCACGCCAAAACATTCCTCCACTTCATCATGCATCCTGTCAGACCATGCCTCGGCGCCGCAAAATACGGACTCCAGGGCTGTATCTCCGGTTTTTATGCCCATGTCGCGCATCACTTCCGCCAGATGCAATGCATAAGAAGGCGTGATGACCATCGCCGTCGTGCCAAAATCCTGCATCAGCATCACCTGTCGGTTCGAGTTGCCTCCGGAGGCAGGAACCACCGCTGCGCCGATTCTTTCGGCGGCATAATGCATGCCCAGTCCGCCTGTAAACAGCCCATAATTGACGGATACCTGAAAAACCGAACCGCTGTGCAGGCCACCGGCCGCCAAAGTCCGCGCAAGCACTTCGCCCCAGACATCGAGGTCATTGCGCGTATATGCAACAACTGTCGGTTTTCCTGTGGTACCGCTTGACGCATGCACACGCACGATCTCTTTCATCGGAGAAGCCAGAAGCCCGTAGGGATAATTGTCCCTCATATCCTGCTTCGTTGTAAAAGGCAGCTGTTGAATATCTTTTAATGTTTTGACGGCATCCGGCCTCACTCCTGCCATCGTCATGTTCTGCCGGTAAAAGGGCACTTTCTCATATACAGACCGAAGTACTTCCTGCAGCCGCATTCTTTGCAGGTTTCTCATTTCATCCGGCTGCATGCTTTCATATTTTTTATTCCAAATCATCGCCGGCACCTCCGACTCCGCCAAATAATCGTTGTGCAGGAAAATACAGCAACTGCGTCACGGCTGAGTTCACCAGTCCCACCGTCAGAACGACAGGCAGCATTCCATAGAGGTACACCTGCATGGGTACGGCCATAACCAATTTTGTCAATGTAACAAAAACAAACCCGCTGACCAGGGTACTCACCAGGCCGCATACCAGAGGCCTGATTTTTGCCAGAATCCCTCTTTCCAGAAGAGAACTCCGGATCATGGCGGCACATGTCAATGCGCCGGCCAGTTCACTGCCAAAATTGGCATAAGGGAAAATTGCCTTGGAAGTGGCGACGCAGAGAGCGCCGGCTACCAGTCCGATCCCCGCTGCCTGTCCCATCCCCGGTCGCAGGATCAGGATGGAGAGGCAATACATGGAAATCAGCCAATTGGGGCTGATCCCCGCAATACTGGGACTGACCAGACGAAGAATCATGCCGATTGCCAGAAACAGCGCAGTGATTGCCACCCAGCGGTATCGTCCACCGACGGCCGCCACGGCAACGAAGTTTTCTTTTCCATGTTCTTTCATGCTTTTTTCCTCCTCATCCTGCTAATTTTATATATAAAAAACCGCCCCTCAAAAGCGAGGGACGGGATAACCCGTGGTGCCACCCAGGTTGACTGCCGCAGCAGTCGTCTCTGCAGGCGTGCGGCAATAGATGCCTGTCGCCTGTTTTCCTGGTAACGGCGGAAATTTCCCGGTGACGCCTACGCCGCAGTACGGTTCGGGCCACATCTCACAGGTCCATTCGGCCTGAGAAGCCGTACCGGTCTTTCACCACCACCGGCTCGCTGCGACGCTTCCTCCAGACTTACTATTCCTGCTCATCGATTTGTTCCATATATCTATTCAGCCTGCTGCAGACTACCTATATACGATCACTCCGGCCGTAATTGCCACCAGCAGGGTCAATACGGCATAATCTCTTCCATGAAAAGCGATCTGGTGGGTCACCGTTCGCTGGGCGCCGCCAAAGCCGCGCAGTTCCAGACTCATTGCCAGGGTTTCCGACCGGGTGATCGCCCTCAGCACCATGGGTTCAACCAAAGCAGCGTAGGAAAGAAGACGTTTCAGCGGATTACGGCTTGCCACATATCCTCTGCAGGTCTGCGCCTCCCGCACGGCCTGGCTCTCCGCCAGAAAATCGGGTACAAAACGCAGCGCAGAAGTAAATAAAAATGCGTATTCGTACGGTATGTGCGCCTGGTTGACCAACGCCGCCATCAGACTCGGCAGACGGGTGGTGGCAAAAAGCAAAATAAATGCAACAGTCATTACAACCATTTTCAGTCCGCTGGCAACCGCAGTGGATATCGCAACATCAAAAGGCAGCTGAATCACCGCGAAGAACGCAGCCACAAGAGTGAGTCCCAGCAGAGCCTTGCCCAGTTTTCGCGCCTGCCCCGCATATACAATCAGTACTATTTCCAGACACAGCATCATGGCGAGAAGGGTAGGGTCCCAGATGAGAACGGTCCAGATGGATACCATGACCGTCAGAATCAAGTTACACAGCGGCGCCAGTGTTTTCATCCGTCTCACCCCTTAACTGTTGTTTTATTCCTGCAGCCAGTTCTTCCACCGAACAGACCGGCTCCATTGCCATTGCCAGTTTTCCGGCCACTGCAGCGGCCTCCGGGATTCTCAGTCCCCAATCGGACACTTTCTGACTGCTTTCGGAAAACAGAGTGGCCGTCGGTCCGTCAAAGACCTTTTCTCCCTGATGCAACACAATGGTCCGTTTGGTATGCGCCAGCATAAGTTCCATATCATGCGTCACCAGGATGATACCGATTCCCTGCCGATTTAGCTCTGTCAGCAGTTCCATCAACTGAATTTTTTCCTCCGCATCCTGTCCGCTCGTCGGTTCGTCGAGAATCAGGAAGCGAGGCCGCAGGGCCAGAGCCGATGCGATTGCAATCCGTTGGCGTACACTTCGCGGCAGGGACCTGGGATATTTTGCGGCGGTATGTTCGATTCCCGTCAATTTTAATGCGGTATCGACGGCATTTTGTTTTTCTGCTTCATTCCAGCCAAGCTGTTCCGGTCCAAAAGCGACTTCCTGCGACACTGTATCCCGGAAGATCTGTTTGTCCGGATTCTGGAAAACATAACCGATAGCCCGGGCCATTACATCAGGACCGCAGCTTTTCGTCGGCTTGCCGTCAAGCATGACCTGGCCGGCCTTTGGTTTTGCCAATCCGACCATGATGCGGGTCAATGTCGTTTTCCCGCTGCCATTGCGGCCGGCTAGACCGATAAATTCTCCTTCCCGTACAACCGCTGAAACGTTTTTCAGGGCGGGAGACTGCCCGGGATAAGCAAAGGAAACTTGTTCTATTTCAAGCACTCAGCGATAGCCTCCTTACAGGTTGCAGGCAGTCATTGATTTCCTCGGCAGCCTCTTCGGCGGTCATCCATTCCGAGAACCTCCGTGCATCCGTTTCCAAAAGATGCTTCAATCGCCGCAATGCCGGCACTGCCGAAGAGTAGACCTGGCCGGAGAGCATCTGTTCAAACACGGAAGCAGCGGTTCCCTCGAAAGCGACCTGCCCGGAGGCCATCACTACGATCTGGTCGGCATAAGGCAAGGCCCGGGCCAACTCATGTTCAGCCACAACCACCGTGATACCCTGCTTCTTGTTCAGTTGCGCCAAAAGGGCATAGAGTTCTTCAGCGCCTTCCGGGTCCAGCGCCGACGCCGGCTCATCCAGAACCAGAATCCGAGGTTGTGAGGCTATCACGGATGCAACTGCCAGGCGTTGTTTCTGGCCGCCGGACAAAGCCGACAGTTCCCGGTTTTCAAGAGCGCCGAGCCCTACCGCCGCCAGTGCTGCAGCCACTCTCTCACGAATCAGTTCCGCAGGCACCGCCATATTTTCCATGGCAAAAGCCACCTCATCAAAAACCGTGAGTGACACGAGCTGGCTTTCATAATCCTCCATGACAAAGCCCACTCCGTTGGCTGTTTCGGCAACAGTGCGGCCTGTCGTGGACTGTCCGGCCACAACCACCTGCCCAGACATGCTGCCGCCAAAAAAATGGGGAACCAAACCGGTCATCGCCATGCACAGAGTGGTCTTTCCACTGCCGTTCTTCCCTGTCAGCACAGTAAAGGAACCTGCCGGAACCGTCAGATTGATTCCATCCAGCCCCTGTCCGGATTTCGGGTAATGAAAGGAAAAGTCTTCAAACCGTACCGCAGCCATCATTTACCTTCTTCCTGGCCCAGCAGCTTGCGGACCGGATAATAAAGGATCTGCGCCATCACAGTGTTTGCACAGGCAGTCAGGAGAACCACCGGCAACATCCCATACAGATAGATTTGATTCGGTACTCCCATAAGAAATTTAAAGGAAGTGATAAACGTCATGCCGCTGGCAATGGTCGTCAAAAATGTGATCACGGCAGGGCGGAAACTGACAGGCCCTATTTTCATGGCTAACGGAATCGCCATCAGCAGAACGCAAACCAGTGCACCGACCGGTTCCGACAAAAAGTTGAGATGCGGCAGAGGCGATTTCGAAGTGATTGTATTGATCGCGCCTGCAACCAGGCCAATAGCTACGGCTTTTGACACGGTCGGCCGCACAATCAGGATCGTGATGCAGTACATGGTGATCACCCAATTTATGCTGATCCCGGCAAAGCTCGGGCTAACCAGCCGCATGATTGAACCAATTGCCAAAAGAAGTGCAGATATCGCAACCCAGCGGTATTTTCCCCCTTGCGCCGCTACCTGAGTCATTTCTACCGTTTTGTTGTTTTCCATTGTTTTCTCCTCCTTTGTTCCCGCTAAAAATAAAATACCCCTCGTCTCTACTGATATGTAGGGACGAGGGGTTAACCCGCGGTACCACCCTGCTTGGTTCTTGCGAACCCGACTTGGTCAAAGTACGGGACATATTTGTCCGATACCCGCTTCCCATGATAACGGAGGAAGTTTTCCGTCAGCGCCTACCCCGCAAAGCGGATCGGACTGCATCTCTCAGGTCCATTCGTCGTGTTGAGTCACACCGGTCTTCCACTGCCACCGGCTCGCTGAGGCTCTCTCGCACGAGTACTCTTCCTGATCATCGACTTTTGATTCTGTTAACTTGTCTATGATTTTAACAGTCTGTTTCATTCTTTGTCAAGTTTTTCGCATTATTTTTTTCGAAGCGTATTTCCTCTTGCACTTGCAAGAATACAATGATACTCTTAGTTTGTTGTTGATATGATTAGAATCGCAGAGAAAAATATGCAGTGAATTCGGGGTATTGCTGTTGGATATCCGAACTCTGTTTTTTGCCAACCTGCTCATCAATGTCATGGTTGCCCTGATGATGGCGATCTACTGGCGTACGCAAAAAACCTTCTCCGGTTTTGGTTACTGGGCTCTCGGCAGCGTCGGCATCGCTGTTACTTTCTTGCTTTTTGCCTTCAAGGGAGTCATCTCTGATTTTTATACCGTCGTTATCGCCAACACGGCCGCCATGTCTGCCGCCGCCGTTCGCCATATCGGCGTCCGCCTTTTCTGGGGCAAGCCCATCCTGGGGCGGCTGCGGTTCCATATCATTGCGGTTTGCGGTTGCGCCTTGTCTCTCGTATACTATACCTTTGTTGAAAATGATCCGCTCATTCGCCTCCTGGTGGTTACTGCCTGCATTGCAAGCTATTGCCTTATCATCGTCGTTGATATGATGAGGGGGATTCGGCAAGGGTACCCCATCATAGCCAAAACGCTGGGTCTGACTTATTTATTATATGCCGTCACTATGTTCGGGCGCCTCCTGGAGTGGAGCATGTTCCCCGAGGCCCGGCACATTCTGATTCCCTCCCTTGCCAGCATTGTGTATTTTTCCTCCCTGCTGCTGCTGGAAGTCTCTTCTGCACTGCTGTTCATGATGCTCAACAGCCAGCGGCTGGCCAAAAATTTATGGGCAGCCCGGCAGGAGCTGGAAAATCTTGCGTCGATCGATCCGTTGACAGGCTTATACAACCGGCGAAAACTCATAGAGTTGGGAGAAGCCGAAATCGCCCGTACAACAAGGTTGCAACAACCTTGTTCGTTATTGCTTATCGACCTGGACCGTTTGAAACAGACAAACGACACCTTTGGACATTCCGCCGGCGACGCCCTGTTGCTTAACGTCGTTAAAGCCATCCGCTCTCAGATTGAGGAGGATTGCATTTTGGGGCGGCTGGGCGGTGATGAGTTTGTCCTGCTCCTGCCGGGAGTCTCCCTGACAGAGGCCCGGTTGGTGGCGGAGAGCATTCGACAGGCTGTGCGCTCTCACCCTTTCATCTGGGAAAACAATGCACTCGCGATGAGTGTCAGCGTCGGTGTTTCTGAGTATTCCCGCTTCGATGCGGGCTGGACGGACTGGTTGCAGCGAGCCGACCTGAATCTCTACCAGGAAAAGAAGAAAAGGCAAAATAAAACAGGGTGAACCCCTTCTCCGATAAACTGACAAAGCCGGATCTCTTCGAGAGATCCGGCTTATCTTTGTTTATGCGCAAAATTCTGTTGTCATTTCAGAGGTTTCCGGTAGAAAAACGGCAGATAATGCTGGAATCCGATCTCACGGAAATTGAGAATCGCCTCGGTGCCACCGACAAAGAGCACCCCGCCGGGTCTGAGCGCTTCCAGAAAGCGTCTGTACAGCATATCTTTGGCTTCTTCCGTGAAATAAATAACGACGTTCCGGCAGGAAATCAGGTCAAAATTAGTATCATACTTATCCAGCAGCAAGTTGTGGTGCTGAAAAGTGATTCCGTCCTTTACGTCCGAAGTCACGGCATAGCGTTCTGCGTCCACTTGCCGAAAATATTTTGCGAGACGAGCCGGCGAAACATTTTTCAGTTCATTGACATGATAAATCCCTTCCTTGGCCTTGGCGAGCATTTTGACATCCAGGTCACTGGCCAGGATTGGGTGCTTCACCCGGGGAGTTACATCCGACATCATAATCGACATCGAATATGGTTCCGCGCCTGTCGAGCAGCCTGCGCTCCAAATTTTCAGCTTATTCGGGTTCTGTTTCATCAAATCCGGGATGACCTTTTGTTCCAGTTCAACAAATTTCTCCGGAGTTCGGAAAAATTCCGTGACGTTAATCGTCAGATAATCAATGAAATAGCGATACAAGGTTTCGTCTTTTTCAATCAACGCTAAGAAATCCATGTATTTGGTGACATTGTGACGCGCCATCAAATTGGTGATCCGGCGCTGCATCTGGGCGGGTTTGTACTGATTCAGGTCTATCTGGGACTTCGTGTTGAATTTCTTCTTAAAATCTTCCCAGTCGCGGTCAATTACTTCTGCTGCCATGCTGCCGCCCCTCCATTGTCGGCCGGTGGCTCCCCGCAGGTACCACCCACCCATATTTTTTCCGGCCGTGATGCCAATTCAATGGGTTCTCCACTCCAAACAACGATATCCGCATCATAACCCGGAGCCAGTTTTCCCACACGGTCTGCTATACCCAGAATTTCGGCCGGATCAGTCGTAACCGCCCGCAAAGCCGCTGCCGGGGATAAGCCGAAACGCACAGCCAGACCGGCATAGGCGGACAGGAACATGTTCGGCACCACCGGGTGGTCGCTGACCAGAGCAAACTGTATGCCATGCTTTTCCAGTATGGCCGGTGTACGGTAGCTCTTGTCCTTGAGCTCCATCTTGGCCCGGGTGATCAGCTGCGGGCCTATAGCCGCCCTCGCCTGCCTTTTCGCCAGTTCTTCCGCGATGAGATGCCCTTCCGTACAATGGTCCAGCACAATCTCCACATCGAACTCTCTGGCGATCCGCAGTGCGGTCATGATGTCATCCGCCCGATGCGCGTGCGCCCTGAGCGGCATCTCATGACGCAATACCCGCAGTACTGCATCCATGCCAAAATCCGGCACAAACTCCTTGGTGTCTTTCTTTTTCAAATAATCCCGGGCTTTTTGCAATGTCTCACGGATCAGGTACGCTGTCGCCATACGCGTCACCGGCGCTTTTTGTTTATCGCCGTAAACTCGCCTGGGGTTTTCGCCAAAGGCTATTTTCAGACCCGCATGCCGTCGCAGAATCATCGACTCGACCGTGGGCCTGCGAACCGTTTTGACGACTACGCACTGCCCGCCTACAGCATTTGCACTGCCCGGTGCGATCATTACCGTCGTTACTCCGCCCGAAAACGCGTCATCAAAAGCAATGTCCGATGGATTTATCGCGTCCAGCGCATCCATGGCAGGAGTCACAGGCCCGCTGGTTTCATTTCCGTCCTCAGCGGACCATTCCGTCGGCTCCGCATATACACCGAGATGAGTATGCGCATCAATCAGCCCCGGCGTGACAATTTTCCCTGTGGCGTCGAATACTTCGCAACCTTCCGGCAGCGCCAGATTTTCCCCGACAGCCGCTATTTTTTCTCCGTCGAGTAAGACTACGCCATTTTTCAACGGAGTTCCATTCATCGTATATACTTTGCCGCCCAAAATAGCCTGCATTATTTTCTCCCTTTCAACCTGATTTCATCAAATGTCCCACTTACGCAGCACGGCCTCCAGGACCATAACCGTGCTCACCGTACCGATCCCGCCAGGCACCGGGGTGATTGCCGAGGCAATGGCGCTGACGCCTGCAAAATCGACATCTCCGACAATACGCCCATTGACTTCGTTAATTCCTACATCCACCACTACCGCATCTTTTTTTATCATGCCGGCAGTAATCAGGGAGGGACGTCCGACAGCCGCCACGACAATATCGGCTTCCCGCAAAAATTTTCCAAGGTCCGGTGTTTTGGAGTGGCATATCGTCACGGTAGCATCACGCGCCAGCAAAAGCTGGGCCAACGGCTTGCCCACAACATTGCTGCGCCCGACGATGACGGCGTGTTTGCCTTGGATATCCGTTTTGTAATAATCCAGCACCGCCATCACAGCACGCGGCGTGCATGGAGCCCACGGGCTTTTTCCCGCTGCCACCAGTCCGACGTTCAACGGGTGAAGGGCATCCACGTCTTTCTGGGGATCAAGGCCCAATGCCACAAGATCGGCGTCAATCTGGCGAGGCATGGGCATCATCGGCAATATACCGCTGACGTCCGGATTATGGTTCAATTGTTCGATCAGGCCCATCAATTCGTCCTGCGTCGTCTCGGCGGGCAGCGCTGCGAGATGATAGGGCAGGCCGACATTGCTGCACAGTTTTCCCAACCATTCGGCATAGACGATCGATGCGTGATCGTCTCCGACAAGAAGAACCGCCAATCCACAGGGAATATTCATCATTTTCAGCGTTTTGACTTTTTCCGTCAACCGGGCCCGCAATGCGGCGGCAGCCGGCTTGCCTTCCATACTCAAAGCCATTTTCGGGAAAATCCTCCTCAGATCAACTTGACTAAAACAATCCGGAAATCCGGCCGTCGTTATCGATGTCGATATTTTCTGCAGCAGGAACTTTTGGCAGCCCCGGCATGGTCATAATTTCTCCGGTCAGCATTACCACAAATCCTGCCCCGGCTGACAGCTTTGCCTGTTTTACGGTAATGACAAAACCCCGGGGTCGCCCCAACAGCGCAGGGTCGTCCGATAGGGAGTATTGGGTTTTTGCCATACAAACAGGCAGATTGCCATAGCCCATGTTCGCAAGCGTTTCGATGCTCTGTTCGGCTTCTTTTGTAAACACCGCATCCTCGGCGCCATATATTTCCCGGGCAATGGTACGAACTTTTTCCTTGAGAGGCATTTCCAGTGGATATATCGGTTGGTATTCCACCGTATCCTGCTGTAAAAGCGCCAGAAGTTTTTCCGCCACAGCAATCCCGCCTGCACCGCCGTCGCTGAACACCCTCGACTCTGCCGCCGCCACGCCATGCCGCGCACAAATATCCAGCACTGCGGCAAGTTCGGCAGCCGTGTCCGTCGGGAACATATTGACGGCCACAACAATGGGCAAACGGAATTTCTGCATATTTTCAATATGTTTTTCCAGGTTTCCGGCTCCCCGCAAGACTGCCTGCACATCTTCTTTGCCCAGGTCTGATTTGGCCACTCCGCCATGCATTTTCAACGCCCGGACAGTCGCTACCAGCACCACCGCTGCCGGCTTCAATCCGCCCATGCGGCACTTGATGTCAAGGAACTTCTCCGCACCGAGGTCCGCGCCAAAACCGGCTTCCGTAACGGCATAATCAGCCAGTTTCAGACCCATGCGGGTGGCGCTCAGACTGTTGCAGCCATGCGCAATATTGGCGAAAGGTCCGCCATGAATGATGGCCGGCACATTTTCCAGCGTCTGTACCAGGTTGGGTTTGATCGCTTCCTTGAGCAAAGCCGCCATCGCCCCGTGGACCTTCAGCTCTCCGGCTGTGACAGGCTTGCCTGCAGCCGTGTACGCTACGACAATCCTGGAAAGACGCGCCTTCAAATCGGCCAAATCTTTTGCAAGACAAAGCACCGCCATGACTTCGGATGCCACCGTAATGTCAAAACCGTCTTCACGGGGCACGCCGTGCGCTTTGCCGCCCAATCCGACAATGATATTGCGGAGTGCGCGGTCGTTCATGTCCACGGCACGCCGCCAGACGATGCGGCGCGGATCTATGCCTAGTGCATTTCCCTGCTGCAGGTGGTTGTCCAGCGCCGCGGACAACAAGGCATGCGCTGTGGAAACAGCGTGAAAATCACCGGTAAAATGCAGGTTGATGTCTTCCATCGGCACAACTTGCGAATATCCCCCGCCGGCTGCACCGCCCTTGACCCCCATGCAAGGCCCGAGCGACGGTTCCCGCAACATCAGTATGGCTTTCTTGCCCAGTTTGACAAGCGCCTGCGTCACACCAATCGTCGTCGTGGTTTTGCCTTCTCCTGCAGGAGTCGGCGTGATTGCCGTCACCAAAATCAGTTTGCCGTCCGGCTTCGGCGCGAGTTCTTTCCAGACGTCCAGTGATATTTTGGCTTTATAGTGACCGTAGTTTTCCACATAGCGTGCATCAATGCCCAAAGATGATGCAATTTCACCAATCGGTTTCATGTTTGCGGCCTGGGCAATTTCAATATCACTGCGCATCGGCTGACACTCCTCGCTGTATGTACTTCAACTGGGTTATTCTTGTGTTTCATTCGCGAAAATCGCTTCGTTTTCCTGCACCAGCCTACGGTGCGGGCATATGTTTTCTTTTGAAGACTGCAGCGACTTCAGCGACTGTGCGTGTATTCAAAATATCTGTCGCTTCCAGCCATCCCTTGCGCGCAATGCCGACGCCGTAGGAAACATTTTTCAGCTCTTCCGGCGAATGCGCATCGGGATTGATTGCGAAGAGCACGCCGTATTCTTTCGCCTGCCGGCACCATCGCCAGTCGAGGTCAAGCCGGTACGGACTTGCATTGATTTCAACGACCGTTTTTGTTGCCGCCGCGACCTTGATGATCTCGTCCAGATCCACCTCATATCCGTCACGGGCCAGCAGCAATCTGCCTGTCGGATGGCCCAGCATGGTGAGGTAAGGGTTTTGCATGGCCTGGGTCAGACGTCGGGTCATCGCTTCCCTGGTCAGGCCGAAAGAGGAATGAACGGAACCGATGATAAAATCGAACTGACGAAGAATGGATTCCGGATAATCTAAGGAACCGTCCGGCAAGATATCGCTTTCGATGCCGGAAAAAACGGTGAAATCATTCTGAGACGCATTGAAAGCGTCAATCTCCTGCCGTTGCTCGAAAACCGCCTTTTCGGTCAACCCTCCCGCATAAAATGCCGAACGGCTGTGATCAGTGATTCCGATGTATTTCCAGCCCAACGCCCGGGCGCTTGACACCATCTGCGGCAAGGCCGCCCTGCCATCCGACCATGCGGTATGCATATGGAAAGAGCCCTGCAGCTCCTCCTCCTTTACCAATACCGGCAAGCGATGCTCCCGCGCCGCCTGCAGCTCATCGCCGCCTTCCCGCAGTTCGGGCTCGATATAGTCCATTTCCAGGATTCGATAGATTGCCGCTTCGTCTTCAATCTCCAGCCGTTCGCCATTTTCCTTTTCCAGGGCGTATTCATTGATTTTGATGCCGCGTTCTTTTGCCAGGCTCCGCAACAGAACGTTATGTTCCTTGCTCCCGGTGAAATGATGCAGTGCACAGGGATACTCGGCAGGAGCCACCACGCGGACATCCACATTCAGTCCGTTACCCAGGGTTACACTGGTTTTTGTCGGTCCATGCGCAATGACAGCTTCAACATTCGGCATTTCCAGAACTGCGTTCATCACAGGGGTCGAATCCGTCGCACCCACAACGATATCGACGTCGCCTGCCGTTTCCTTCCGGCGTCTGAGACTTCCGGCCACTTCCACCGCCGACACCGACGATATTTTCCGAATCCGCTCCTTGAATTCCAGCGCCACAGGCAACGCATCCGACACCAGGAATCGCCCCTGGAAACGGCGCAATGCTTCGATCCCGGCCAATATCTTCGCCTGGGTTTTGGCGCCAAAGCCGGGCAAATCAAGCAGCCGGTTCTCCCTGCAGGCGTATTCCAGTTCGCCGATGGATGATAAGTTGAGTTTTGTCTGCAAAGCAACCGCTTTCTTGGCACCCAGTCCGGAAATCCGGATCATTTCAAACAAAACGGGCGGAATGGATTCCTTCAGCTCATCATGGTATTTTATGCGGCCCGTCGAAATGAACTCCGCAGCTTTTCCTGCGATGGCGGGACCGACTCCCGGAATATCCTCCAGAGTGCCGTTTTGGGCCAGAACCGCAAGGTCTGCATCCAATTGCTCGAAAATCCGGGCCGCATTTTCATACGCCCTGATCTTAAATGGATTTTCCCCTTTCAGTTCCAGCCATTGGGCGATTTCTGCAAAAAGTCCGGCCAGTTTTTCTTTATCCGCCATATCATGCTACCTCGGTTCAAAACGGACTATGACTGTTGTCCCCTTCACAACAGGCGTATTCGCGGCAATGCTCTGTCTGACGGCTACACCTCCGCCTTCCGGCATCAGTGACAATCCCGCCTGACTCAAAATAAGAGCAGCTTCGCGAATCGTCCTGCCTGTCACGTCAGGAACTGCTATTTTCCCGCCAGGGTAACCTCCCTGCGGCGCAACAGGCGCAGCAGGCGCCGGAGGAGTCTGTGGAGCAGGTACAGTTGCCGGCGGTGGTTTTGCAGCTTGAAACGCCGGCAGGATCTCCGAGGGACGCAACCCCAGGATTCGTACTACCTGGCTCATGACTTCGGAAAAAACCGGTGCGGCGATTTCGCCGCCGTAATACAGTCCTGACGGGCTGTCGATTACGACCAGTCCTGCCAGTTGCACGTCTTCCATCGGCCCAAAACCGACAAACGAAGCGATATAGCGTCCGGGATCATATCCGTTGCCATTGTCCCGCAGCCGTTCCGCCGTACCCGTTTTGCCTGCAAAACGGTACCCCGGCACACGCGCTTTCTTGCCGCCGCCCTCCGTCAGAACCTTTTCCATCATGCCCGCAACTTCTCGCGCCACTTCAGGGCTTACGGTCTGGCGCACAACCTGCGGCGACGAATAACTGACAAGCAAGCCGTCGCTGTCGCGGATTTCCTTAATGATATGCGGCTTCAGCAATTTTCCGTCATTGGCCAGTGAGGATACGGCGGTGATCAGCTGGAGCGGCGTTACTGCCACAGCCTGACCGATTCCCATCGTTGCCGAATCCGCTGGCTGCATTGCTTTTAACGTCAGCAGTATGCCCTCTTCCTCGCCCGGCAATTCAATGCCGCTGGCCTTGCCGAATCCAAAGAGCTCCGAATATTTGAGCATGCGTTCGCCGCCCATGCGCTGGGCGACTTCAGCAAAACCGGTATTTATGGAATACTTTACGAAGTCGGAAAACGGCATTTTGCCGTAACTGCCGCCGTCCCAGTTCTTGATCACGCGACCGCCCACATCACGTGCGCCTGTATCATTAAGCACTTCCGATGATGTTACTACCTTCTCCTGTATCCCGGCAGCCGCCACCAGCGACTTGAAAGTAGAACCCGGTTCGTATATCGAGGCTATCGCCCTGTTTCGCCACTCCTGGTCCTTATAACGATAAAATGTATTGGGATTAAAAGCCGGTCTGCTGGCCATGGCTAATATTTCGCCTGTTTTGGGATTCATCACGATCATTGTGGCTGCGTGGGCTTTTGTGCGGGCGAGGGCATTGTCCAGCGCCTGCTCCACGGCAAATTGAATGGAGTTATCGATGGTCAGATAGATTGACTGTCCGGCTTTTGGTTTGGAAAAGGCAAAAATCGACTTGAAAATTGGAATTCCCTTGCTATCCGTGTCCAAAATCTGTTGATGTGTTTTCCCCTTCAGTGTAGAATCCATTGCCATCTCAACACCGGAAAGCCCTTTGTCGTCTGTGCCGACAAATCCCAGAATATGAGCTGCCAGCATCTCGTTCGGATAAACACGGCGGCTTTCTTCGAGAAATTCCAGGCCGCGGATCTTGTCTTTGGCGATCATGTCGGCAACTCTCTGATATTCAGCCGGTTCCAGCGTCCTTTTCAGCCAGATGAAATCACCCTTTACCTTCAGCCGGTCGCGCAAGGACGCTTCATTCATCTGCAGAAGGGGCGCCAATGCTTTTGCCAGCTTGTCCGGTTCGACGATTTCACGCGGGTTGGCGTAAAGAGACTTGGCCATATGGCTGATGGCCAGTTCCTTGCCTGTCCTGTCGAAGATTGTTCCGCGCGGAGTTTGCAGAACACGGCTCTCCTGCAGTTGTTCCCTCGCTTTGTCGGCCCAGGTTTTCCCATCGATTAACTGCACCCATGCCAGCCGCATTGCTACAAGAAGCAAAAGCCCCACCATCAGAACACAAAACCTTTTAAATTTTTTCCCTGACGGCAATTCGTTCACAGACACCTGTTTCAGAACCTTCTTTCCTGGTCTCGACTCAACTCAGCCTTGACCCACAACGCAATTTTCCGATGCGGACCGGCCCAGACAACTTTATCCATTTCCTGCGGCGCAAGCCACAATGCCTCGAGCGGTGGTGGATAGTCCTCAACTGCCACGTTACAGAAAAAAACACGCATCCTCCATTCGCGGTGGCTGAAGGTGTGCGTCAAACTTCGCCACTCTGACCCAACAACAATATCCTGGCCGAGATTGCGAAAACAGGCAGTCAATAGTGCTGACGGATCAGTTCCTGTTGGTTCCGCCGTCATCTTTTCTACAGAAGGAAACTCCCACATTCCTCCCAGAATACCGCCAGCCGGCCGCCTCACGCCTAATACTTTTCCCCGGGCCATCAGTATTCCTGTATACACTTCCACAGGCACGGGCGGTTTGGGCGTGGCTTTCTTCGGCAGTTCATTTTGATCGCGGCATTCGAAAGCGATGCATCGGTCCGACCACGGACAAAGGCCGCATCGCGGGTTGCGCGGAATACAGACCAATGCGCCCAGTTCCATCAATGCCTGTGTAATATCGCCGCGCCGCATGCTGCTCTCAAGCAATCCCCGGACAAAGACTTCCACCGACCGGCGGGGCTCTGACAACTCCATCGGCTTCTCCACATGGAGCATACGGCTGACTACCCTGAGAACGTTGGCATCCACAGCGGGTTCAGGCTGGTCATGCGCAATACTGAGAATGGCCCCGGCAGTATAGTTTCCTACACCAGGAATTTTCAGCAGTTCCGCTCTGGTTTCCGGTGTTTTTCCGCCATAGCTGGATAAAACTTCACGCACGCCGCGCTGCAAATGGCGAACCCGTGAATAATATCCAAGGCCTTGCCAGGTTTCCAGCAGTTCTTCTTCCGAAGCCGCAGCCAGAGAAGCCATATCCGGAAACCGCTGCAGGAACTTTTTATAATATGGAATTACCGTTTCCACGCGGGTTTGTTGCAGCATCACTTCGGACACCCATATGTGGTAAGGCTCTTTATCTGCTCGCCAGGGCAAGTCACGCTGCACCCGATCATACCACTCCAGCAGGCTGGCGGTCAGTGACTCCATTTTCAATGCATCCGTTTCCGCAAGCGTTCAGTCAGTCGCTGCTTCGGTTGGCGCGAAACCGTGTCATTCGAGGAACTTGCGGATGTTTTTCCCCGTCTGGCTGATTCAACCGCTACGCTGATCAACAGGCCGATTGCCAGGAAATTGACGATCAACGCCGATCCACCGTAACTAAAAAAAGGCATCGGCACACCGGTAACGGGAAGCAAGCCGACAACCATGGCTGTATTGCCGATTGCCTGCCCCGCAATCATGAATACTACCCCAATCGACAGAATACGTCCCCTGCCGTCCGCTGCGTCCATGGCGATCTTTATTCCATAACAGGCCATGGCACCTACAAGGACCAGCACGACAACCGCACCGATGAACCCTGTTTCCTGCGCCCATATGGCAAAAGCAAAATCCGTATGGGCTTCCGGCAGATAATAAAATTTGCTGGCGCCCATTCCCAGGCCGGTGCCTTTCAGCCCGCCCGAGCCAATGGCCAGCAATGACTGGGTTGGCTGATAACCGCTCGTTTGCGCATACGCTGCAGGATTTAACCAGGCCCAGACTCTTTCCGACCGGTAAGCGTATCGGCTGATCAATAGCGCCGTGCCGCTGATTCCCAGAACAATAAGTGCAATCCATTCCTTCTTGGGTATTCCCGCCACCAGGTATGGCACCAGACACATGCCGCCAATAATCACGCCTGTGCCCATATCAGGCTGCATGGTCACCATCAGTCCCATGACGGTTGCAAGGAACATGGGATAAGACACAAGTGATACGGAACGCCTGTCCAGTCTGGGTCCGACATAAGCCGCTGCAGCAAGCACTGCGACGAGTTTTGCCAGCTCCGAAGGCTGAAAGGTAGTAAGGCCGCCTATCGAGAGCCACCGTTTTGCCCCATTGGCCTCAATCCCCACAACATATACTGCAGCCAGCAAAACAATGGTCAAAATGGACCACCAGGAGAGTCTGTCAAGAACCCAGCGGTAACCCTGTCTTATCGTCCACGCCATCCCCGCAAAGCCCAGAATAGTTGCAAAAAGATGCCGCTTGAGAAAATAGAGGCTGTCTCCGAGCAACTGCGAACCCATGACGAAACTGGCGCTAAAAACGTTGATGGAGCCAAGCAAAAAAAGCAAAATAAGTACAAAACCCAGTCCTTCCAGCGGACTGGCCCATATCCGAGGTCCCCAACGTATTCGAACGGTTTTCCCTTTTGGGGCAGATTCCTGTTGCGTCAAACAGCCGCCTCCTTGTCCGGTGTTGTAAACCGGGCTTCACAATAGCACACTGCCAACCCCGCAGCGGAAAATTTCGCTTCGTATTCTGTAACGCAGCCTGCCGGCTCTATTGCACCCGCATGCAAATCTTCAGAAACCTGAAGCAGTTCCATCCCCGCCTCTGCAAAGGAGGAAAGCGAATACGCGAACAATTCCCGATTGTCGGTCTTGAAGCGCAGAAACCCGCGCGGCGACAACACCGACTTGTATGCAGCCAAAAAATCGGCATGCGTCAACCGGCGCTTTGCGTGCCTGCTTTTCGGCCATGGATCACAAAAATGGATATATAGACCATCGATTTCTCCCGGCCCAAACACATTTGGCAGGTTTTGCACATCGCATAAGACAAATTTCAAGTTTTTCAGCTGCAATTCGTCTGCTTTTCGCACAGCCTGCAACAAAACCCCCGGCTCCCGTTCCATCCCGATAAAGCACGTTTCCGGATGCAACTTCGCCATGCTGCGTAAAAATTGACCCTTGCCTGTACCAAGTTCCACGAATATCGGACCCTGTTGGGAAAAGAATTCATGCCATATCCCTTTTAGTCTGTACGCGTCATCCAAAATAACCACTTGACCGGGGAATCTCCGAAGAGCGTCCTCCATCCCCGGTCTCCTGCGCAAACGTCCCATCCGGCGGGATGCACCTACTTTCGGTTTTTTTCCAGTCCGTATTTTTCAAGATATCTGTATAAAGTGACCCGACTGACAGCCAGGTTAGCGGCAAGACGGCTGACATTGCCTCCGCAGGCCTTCCATGCCTCCAAAAACACATTCCGGTCTTTTTTCCAGGCTTTTCCCCACCCTGTTCCGCCCGGCAGCACCAGATCGGAAGGCTGAATCAGGCAGCCATGCGCTCTGAAAAAGCCTTGTTCCAGCACTCCCTGCAGTTGTTTGACATTGCCGGGCCAATCATAGCTCAGCAGCATATCCATCGCTTCCGGGGTGAGTTTCTTTTTCTCCATCGGATGCTGTTCTGCAAGCTCTTTCAAGATATCGCAGGCAATCAGGGGAATATCCACCTGACGATGTCGCAGGGACGGCGTGCGGATGACCGTATGGGAAATGGCGTTGTATAGCGACTCGGAAAAAAGTTGTTTGGCGAGCAACTTTTTGGGGTCAATGTCTGCAGCCGCGATAACCCGAACATCTTCTTCCTGTTTCAGCGCAGCCAGCAGAGATTCTCCCAGGGCAAATGGAATTTTATCGATTTCATCGATGAAAATTGTCCCGCCGCGGGCCAGTTCGATTTTTCCCGGAATGGCGGTTCCTGCAGAATTCTTTTGCCCGAACAGTTCCTGGGGCAAGAGTTCCGGCGGAGTATCGCCGCAGCGGATTGTAATCAACGGTCCGGCGGCGCGGTTGCTTGCCTGATGTATGCCATGCGCCAGGCGTTGCTTGCCTGTCCCCGGTTCACCAACGATGAGCAGATTATTGAGATGTTTGGCTGTGCGTGCAGCCTTGTCTTTCATAGCCAGGAAGCGGGGTGACTCGCCAACAAGGCTGGACAGGCTGTACCTCGCCTTATACTGTGACGCATAGGCAACAAGAGTTTTCAATTCCTCAATCGGCGCCGATATGACGTTTACGCTGCGAATTCCGGATTCACCGTACACCGGCCAGACATTGGCAAGGTCTTCGTAGGTCTTGCTGCCAAAAATCCAGACAATCTCACGGTTTTGCGACGGGATTCCCAGAAACGCCTTGGGAATCTGTGTATGGCGATAGTTGAGAACCGCATCGTTCAGGTTATACTGCCCGGTTCCATAACTGCGTTTTTGACTGCGGATCAATCGTTGCAAGCCCATCTGGTTTGCGTACAGCAGTCCGCCGTCAGGCGCCACCTGGTACACGACCACAGGCATCTTATCCAGGACGCTATGCCGGTCTGCAAGTTTTTCTTCCAGTTCCAGAGTCTGCTCCAACGATTTTTTCAGGGAAAGCAGCAGGGCGGACAATGCATCAATGGGCAGCTGGTGAGTGTCTGCGCCGTCCATGACAACCAGAGAAATCAGATAGCGCACTTCCCCGTTACACAGGATCGGTGCGGACGCAGCATCTGATTCGTGGCATTCTTCGATCCATATTTCCGGTCCATATAAAACGAAAGGCGTACGGTGCGCCAAAGCGATTCCCAGACTGGAAGCGCCGATGTCCCTGTCGGCCAGGCGCGCTCCTTCCAGCTCTCCAGGCGTTTTCTGGTAATAGGACATGGCATAGCTTTTTACGACATACGCTTCCCGGTCCAGCAGCAATACACTGATGTTGTTCAGGCTCAGAAAATCACGGATATCCTCATACAATCCATCGAGGTGCTTGATCACCGGCTGGGCTGCAGCCAAACGGCGCGACAACTCTTCCGGCGTCAACCGTCTGAAGGTGCCGAAAGCTTTTGCAGAAACGCCGTTGGTCCGGCTCTTTTGCCAGGCTTCCGCAACCCATGGATGCACATTGGGGTCCAATACACCCTTGTCAACGAATTTCCGATAATACATCTGTAATTTTTCCCGGGTTCGGCGTTCTCGAATCACCGGCATCACCCGCCCTTGTGTTATTTTTATATATTTTTCATAAAAACATCAATATATAGAAGGAGAAACCGCACCCACATAGAACTATATCTCTCGTAGAATTATAGTGGTTGGAGGTACCGGAATGGTTATCGACGGAATCAAAGTGCTGGCTGATTCACAGCTCTCCAAGGAAGAAATACTCCAGTATGTCGGGGAAGAAAAAAAGCTTTGGGAAAAAACCAACAAAAGAATTGGCCTGTTGGAAATCAGCCTGGATGGCGAAGAAGTCATCGTCAAGGCGACGGAAAAATCCCCCATTCGCCGCGTTCGCCGCATCACCGGATACCTTAGCTGCATCGATAATTTCAACGATGCAAAAGTTGCCGAATGCAGCGACCGGACCCAGCACTGCAAACACTAAGAATCTAGTCTTGCCCGACAAAGATATGGTTGGCTTCCAACAGGTTGATTTCCATTCCGGGATTGACCTGTTTTCCTTTTTGATCCTGAAAAACCCGGATTATCGGGCGGGTTGGAAACCCCTTGTTCTGGGAAACCACCACCGCTCTTCTTCCATCGTTCAGACTCACCGTAGTCCCTGTCTGATAGATGGGGATACGGCTGATAAAACTTTCCGTCAATTCCGCGCCAAACCATTCGGGGCCATGAATGTTCAAATACTCCACAGCTTCATGAACATTCATCTGCGTTGATAGCGGATGTCCGCCTGTCAGTTCTTCAAAGGTATCCACCAACCCAACGATTCGGGAGAATTCATGGATGTCGCCTTTGAGCAAACGTCGCGGATATCCCGACCCGTCAGACCTTTCATGATGGGAAAGTATCACACCTCTCGACAATGCAGCCACTTCCCAGTTATTTTTGACAAGGTGATAGCCAAGAACCGGATGCTGCTGATACAGGTTCTGCTCTTCTTCATTCAGAGCCCCGCGTTTTTCCTGTATCGCTTTTGGCAGAACCGCAACTCCGACATCATGCAGCAATGCTCCCATGCCGAGTTTTTTCAGTTTTTCGTCGTCATAGCCCAAACCATGCCCCAACAAGAGGGAAAGCAACGCAACATTGACGGAATGTCCGATAAAATCTCCTCCGCCATACCGCAGCTCATATACATTGACCACATATTCCCTGATGCCAAGCACTTCCTCAAGCAGGTCCTTCACCATGCGCATCAGTGATGTGTATTCCGGATGCTGGTCCATCTGAAGTTTTCCGTATATTTCTTTTAGCGCCGCATTGGCCCTTGTCCGCAGTTCTTCGCATACTGTGTCCGGCAGTTCGACATCTTCCGCAATCTCATCTTGCACATACACATAGCTCGCGCCAATATTGCGCAGCCTATCGGCATATTTCTGCAGGTTGGTTCCCCCGGCCCCCAGCAGTACCCGCCCGGTTTCCGGGTCAATCACTTCTCTTGCCAGTTTCATGTCACTTGTCAATTCGTCGATCATAACGATACGCATGCGTTCTTGCACCCTCTGTTCCGAAGATATTCCCTATTCTCACAGGCACTTGTTTCTATACAACAATTTTCGACATCGAGCTTGGTTTACCTCCCGTGTTTACAACACGGCCGTATAGCGGATATCATTTTTTCTCCGATGACTTCACGAAATGATCCGGTCCTTTGCGATGCAGAGGCTTTTCTTTTTTCCGTCACCAGAAAAAAAAGAGCGGGAATACTGCAAGCAAATATACTGCAGTGGATAAAACAAAAGCCGCCACTGCAAGATGCAGGTTCAGGCCGAAAAGTTTCATCACAATTACGGCGTTTACAGCCGTAGGAGCTGCAGACAGCAAGACCAGAGTCCTGAGCGCGACACTCTCATGAATGAGAAAACTTGCCGCCGCGACTGTCAAAACTGGGGTCAGAATGCATTTCACCAGACTGATCTCTGCAGCATCCTGCAGGTAGTTTCGAACTTCGCCAAAATCCATGGAGTACCCCACAGGCAACAGAAATGTCCACGCCGCAAAATGCACTGCAAGACCGAACGCCGGCAGAAAAGACTCCGGACGGTGGATGCCCTGCCAGTTCAGCAGTGCGCCAATGACCATCCCGAAGAGGGGCAGCTGGTTCCTGTTGAATAGAATCCGCTTTAGATCAAACTGCAACTTGCCGCTCAGTTCGTGCAGGTTACGATAATATTGCGCCAAAGGATATGCGAAACCGAATGTCAGCAAATTGTCGAATAGTACGACCATCTGCGCGTATGCATATCCCGTTTCCCCATAGAGAACATAAGCGGTCAAAGCCCCCAGGGTAACACGGTTGGAAAGAAATCCGGAGATTGCATAGCTCCCATAATCCAGACTGCCCGTATACTTGCGCCGCCCGCGCAAAAGACAGATTCCGCCGGGCAACACATGAAGCAGAAAACCGAACACCGGCAGCCACACCAGGTCAAATACCGGAACCAGTCCCCATATGCTGAATAACGTCAGGAAGGGGAACAGAAATACAATGCCCACCGTTATCATCCGGTTAAAGAAAACGGTGCTGTTCCATGGAGCCCAGCGCAGGGCATAGCCAACCAACAAGGGTAATATCATATCAACAAAGATGGTTGACAGTTTTGCAGTAATATCCATGTGAGCCTTTACACCGCTTTCGTTTCCGCCGGTAAATTTCTGTCAGGTTCCCCGTGTGAGATTCGTGATTATTATACATGATAGTCTTTCAAAAGCGAAGTCTGTCTCTGCGCACAAAGTCTCCACGCAATTGAAAAACCGCCACAGAAGTCGCTTGCTGGAGGCATAGCGGCATCTGTGGCGGTTCCGGCCCAATCAGAGATTTTTCCAGGGAATAATCACACCGTCGGGAATGTCCGGTCCAGCCACTCGACTATCGATGCAATCCACGGTCCGTGCTGTCCGGCCGCCACATGGTCTATTTCCAAAACCTTCATTTCTTTTGGCCCCTGATATCTTTCAAACAATACATGCGAGCCCTCGATAGGAACCGCCACATCCGCCGTACCGTGCACGATCAGAATCGGCGTGGTCAGACTTTCTGCATCACGAAGCGGATCATACCTGTTTTCCGCCAGATCTTGCACAAATTGCGGCTGCAGGGAAAATGCCTTTCCATAGAAATTGGCAATGGGTTCGCCACGAAACGATTTTTGCCAAAGGTCCGGTCCCAGGATGGTTGTCCGCAGATTTCCCACCGCATCCACAACCGGGGCAAATACGATCCGTGCTGCCACCCGCTTGTCCGGATCTTTGTGACACAATGCGATCAGACCGCCCAGGCTATGGCCGTACAGCACAATGGGCCGCCCGGAAAATTCCGCCTGTTCGCCGATCCAACGCAACACATTGGCTGCGTCAGTCTGCCAGCCCGATATGACCGTATCCACAGCAAAGCTGCCATCGCTGTCACCGGAACCAAGGTAATCAAACCGAACTGCTGCATAGCCAGCCGATTCCAGTTCCGTTGCCAGTTTGACGTTCATCTGGTTCATACCGATCTTGTCCCCGGTAAAACCGTGGCAAATCAGGATTACCGGTTTTTGGGACGCAGTGTCTTCCGGAAGATGAATCATGGTGGATAGTCTTTGACAACGGCTGGGAATCCATCGATGATCTTTCAATGATTCACCCTCCTATCCTTATTTTTGGCTGACAATCTCTTCAGCCCAGGCGACAGCAGAAAAATATATTTCCTGTGTGGCCTCGTCCGTTGCACCCAGCGGTTTTGCGCTGGCGTCGTAGTTCTCCCAATCCGCCTGCTCATATGCAATCACGGTTTCGAGTATCGAGGTCAGCGGGCTTGGTTTTCTCAGCAAGGCAGCCGTAATTTCTTCACTCAGGTTCAATTCTGTGACGATCGTGTCCATAGGCCGGTCAAGCAATGCATCGATCAGCGAAAATATCCCAATCAAAAACGCCTCGCCCGATTTCGCCTTTAATCCGCTGTGTGCCGCCAATAGCTCGGAAAACCGGCCCCGGATCAGCGAATTGACCACCAGTTCACTTGGTTTGTCTTCGCCAAGGCGTTTAAACAAAATGAGTGTGCTGAATTCCCGGATCTTTTTCATACCCAGCAGAGTCAGCGCATGCTTCACAGACTGCACTTTCGATCTGAGTCCGACCGCCGCCGAATTGATATATTTGATGATCGCAAAAGAAAGAGAGACATCCTGATGAATGATCCGTTCCAGGTTTTCCATCGTGATATCCGGATCCTGCATGGCCTTGAGCAGTTGGAAATATACGAGTTTGTTTCCCCGTATCTCACGGGTGTCAATCAATTGCGGCCTACAGAAAAAATAGCCCTGAAACAGCGTATATCCCCAGTCAACTGCTTTACGGTATTGTTCGTAGGTTTCCACTTTTTCCGCCAGAAATACCCTGTTTGCGCCGGCAAACCGCTTCGGAACCTCCCTGCAATGCTGCTCCGGAGAATTTAATATATCCACCTTGATAATGTCAGCCATCTGCACCAGCGGATTCGGTTGCACAGCTTCGGGAAAATCATCCAGAGCAAGCTGGTAGCCCGCTTTTCTCAATTTGTCGCAGACTGCCAGAACCAGAGCATCCGGCTCGACATTCTCCAGTATCTCAATGGTGATATGATCTTTGGGCAAATTCTCCGTTATTTCATTCGTCAGCATTCCGCGCGAAAAATTGACGAATGCGCTTTTCCCGTGTGTCAGGTTCTCCAGCCCGACAGCAAACAACCCGTCGTACAGGACGCTCGATGTTGCCTTGTCATGGTCGAACTGGCCAAAAACGTCCAACGCATCACCGCGGAACAACAATTCATAGGCATAAATCTTCAGGCTTTTGTCAAATATAGGTTGCCGCGCCACCGCTTTTGCTTTTATCAAATAAACGCGCATCCTTTCCCCGGCGGGTTATCTTTTGAACAAAATCAAAACTGCTGCCGAACGGGCTCCGTTGGATACTATTCCGTTTTATCAGAGGCGGCTTCGTCCGCCTTTTTCTTTTCCTCCCTGGCCATCTGCCAAGCCTCCCGCGCCAGGTCCAGGATGCGTTTCTCGTTCTTTGCCTGCGGATTGCCTACAACCTTGCTTAAATAGGACAGCGCCTCTTCGTAGCGTCCGACACGACGCGACAATTCCCCGATCAGATACGTCAACGTCACTTCCGTCAGATT
>CAZXCC010000010.1:0-26549 GCA_964638945.1 uncultured Veillonellaceae bacterium | reverse complement strand
GTGGATACAGGGTATAGTTGATTCCTAAAAATACTCCGGCGATTCCCCCCAGGATTCCGGCGGCGATGAAGGTAGCCATAACGACACGATTGGAGTCCATCCCCATCAGATTTGCAGTGTTTACATCAAAAGACAAGGCTCTGATGGCAAGACCGATTCGAGTCCGATAGAGCACCCACAGTAAAATCATCAACGCCACGGTAGAAAACACCAGCATCAGTAAATCCGTCAAAGCGATATTGACGTGCGCAATATTTACCACTGACAGCTCAAAAAACTTTGGATAGGAATAAAACGTACTGCTGGCAAAAATAGTCACGATATTTTCCATGAGAATCCCCATTGTGATGGAGGAAATAAAATAATAGATGACCGGACTTTGATTGTTGCGAATCCGCCGAAATGCCATCCTTTCCAGCACAATGCCGATCAGAGCCCCCGCCAATGCAGCACTGAGCAGCGTTGCGGTGAACAGGGACAATCCGCTGAGCCAGGTGCTGAAAAACAGCGATGCGGCGAGTCCGATATAGGCGGTCAACGTCATAACTCCGCCGTGGGCAAAATTCGAAAATTTGAGGATGTTGAAAACCAGGGCAAACCCCACCGCAATCAGCGCATATACCGATCCCAAGGAAACTCCGTTCAACAACTGCTGAATACTCACCGGACACCCTCCACTCTTACATTTTCTGGAGATAGAATTCGAAGCTCTATTAGAAAATTGTGGCGCCTTCGTCGGAAGCGCTGGTCATCTTCTTGTAGAGAGCAAGCCACCCAGTTGCCGGTTTTTCGATCGGTTTCCAGTTTGCTTTGCGTTTCGCCAGTTCCTCGTCAGAAACCTTCACGTTCATCGATCGAGCTGGTATATCGATTTCAATGATGTCTCCGTTTTGAATCAGCGCCAATGCGCCGCCTTCATACGCTTCAGGCGAAACATAACCGATTCCGAGACCGCGGTTCGCACCGGAAAATCGTCCATCAGTAATCAGGGCAACATTCTCATCCAAATTTTTACCGCACACCGCAGCAAGAAAAGTTTCCAGATGAGGCATTCCGGGTGAACCCTTCGGTCCTTCATAGCGGATTACCACGATATCTCCCGCTACGATTTCATCCCGAAGCAGGGCCTGCCAGCCTTCCATTTCAGAGTCAAAGACTTTGGCCGGGCCGGATAAACGGTACGCTTTCTCTTTTACCGCCGAAAATTTCACCACTGCGCCGCGGGAAGCCATATTCCCCTGCAGAACTGCAATTCCACCTTCCGGGCTGATTGGGTTGCTCACCGGGCGAATGACGTCCGTATCCCGGTTTTCAATCCCCTCCAGACGTTCACGCAGAGTCCCCGTCACAGTACCCGCATTCAGGCAGAGTTTCCCAGCTGCGGCCAACTCCTTCAGCACGGCGCGGACTCCGCCGGCACGGTCAAAATCTACCATCGTATACACATCATGGCTTGGGTAGATGGTACTAAGCAAAGGAATCTCCCTGCTGATCCGGTCAAAATCATCATAGGTAATCTGAAAGCCTGCCTGTTTGGCGACTGCAGGCAGATGCAGGACGGTATTTGTCGATCCCCCCGTGGCCATAACATATTTGATGAAGTTCATGTACGATTCCATGGTGATATGTTCTCTGGGTTTCCAGTTATTTTTGATTAATGCGACAATCAATTCTCCCGAGTCCCGGGCCATCTGTTTCCATTCCTCACTGTTTGCAGCCACGCTGGCGTTGCCGGGAAGGGAAAGGCCCAGTACTTCGGCCATAGCGCACATGGTGTTTGCAGTTCCCATAAACGGACAGGCGCCGGTAGTCGGGCAGGCATTTCGAACGACACCTTTGTAGTCTTCTTTCGAAATCAAACCGCCTTTATATGCTGCGTAAGACTGCTTGGTGTGGGTCAGCGTAATCATTTTTCCCTTGTAATTTCCCGGCTGCATATATCCGCCGGTAAACATGACGCTCGGCAGATTGAGTCGGTTCACCGCCATCACCATACCGGGAACGACTTTGTCACAGCTTGCCAGTAAAATCATGCCGTCCAGCTGATTGCCTTCCACCATGGACTCGACTTCAGCGGACACCAAATCGCGACTGGGCAGGGTATATCTATCCCCGGGCGTGTTGGAGCAAATTCCGTCACAGATGCCTGTTACCGGGATTTCCAGCGGCAAGCCGCCAGCCTTGCGGATTGCGCTTTTGATATCTTCGATCACGCTTTTGAAGTGAAAATGTCCGGGGTTTAGCTCATTCCACGAGTTGACTATGCCAACGTAGGGTTTCGTTGTATCCTCCTCTTTGAGTCCCATAGCGAACAGCAGCGCATTGCGGTGGTCGATTGCCTCTTCGGAAAAATCCTGTGTTCTCATGGTTCATGCACCTATCCTTTCAAAACCTGTTGATATTTTGCTTTATAGCCGCCGCAAATGAAAACCGCCGTCGACATTGATCACATCGCCGGTAGAATACATCAGACCGCCGCTGCTCAGAGAGAAAACCGCCTGGGCGATATCTTCGGGCTGACCCCAGCGTTTAATGGGCAACAGGCCGTTCTCTATCAGGATATCGTATTTGTCACGGACTTTTGCCGTCAGTTCCGTCTCAATGATTCCCGGCCGGATCTCGTAGACCCGGATGCCTTCTTCTGCCAACCGGCAGGCAAACAACTGTGTAATCATGCTTACGCCGGCTTTGGAAATGCAGTATTCGCCACGGTTAAGCGAAGACGTGTAAGCCGAAATAGAAGAAATATTGATAATCATGGGGGTTAACTCCGGGTGCTCCTTTTTTTCGGCAATCATGATATTGGCGATTGTCTGACTGAGAAAGAACGTCCCCCGCAGATTGATCCCCAGTACAAAATCCAGGCTTTCCTCCGTTGTCTCCAAAAGATCCATTCGAACTTTGGGCCCGACTCCGGCATTGTTCACCAACAGGTCAATGCGCCCGAACTCTTGCATCAATTGCTTGACCATCCTGTCACGGTCCTGTGTTGAGGCAAGGTCCCCCTGCAGATACAGAACCGGATTGCCGCAGGCCTTTACCAAATCGATAGCTTCCTTGACTGTTTCAGCGCTCTGACGCGAGTTCATGGCCACCGCATAGCCCTCTCTGGCCAGTTTTACTGCGACTCCCAGCCCGATACTGCGCGAAGATCCTGTTATAAATGCCACTTTTGCCTTTATCATCGTCTCTTGCTCCTCTCCTGCTCAGTCCAGAGGTTTTTCCCGCCACATCAGATGTAAAATATTCCCTTCCGGATCACGGAAAAATAACAATTTACTGCTTTCGTTCTCTCGCCGTTCTATGAAATCACTTACCCCCTGTTTCCGAAGATGCGCTTCAGCGGCTTCATAGTCATCGACGGTAACGGCCAAATGACGGAAACCTGCTTCGGTTAGGCGGTAGTCAGTTTTCGCACCGCTGGCTGCAGGCAATATTTCGATTACCGTTCCGTCAGGAGCCTTGAGCAAAAATGTTGGCGGCTGCTTTCCGTTATCGTAAACAACCCGCAACCCGAACATCTGGATGTACCAGTCCGCCAGCGTTTTACTATCCAGTGCAGCAATCGCGAAATGTTCAAACCCCAAAATCATGCAACAGCCTCCTTACGGTTTTAAAATAATTTTTACGGCTTTTTCGTTCGGATCAAACGCTGCTTTCATCGCCTTGTCGACGTCAGCCAGCGGAAAAACGTGGGAAACCAGTTTGCTCAAATCAATGGTCGATGTCAGGGCCAATGCGGTGTCGAAATCCCAACAGTAACCCTGGGATCCTTGCACGGTGATTTCCTGTGCCACAAATATGGAGGCGGGAATCTGAATGGTAGGTTGCTCAAAGATCCCCACCATCGTCGCAGTCCCCCCCTTGCACAAACAGGATATAGCCTGAACAAAAGTTTCTTCCCGCCCGGCGCACTCGAAGGATTTGCCGATACCCCGCCCGCCTGTTGCATCACGAACGGCATCCGGAAGCGATTCGGTACGGGAATTGACCGTCCGTGTCGCCCCCATGAGCTTCGCAGTATGCAAACGAACCTCGGAGATATCCGCAATGATAATTTCCCGGGCGCCGGCGGCTTTGCAAACAGCCGTAATCAAAATACCGATAGGTCCGGCACCGATAATGACAACCTTGTCGCCGAGACCGATTTTCGCGCGCTTGACCGCATGGACTGCCACTGCCAGCGGTTCGATCAACGCCCCCTCTTCATAGGAAAGGTGCTCCGGCAATTTATATACATAACGCGCATCCACAGTGAAATAGTCGGCCATGGCTCCCTGCCCCTTGCGATAATGGTAGCTCAGGTTGTCGCAATAGCCGTAAAGGCCGCTGCGGCAGGGAGGACAATCGCCGCAGACAATAACCGGTTCCACCGTCACTCTGTCACCGAGACGGACTGTCGTAACATCTTTTCCTGCCTCAATGACTTCTCCGGACAGTTCATGTCCCAAGCTCATCGGTAAGGGCGCCGATGGATGTTTTCCCTTGTAGATATGCAAATCACCGCCACATACACTTGTGGCCTTGACGGCAATCAGCACCTCCGTGTTACCGGGTTTCGGCGTTTCACGCTCGACAAGCTCGGCCGTTCCGGCCTTATGCACCATCGCCATTCTCGATTTCACTGTCAATGCCTCCTCAGATACGATATGTTCCATGCAAATATCTTATGCCAGTCGAAACTGACGTTTCTTTCCTGCTGAATCCGGAATTTTCCCGGTTGTTTGTTTTGCGGGGACACCGCTGTGCACAGTGTCCCCATTTACCATTACTTTTTGTGTTTTTCCGGTACATAACGGCCAAGATCGATATACTTGCCATTTTCCAGTTTATACATGACCATCGACAGACCGACCGGTTGGTGTGTTTGCGGGGAAATCGTGATGATGCCGGTTGTGCCTTTCACATCTTTCACCTTATTCAGTCCCTCAAGAATTTTATCCGCTGAAGCACTGCCGCCTTGTTTGATTGCTTCAGCAACTACCAGGATTTTGTCATATCCCAGATACACTTTATTGATGGGATCTTCTTTGAATTTCGCCTTGTAGGCATTGCGTACTTCTGCCAGTTGAGGCTCACTGTCGGAGTAATTGTTGGCAAAATAAATATTGTTGGCAGCTTCAGGATCGTTAAGCATCGTTGCAAACGGAGCTGCATAGTCCAGCGCCCCTAAAAACGGTATTTTCAGTCCAAGCTGTTTCGTTTGTTTCGCTGTAATGATCAATTCCTGTATATAATTGGGAGCAAAGACAACATCCGCGCCCGAATTCTTGATTTTGTCCAGCTGGGTTTTGAAATCCTTGTCGCCTTTGGAGTAAATTTCTTCCGCAACGATAGTTGCCCCGACTGACTGGGCATATGCCTTAAACGGCGCCACTAGGGAAACCGCATACGCATTGGATTGGTCATTGAAAATGGCAATTTTCTTCAAACCCAGTTTCTCCACCGCGTAACTGGCCATGATTTCGCCATATTGCACTGTGCTCGGTTGTACCAGAAACATGGACGGATGAACTTTGCCATCAGCTGCCACGGTAGCGCGCGGATCAGCAAAACTGCCGACAAATGCCACTTTTTTTGCATCCGCAATGGAGGCCAGACCGATTCCAATGTTGCTGATCGGCGGTCCTATCACCACAACGGCTTTTTCTTGATCCGCAAGTCGGTTAAAAGCTTTGATAGCCTCCTGTACATCACCTTTGGTATCCATGCTGATCAGCTTGATCTTGGCGCCATTGATTCCACCCTGACCGTTGATCTTTTCAATAGCCAGCTCAGCACCTCGCGTGACAGCATTACCCCATACCGAGGTAGGACCGCTCAAGTCCTGCAGATTGCCGACAATGATTTCCTTGGCCGGAGCAGCCGGTGCAGCCGCCGGTGTGGCTGATTGTCCGCCACAGCCCGCAAACAGGGCCATACCGACAATCAACAGACTGATCAGGGAAAATACTGTAACCTTTTTCATTTTTCTCCTCCTTCACTCTCGCAAAACCGGATTCTACAACGGGAACAGGCGCTGTCTTGCCAACAATTCCCCCTTTCACCCCTCAATGGCTAAATATGTTCGGCTACCCGATCGCTGTCCGCCGGCGGCTTGCCTTCCCGGCCCTGCCGGTAAATGGGCGCATAGGTCGCCGCATCCCGGGGAACACATCCGGTACAGCCACCGTCGCGCATGATCGTAGTGCATTTACTGCAGGTAAGACATATCTTGCGCGAGTCAAAGGCCCCGGTTGTCAGAAGATCGGCAGCAAACTCCGGATATGCAAAAGCCTGACGGCCGAAACCGGCCAGTTTAAACCATCCCTGTTGGATACAGACTGCGGCGACATTCGGCGCAAATTGCCTCAACCACGTGAGACCGGTACTCATGATGGCAGCCTCTGGTACCGCCGCCTGCATGTTTTTTGCGGCTTTCAGCAGCAATTGGATTCCTTCCAGCGGATGAAAGGGGGAAACATATCCCCCCACGTCGCAGGGACGTGTCAGATGGGGATTATAGTAAGGATTTCCCATGCTGATGTTGAAAAGTTTGACTCCTTTATTCCACAAAATTTTCATTAATTGGACAGGTTCATTGAAATCCGGTTTGTGGTAGTCCTCTTTATCGACACCCCATCCGTATGGCTGCGGCACTTCGTCGAACACACCAAGACGAACAGCCAGGGTAATCCGGTCTCCGAGCCTGTTTCTGACCTTGTCGACAATATTGCAGAGAAACCGTGTCCGATTTTCAAAGCTGCCGCCATAAGGACCAGAGCGGGTTTGCGCTCCCAACAGTTCCGCGATCAGGTAGCCATGGCAGGCTTTGATATCCACTGCATCGAAACCTGCATCGGCTGCAGCTTCGGCTGCGGCCACGTAGGTATCTTCCAATTTTTCCAGTTCTGCATCAGATATTACGTAGACATCGTCAAACTTCGCGTCCAGATGCGGGTTACGGGCGGCCACAATGGGAGCAGGAATTCCTGCCGGCTTGCTGTTGCGGCCGGAATGGTTCAACTGGACCACCGTATATGGTCTCGGATGTCCAGCTTTGCCGGCTGCATCCAACGCTTCCTGCAGCAATGCGCCATAATCGTCTTTCACTTCGTCGTTCAACATCAGCTGACGCGGATTGGCCCGCCCTTCGCTGACAACAGAAGTCGCTTCAAACCACAGAAGCCCTGCACCCCCGGCGGCAAACCTTTCATAACGTCGCCGCGTGAGTTCGCTCGGCCGTCCATCGTTTGTTCCGTCGCAACCTTCCATGGGGTTGACTGCCAGTCGGTTGGGTACTGTTTTACCATCAATAACCAGCGGTTGCCCCAATATTTCAAGATCGGTCGACAGTGGTATCTCGACACCCATCCTTGCAATATCCTGCTTGAGTTCTTCCAGGTCTTTGTAGTTGAATCGCGCGTGCTGCGTCATGGTAAACCCTCCATTTTTCTTCAATTATTCCTGCGGCTAAATCACCGACTCCCGGACCACCAGATGAGCCGGTAACACTTCAATTTTCGGTCTGTTGGTCCGACCCTTTTCAATCAGATCAATCAACCTGCGGCAGGCACGTACTCCCATCTCATAAAACGGCTGCGCTACAGTCGTCAACGGCGGATCGATCTGCGTGGAAAAATCCAGATTATCAAAACCCATCACGGAAATATCTTGCGGAACCCGTAGCCCGGCATCCCGAATCGCGCGGATAATTCCCATCGCCTTGGGATCACTGGTGGCGAACACCGCATCCGGCTTGCACCCCGACTCCAGGAGTTCTTTCATCACCTGGTACCCATCATCCCAACCGCTGATTCCGTGAATGACCATATCGGAAGGTTCATCAACGGCCTCTTCGCGCATCGCCCGCAGATACCCTTCGTACCGGTCCCGATAAAGCGGCAGGTCGAGACTTCCGTTAATGAAGGCTATCCTCTTCAGTCCTCGTGCCAACATATAACGAGCGGCTTCATACGCTCCCCCCTCATTGTCGAGCACAACCGTATTCACAGTCTTCCCCATCTGACGGAGCAGGAAAACCACCGGGACTCCTTGCGATGGAAGGTCCAGCAAATACTCATGGCCCGGGCGGGCCGTAGAAAATATGAATCCATCGATCAGTCGGCGGCGAAGGCCATCAATATAAGCCTTTTCCTTTTCAATATTTTCATCGGTATTGCATAAGACGACTGTATAGCCGTTTGTTTCGGCCATATCCTCGATTCCCCGGATAGCAGCCGGAAATACCAGACTGCGTATGTTCGGAACAACCAATCCTATCGTCCGAAGGCTCCCCCCCTTAAGCCCCTGTGCAAAAGCATTCGGTTGATAATTCATTGTCTCCACGGCATTCAGCACGCGAGCGCGGGTATCATCATTTACCGGTATTTTCCCTGTAAGTACCCTAGATACGGTACTGGGCGAAACACCGGCAGCTTTTGCCACTTCTTTGATGTTTACCAACTTATTTCCCCCAATATGAAATCGTTTCTGCAATCGTTTTCATAAAAATTATTCGTCATCTCTAAAATAATTCCTGCTAGTTAAAAAAATCATTTTATGTCATTATTGAACACTATTTGCAAGATAATCCGTAATTTCTCTTCTTTTTTTGTATTTTTATCATTAATTTGTTTACTACATCGACAAAAATACAAAAATATTTTTATTCCGCAATTAATTAAACATTTTATGTAATATTTCGAACACAATTTTGCTTATTGCGTTATTATTTATATAATGTTATATTACTAAGCATAAAGTGATTGTACAGCAGTGTGGCTGTCTGGCTTGAAAGCTTGGCAGTCGTCTTTTTTTGCATTCTTCTCATTTTCGATATTCCCCCCTGTCAACGAAACAACCGGCCGTTTCCTGTGCGGCCGGTTGTTTCGTTGCAGATCGGAAGGATTTTCGCATGGAGTTGGTAAACCTTATACATAATCATTATTCCAGCAGGAGAATTTATCACTTGAAACGTTTCATCAAATTCTTTTTGGTCATTCTTTTCATCATAACGTGCATGCTGCTGTTTGAAACGGCAGATTTCTTTGGTTCGCAGCAATATCGACCCATTCTTTCCGTCAACAAAGGGGATAACGAAACAAGCATTTCCTGGCAGCGTATACCCTACCCCGCCTATTATGAAATCGAGGTGCTAAGCCGTCCTCCAAACAACGATAGTCATTCTACTCCCCGTGTGTTTCGGCTGATGCGCTTTCGCACACTGGACACGCAGATGATATTGACGCAGGATTACCCTTTTCAGACTTTCTGGCGCGTATCTGCCGTCAGTTTATTCAGACGGACATTGGGACGCTGGTCCGAACCGGTAGCAATCAATAGTCCGGCAGTTCAACCTGCAGTCGATTTTACCGCCGTCAAACCCAGACCTTTGCCACGAACCCCTTCCGATAAGGCAATTGGCGCTCAGCCCATTTTGCTCTGGACCTCAGTACCGGGTGCCGTGTATTATGAATTTGAACTTTTGAACCATCCTCCGGAAAACGCAAACGGCATCGAACCGTCTGAACATCGCATTTTTGTTTCGCGTGAAATTTTCACCAACGGTTATAATCCTGACTTGCGAAACAAGGAAAATCAAAAAATTTTTTGGCGGGTTCGCGGACTGGATGTAGCAGGAAATCCAATCGGAGTATTCTCCGATGCAACGGAACTCCGAATTGATCCAACAAAAAATGAGCAGCGCAAACCGCTCATCACTTCGGAACTGGGTAAAAAAGGCACTGCCGATTTACTATATCCCGTTTATACCTGGATTCCCCTCTTGGAAACAACAGTGTACGAAGTAGAAGTGACGCGTTTTTTACCGGAAAACCCAAACAGTACCACTCCCTCACGCCATCGGATCTGGAGCAGCCGTGCCATCGGATTTGCCTGTTACGATGAACTTCCCCGAATTCAGCCCGGCATATATTTTTACCGGGTGCGTGGCCTTAATCCGGATGGAACGCCCCTCGGAGTATGGTCTGATGCAGCCACTTATATAGTGGATCCGAAACACGGCTCGTATGCCGCCACTTTCGGCGACAGTATTACGCACGGCGGCGGTGCGATCTCCTACTCTCCGGCTGACTGGGATTACGATTATCAGACATATCTTACATTCCAGACGTACAATTTGGGGCACAGTGGTGACACTGCGGAAACCTCTGCGGAACGGTTCGAAAAAGACGTATTGCCTTTTCGTCCCCGCTTTCTGCTGATTATGACAGGAATCAACAGTTTGCGCGCAGGTGTCGAAGCAAGCAGCATTATCAAGGACTTGCAGTCAATCCAGGAAAAATGTTCGGAGCTTGGAATAAGACCCATCTTTTTGACGCTCCCGCCGATAAACCCTGATGCAATTCACCGGACTTTCAGTGAAGAAACTGCACCGAACTGGCAAAAAGAATTAGCAGCTGTAAATGACTTCATTCGAAAACAACCATACAACATCGACCTGTATCCCTATTTTCTCGATAGTAACGGAGAACTGCCCGATCGTTTGGCTATCGATGGCCTGCACTATGACATTCCAGGCAAAAAATTAATGGCTGAGCGAATCAATGCCGAATGGAATCGCGTCACACGATAACACCCCCAAACGACCTATCGATTCGCCTTTTCTTGCTGCAGAACATTGTCACGCAGTTGTTTCGCTTCACGAAAAAAGGCATGGATGTTTTCTCTGTCACCGGCACGGATCAAAACTGCCACATCAGACAACACCTTGCCTAATGAATCCAGCTCTGCAGCAATATTCCCTGCGTTGGTCATGCAGATATCCGCCCACATGTCCGCGTCAGAAGATGCAATACGGGTAGTATCGCGAAAACCTCCACCAATAAAGCGGGCCGTCTCCGACGGACTCGCTTCTTTTTTGAGTAAATGTACCAGCGAAGCGGCTGCAACATGAGGTATGTGGCTGATAATCGCCGCCATCCTGTCATGTTTTTCTGTATCAAGAACGGCTGTCACCGCTCCGGTTATCTCTATCAGCTGTCTTAGTTTTTCCAAATCAGCCGTCTGTGTATCGGCAAAAGGAGTAAAAATATACCAGCATTGTTGGAACAATTCAGGTGTTGCGGCTTCCATACCGCTTTTTTCACGTCCTGCCATCGGATGACCGCCGATATAATGAACAGAAGACGGCACGACAGGACGGATATTTTCTGCGAACCATTTTTTCGTACTGCCAACATCTGTCAAAATCGATCCCGGCTTCATGCAGGGCAAAATGGCAGTGGCTATCGGCAGCATCTGCAACATGGGTGTGCAGAGAAAGACAAAGTCGGCATCATCCACGGCTGCCTCCGGTGTTTCCGCCATCGCATCTGCCGCTCCCATCGCCAGTGCCTGTTCACGAGTTTGCATGCGGCGGGCGTACCCCGTCACGCGGACAGAGCCGGCGCTGAATTTGCGCAACGCCATCCCCAGGGAACCGCCAATCAGGCCCATCCCTAAAATTGCAACTTTTACGGAACTCATGCCAATTTACGCCCCATCACCCGCACCAGGGCGCGCAGTTCATTCATCAGCTCCGCAAAATTTTCAGGCGTCAGAGACTGCATGCCATCCGACATCGCCTCATCCGGTTTCGGATGAACTTCAACAATCAACCCATCTGCTCCTGCAGCAACCGCTGCACGCGCCATCGGGCGAACCAGTTTCCAGTGACCGGTTCCATGGCTCGGGTCAGCAATCACAGGGAGGTGGCATATATTTTTCAAGACTGCCACCGCGCTCAGGTCCAGTGTATTGCGGGTATAGGTTTCAAATGTCCGGATTCCCCTTTCACACATAATGACCTGATAGTTTCCTTCATTCATAATATATTCCGCTGCATTCAACCATTCATCAATAGTTGCGGCAATGCCTCGCTTTAACAGTACAGGTTTGCCGGATCGACCCGCAGATTTCAGCAACTGAAAATTTTGCATGTTGCGGGCGCCAATTTGCAAAATATCGGCATACTCCGCTACAACGGGAACTGACTGTGTATCAACAACTTCCGTCACAATTTTCAGGCCAGTCTCCGCCCTTGCTTCGGCAAGATATTTCAGCCCCTGCTCTTCCAGTCCCTGAAATGAATATGGGGACGTGCGGGGTTTATATGCGCCACCTCGCAAAATCTGCGCACCGGCGTTTTTTACGATATGGGCCGATTCCAGGAGCTGTTCCCTGCTCTCTACCGCGCAAGGGCCAGCCATGACCACCAGATTTTCCCCTCCGATCAGCACTCCCCCGACATCGATCACCGAATTTTCCGGCTTGAACTGTTTGCTGGCCAGCTTGTAGCCTGATGTAATGGCTACTACCTTGTCCACACCGGTCATCGCTTCAAGCGGAACTTCCTGCAGAAGCTTTTTGTCACCGACAACGCCTATGATGGTAACGAACTTTCCTTCCGACAAGTGAACTTTCAGACCTCTCTCCATGACCTTCCCAACAACTCGGTCGATGTCTGTTTGCGCTGCTCCTGCCGCCATTACAATAATCATCGTGTTTCCCCCTCTATTTTTCTTCGACTTGTTTAGTTCAACCTTTGCGTTTGAGTTTCTATTGACGATCGAAATCCTGTTAAACATCGGGTGAAATATAAAAATCCCGCCCCTGAATCAGGGACGGGATAAATATCACCGCGGTACCACCCTGCTTGCTATGCAAGCCGCTCTCTTTCAGGTACGGGATAAATCCGATACCCTAGCCTATGATAACGGAGGCGCTCCGGCACAGCCTACTAATTTTTCGGCCTGCTGCTTGCGGGTGTATTTCCGTCGGTCTGCCCACCGGGTCGCACCATCCCCCGGCTCTCTGTAGGACTTCGCCTGCGTACTTCTCCCGCGCATTGCATTTATATGGATGAAGTTATCTGAAATATAACAGATGTATTTCTCTTTGTCAACTCTAATGCCGGGCACATTCCGACGCTTCGCCTTTCATGATCGCCAATCCGTGCTCCAGCGCCGGCAATATCACTTCCAGACATTCCTGTACTCCCTTTGGACTGCCTGGCAGGTTGATAATCAACGTTTTGCCACGCATGCCGGCCACTGCCCGTGATAACATCGCCCGTGATGTTATCTCCATCGATTTTGCCCGCATAGCTTCCGCAATGCCCGGCACTTGCCTGTCAAGCACCGCCAGCGTTGCTTCCGGAGTGACATCCCGCGGGCCCATTCCCGTGCCGCCTGTAGTAAGCACCAAATCCAGCTTTAATTCATCTGCCATGAAAAGCATTTCTTTTCTGATCAATTCCATATCGTCGGCAACTATTTTATAACACTGAATTTCACCGAGTTCACTCAGCATTGTGGCAATGAGACGTCCGCTGGTATCTTCTCTTTCTCCGCGGGAACCCTTGTCACTGGCAGTAATAATACCTATGCCAAACATTTTCCGTTCACTCTCTTTCATTTCACTGTGCATATGTGACGTTTCGTCCACCTGCCTTATGTAAAGGACAAATCGATCCAATGCGCATTATGCACTCCCATTGGGAGGAAAAAGCCCCAGTCTGTCACCATCCGATAAAATGGCAGATAGGCCACATTCCTTGCCGTTCAACAAAATATTTTGAACATGTGTCGGTTCAATTTCCATTTGATGAAATAATTCCTCCACTGAAAGTCCGTCCGAAACGTCCACCGAAACGATACCACTGGGATCTGCCGGGGTATAGCGCCGCAACGCGGCAAAAAATCGAACTTCTATGACCATTGCAGTTGTTTTCTCCCGTCATACGCCTGTTGCGTTATTAGGTGATTGGTACTAATTCGCTGTCGCGAGTATAATTCCTGCTGCACAGTACAGGACTTTTCGCTGTCGCCATGAAGGGGTTCAACCAACAAAGTCGAATACCTACATCACAAAGAACGATAGAGTGTTGAGGAGGTATCCGAAATGACAGAATTAAAATTTCTCGGCCATGCTTGTTTTTTGCTCAAGAATGACAAAGTCACCCTGTTGTTTGACCCATTCCTTACAGATAACCCCATAAGTGCAGCCAGTGCTGGCGAAATCGACTGTCAATATATTCTGGTATCACACGCACACGCGGATCATCTGGGTGACGCGGTCGCCATCGCAAAGCGGACCGGCGCAACAATCGTCAGCACCGCTGAAGTGGCCCGCCTCTGCGCGGAACAGAACGTCAAAGCCCATGCCATGCATCTGGGAGGCAAGCACGGCTTTGAATTCGGATTCGTACGCATTACGCCTGCGTTCCATGGGTCAGGAGTTCCCGGAGGCCATGCCTGCGGTTTTATCGTCAATTTTTTCGGCAAAATCATTTATCATGCCGGTGATACTGCTATTTTTGGCGACATGGCCCTGTTGGGACGGCTTGAATCGATCGACGCGGCACTGCTGCCAATTGGCGACAACTTCACCATGGGACCTCAGGACGCAGCGGAAGCCGCTCATATGCTCCAGCCCAAACTGGTAATTCCGATGCATTATAATACCTGGCCCCTCATTGCACAGTCACCCGAAGCTTTCCAAGAGGATGTGCAAACCCGGTTTAAGATTCCTGTAAAAATTTTGCACCCGGGTGAAGCGACTGAACTGAAATAAGGTTGCAGAGAATCATGACTGCAGGCAAATCTGCTTATACCGGCAATATGTGCAGCTTGCAAGCCGGCAGGGATAATCGGTTTCCTCTCTGTTTTTCCTGATGAACTCCGCAATCCCTTGCAATTCCTGCCGCGAATCCAGCAATCCCCTGTCACTGACATCAATGAACGCTGTTTCGCCCGTTCGGGCAAAATACAACTGTGCATCGCCGATGCTCCTGCCAAACACCGCCCCCGCCGCCAGTGCATATCCTGCCAACTGGAGACGATACCGGGCGGTTTTTTTCTGCAGTTCTTCCGGCGTCACACGGTCCGTCTTGTAATCAACAATCCCTATATCGCCTGTAATATAGAAAAGTACCCGGTCTACCTGTCCAGACATCCATACATCCGGCAAACCGTTTTTTTCAGCAAGAAGTTTGTACTGAAAGGCCCACTCCCGCCTATCTTCCACCGCCGAGCAAGTTTTTTCATGCAGGGGGCTTCCCATATACTTCTCAATCAGCGGACGAAGAAGCGTTTCAGCTTCTTTTCTCAACGGAGGGGCTATCGTGTCCTGTATGGCTTTTTTAAAAGTCAACTGCCATGCAACATCCCCATCCAACAATTCCAGGAACCGGTGAAAAGCTGTGCCGATCCATTTCGAAAGCACTTCTGATGCATCATTTGCAGAGGATGTTTTGTCGGAGAACATTCCGGGAGGTTCCGGAATATGCGCGATGTGTGCATAATAATAGCTGCGGGGACAAGCTGCATATTCAGCCAAATATGCCGGCGACAAAATCAATGGCCTGGACGCGCCTGTTTGTATCGGCGCAATATTCCGCCGCACCGCAGGAGATAACTCGCCAGCAGGCGCCGCCGGTTTTTCCACTTTCGGCAAAGAAATTCCGCAGAAACCACTCTTTTCCGCTACAGCACCCCTGCTTATCTTCATGCAGGCAGACCCCAGCTGCTTTTCTGCCGGCCAGTTTTCAATCTCGCCAGGCAAGCCCAGCATCACTCTGGCCCAATCCAGCCAGCCGGAACTTGTTTGCATGGATTTTTCCGATTTGGGACTTTTCGCCACCGCCGACAGGATAATCCGCTGTTGTGCACGTGTCATGGCAACATATAGGACCCGTTTGAGTTCAGCACGCTCCAAAGCCCTGTCCTGCCTGGCAATACGACGGTACTGTCCCGATTCCCGCAACTTGCCCTGAGAATCAGGCACCTTCATTCCCAGCCCGCTGCCGCGAACAAAAATACCCAGTTGCGACCGGGATAAAAATTTTCTTTGCAGGTCCGGCACAATCACGACCGGAAATTCCAACCCCTTGGACTTATGAATCGTCATGATACGCACTGTATTTCCCAATTCACTGTCGATTTCCGCCTCGCCCTCCTCTTGCAGGCGCAGGTCGGCGTATTGGATAAATGCCGCCAAATCGCCGGTTTCTGTCTCAGAATAGGATTGCGCCAGATGTAACAGCTTTTGCAAATTGGCATAACGGCGGATTCCCATGAGCTGTGTCATCTGAAACAGGTCAAAACCTGTCACTGCGAAAATTTCCTTCAACAGCTGCGCAGGTGACAAAAAATCTCTCTTTTCCAGCCAGCTTTGAAGAACATCCCGGATCTGCTGCGCTATTACAATTTCTTCCGGAGTCAGACCCTCAACCGACGCTGCTGAAGCCAAACCGGACCAGATGCCTCCTTCCTCTCCATATTGCCGCAACCGAAGAAGAAGATCATCCGACAGCTGGAAAAGGGGGGACCGCAATACTCCGAACAACGCAGTTTCGTTTCCCGAGTTGCATAGGAAGCGAAGCAATCCCAGAACATCCTGAATTTCCTGACGTCCTGCAAAGCCTCTGCCACCTGCCACATAATAAGGAATTCCGGCTTTGGCCAACGCCGCTTCATACGATGCGATATTGGTAAAAGCACGGAGCAAAATCGCAATATCGCCATACCGTACGGAAGAATCCCCAGACTCCACCAAATCACGTATTTTCCCGGCGATCATTTCTGCTTCCTTATCCCTTGCTTCCGCACCAGACAAAGCATCTCCGTTCAAAACCCACATTTCCAGCTGTTCTTCGCCCTCTTCGCCTTGGTTTCCCTTCAAATACTGGTACTCAATTGCATCGATACCGGCGATATCCTCTCCTTCGCAAACAGAAACCGGCATGAGTTCGGAAAAAAATCCATTGAAAGCCTCAATCAGATTTCGGTGGGACCGGTAGTTTTCCGACAGTTCAACCATCTTTCCGCCATTCCGGCAGATATCTTGTTCCACTCTCACAAACACACGGTTATCTGCTCCACGAAAACGGTAAATGGACTGTTTGATGTCACCGACAACGAACAAGGCTCTGCGATGCAGCTCGTCCGCATTTCCGCCGGCCAGCATGTAAATGATCTTCCTCTGCCGTTCATTGATATCCTGGCACTCGTCCACCATGACAAAACGAATGCGTCTGTTGTAGCCGGAACATATTTCCGGATAGCTCCGCAGCAATTGTTCCGTCTTATTTTCCAGATCGTCATACGTCAGGACACGGCGCATTTGTTTGGCCTTTTCATAGGAATCCTGCACCAACTTGAACAATTCACAGATATGCGGTGCAATTCGACATATCTGCGAATCCAGCATGGCACCGCGCAACGTATCTGCTACGTTTTTCCACATTTTTATCGCATTGCCCAGTTCTCCGCTGCTTCGCATCGTTTTCCACGGCAGTTCCAGTTCGTCCAATATTTCGGGGTTGGTTTCAATCAATGATATTTGAGCGTCAATCCCGCCCCAGTTCTCCTGCATAGCTTTCAGCGCTGTTAGTGTCTGTGACGTTCTCCCATTCATTTGAATCAGTGAAAACACTTCCAGATAAGCATCCCTCAACGCTGCTACATTGAGTTTTCGGGGAGCACACCCTTCCGGCCAGAGAGTTTTCTCCAGCGCTGAGTCAATCAAACCTCCCGCTGCAACAGTTTCAAACAATGAGCGGAAATCCTGCCTCAACTGCGCCGGCGAGTAAACCGCAAGCACGTTTTTCAACCACACGGCATCCTTCGCGGCGGCCTGGTCCAATATCCCATTCCAGCTTTCATCCAGCAGGCATCTTGCATCAATATCATCCAGCAATGCAAAATCCGGATCGATACCGGCTTCTGCCGGATGTTCCCGTAAAATCCGGCTGCATAACGCATGAATGGTAGAAATGCAGGCTGTGTCCATTTTTCTTGCAATGCCATACCATTTTTGCCAATGTTCCGTTCCCTTGTTTTCCTCCATCAGGGCACGGACACGGACTCTGATCCGCTCCTTCATTTCTCGCGCTGCCTTGCGGGTAAACGTGATCGCCACAATTCCATCCAGTCCGGCAGCTCCTGTTTCCAGTATCCTGATAAATCTTTCCACCAACACTCTTGTTTTGCCGGCGCCCGCTCCCGCTTTGACAACCAGATTTTTGTCCAGCGTTTCAATGGCCAGTGTTTGGGCTGGCGAAAAATTACTCATCCAGAAATTCCTCCACTCCGTCGCCATCCAATTCTCCAACCCGACGGCAAAAATTCCGGGCAGTACAATAGTCCGGACATGCAGCGGCCGGATTGGGAGCAAATGCTCCGCTGCGGATCCCCGCCACATACTCTGAAACATAATGCGCAGTCGCATCAAACAAATCCTGGAGGGAGCATTTCTTGTCCGGCAATACTACCGAAGAAAACGGGTGACCGACAGGCAGATATTCTCCCGAAATGTCCGCTGCACCCAACAGGTTCGCCACAGCCATCATATATACTGGTATCTGCAGGCGCAATCCCTGCTCAACCTGTTTTCGCGCCGGAGCTCTGCCCGTTTTGTAATCCACAACCCGAACCCCGTTGTCTGTTTTGTCTATACGGTCAATTTTCCCCTGCAGCCTGACCTCCCTGCCGGCGGGTCCCAGAATGAGAGGATTGGCAACAGATGCCGGATCACAACCAGTTCTCGACTTCAGACCAAATCCCCACTCAAAGAAAGCAGGCACAATTGTCAGTTTCTGTTGACTCGCCAATTCTGCATCCAGCCAACTTTCCATCGCATTTTCTATGAGTGGCTTTTCATACTTCCACCAGACATCAGGAACAATCTTCCCTTGTTTCTCCAGACCGGCAACGGTAATCGCAAGCATTTGCTTTATTTCCTTCTCATACCTGTCTCTTTGTGACTGAGTCAACTGTTTTCCACGATACCTGCCGAGAAATGCTGCCAGCGTTTCATGCCATATGGCTCCTGTAACAAGAGCATTCATGCCTGCAGTTCCCGTTTCCCATTCTGATAGCCCCAGAATATTCGATACAAAAAATGCAAATGGACACGCCGCATATTCTTCCAGAGCCGAAGGACTAAATTGCGGAATACTGATCAATGCCGGATCAACCAACCCGGCATACTTACCACTGCGCTGCGCCTCGATACCTGCCCTTTCTTCCATCCTTCCAGGCATTTTTTCGCAAATTGCACCGTAAACCTGCTTCCATTCCGATGCTCGAGGAGATTGTTGCCAGATATGACGCAGTGCGCCCAGCAGCAGTTCATGTTCACTCCATACGTGGTTCGCTTCATCAGGCGCCACCTGGTGAGGTCCAAACTGCTCCACTGCGATGCTTTCCTCAACAAACAGGCGAACGATCTCGTCCAGATACCGGGAATGCAGCCTTTCACTGTCGACAACCGCACTGAGGACCAGCCGTTCTTTCGCCATTGCCACTGCTAGGGAAAAAGAAAAATCTTCCGTCTTTTCCCGCTCAGCTGCCGTTGTCAGTAGCACACCCACCTCTGCCATTGCCTGTCGTTCGGCATCTCCATACAGCCAACTTTCTCTTGGCAATGCAGGAAATTCCCCTTCAGTAAGTCCAAGCAAAAAAACGGCGGAAAATTTCATTCCACTGGCTGTTCCCGGTGTAACCACCTGAACTCCCACATCCTCGCTCTCTGATATGGGAATGCGCCTCGCCTGCAAAATTTGCCGCAACGCCTCACCCACTTGGCTTGCAGTGACTTTCGCATTCGTATATGGCAAAACTTCCTCAATGCAACGGAATTGATCCGCTGCTTCCAAAAGAAGCTGCAGACCGGAAAGTTCGGCCCTGACTCCCTGCAAATCCAGCACACCGGCCGCACGTCTTTTTTTCAGCGCTGCGGGAACATCGAGCCAGTCCAGCAAATCCACTATTTTTTCAGCCCACTCTTGCCAGGACCATTCTTTCTCCCATTCCATCGAACGCTGTCGAAGCTCTAGCACACCCTGCAACCAGGAGTCGCGCACCTGTGTTCCTGCAGCCTGCCTGCAAATCGCAGTTTCCCAGTCGTTCCAGTCACGCACCACTTCACCCAGCACGGCCTTTTCCAGATTGTCTGCATCCCATTTCAGCCTATCAACAATATAGGCGGATTTCATGACGGATAACGAAACGGTTCGTTCGCCTCGCGTCCTGACCATCTCCAGCCAGGAAAAAATCAGTCTCGACAATGCGAGAGCGCTAACCGGCAAACTTTCCGCCAAAGCGAGAGGAACCCCTCTTTCCGCGAAAGCCGTCCTCAATTGCGGATATTGTTCAGTATCCCTCACTATCACTGCAAATTCATCCGGACATTTTCCTCCGCCCAGCATCAGTTGTTTGATTTTGTCCGCCACCACAGAAGCCTCTTTCTGCCTGTTGGGGCTTCGAAGAATCAGCACTTCCGCGGCATTTTCAGAAAGCGTCGGCTGCTCCCGGAACAATTGATCCCGAATATGTGACAAAGCTGTTTTCGATGAATGCTCATGCTTCTGAAAAATCGGCGTGAAACCGATTCCTACCAGTTCCTGATATATAGGTTCCACTGCAGAAAAAACTTCCGGCCTGTTTTTTTCGAAGCAGATGCCAATTTCCATGGCCACCTTCCGCTTCAGGCTTTCCAGTAACCGCAGCCGTAACGGAGACAATACCGAAAACTCCGACATGAAAATTTTTTCGAAAGGCAACGGTATATCCGATTCAGTCAACGTGTCGATTGCCATCAGGTAACTTCCGGCAACATCTGCCACATTGCAGAATTTCAATCTTTCCTGGTAGGCACGGAACAATTCGCCAACTGCAACGTCCCGTTCCGGATTGCGATCCGTGTCGTCCTGAAGCGCTATGAATGCCGCATCCAACTCATCCGGTGTCACTGCAGCCATTTTTATTTCATCAAAAAGCCTGGCAAGTGCAGAAACAAAGCCGGGAAAATCAATTATTTCCCCAAAGCAGCGCTCCAAACCGGCGTCCGTTCTGTTCCGCACCAAATCCGATATAATCATTTCCTGTTCTATTCTGCTGATTTTTCGAACTCCGCAAAAATGATCCGCCAGTTCATCCAGGGACATAATCCGGGGAGACTCCCACGCAGTCATCTCAACGCGTCGCAGTACCTGCCGCGCATGCGCCAGAAGATAAGGACTGGGCAATATGAATGCAATCCGGCCCGCCTCCCCCTTTGATCCCGCTGCAATGATTTTGCGGATAAACTCCTGCAGCAAGGATTTTCCCAATGGGGCACAATGCAGAATATGCATGATTACCTCCCAATTTTGCATTTACAATAATGGAGTGGATCACTTGGTGATCCACTCCATTATTTCATTATCTTTAAGCACTTTATCGATATAGCGGCTCCTTTGCCGCCCCAGATCGAACCATTCCGGTTCCCGCAGGCGTTTCCCCCACTTGTCGGTCAATAGCCGCAATTTGGGACGTGAAGGGTTCGTTGCTTCAATCACCTGCACTTCCCCATATTCGCCTGTGTCCAGACGCACCAGTTCACCCGTGGGATAGAATGCCACATAATGCAATAATGCCGAGACCATCTCCGGGTCCAATAGTTTGCCTGCAAGCGCCTGCAGGATTCCTGCCGCCTCATGAGGCAAATAATAATGCCGGAATGGACGATCCGAAACCAGAGCGTCAAACATGTCCGCCACACTTACGATTCGGGCATATTCATGAATTTCCGTTCCGCCGATTCCCCGCGGATAGCCATTGCCTGCAAAATTCTCATGATGCTGATATGCGACATGCGCGGAAGTTGCAGGAATTCCTGTGATTTTTTTCCGCAATCCTTCAAAGCCGTTTTCGGGATGCTTTTTGATGATTTCCATTTCTTCCGGCGTAAGTTTTTCCGATTTATGGAGAATTTCCGGAGGAATCAACATCTCACCTATATCGAGCATGAGGGCGCCAACGCAAAGCTCCTGCAGCTTTGCAGGGTAATATTCCAGTTTCAGTCCGATCAATATTGAAAGCACTGCCACCTGGAGTACATGAGCCGGCAAATAGTCCTCCGGTGTTCGCAAATCAACCCACTGAACCAGGCGACCGCGATTCACAATCACTTCATTGACAAGACGGTTCGCAAGGTCCCGGATAGGCGTTCCATCAGCCTCGCCCTTATCGCGGTATGTTTCATATACCTGCCGCACGATTTTCAATGAGCTTTCCTGTACATCCCTGTTCAAAATCTTCGCTGGCGGTTCAGCGATGCATAAAGGCAACTCGACATAGGCTGAACCAAATCCGAGCTTGTTCATTTGCTGAATGTGTTTTTCCTGAAACGGCATGCCTGCACGCAACAAAATCCGACCGCTGCGTTCTGCAATATCGACGGCGGAAATCATTTCCGGCTGCAAGATACTACTGGACATTCTTTGCATAGTTGCTCCTCATATGAAATGTACCTTTATTGCAGACAGCCTTGCAGAAACTTCTCCATTGCTTCATAAAATTCGAATCGATTCTCTTCATTATGAAATCCATGTCCCTCATTATCCTTGACCATATACTCAACCTTTATCCCTCGCGAAGCAAGCGCCGCAACAATCTGATCCGACTCGGCCTTGTTCACCCGGGGATCTCTGGCTCCCTGTGCGACAAACAAGGGCGCTTTGATCTTATCTGCATGGAATACGGGAGAAACAGCCCGCAATAATTCCTCATCTTTTTCCGGATGGCCTACTTTCTCGTAGAACTCAGACATTAACGGTTTCCAGTACGGTGGAATCGTCTTCATCAGCGTAAAGATATTCGAAACCCCAACATAATCAACGCCGCAGGCATATAATTCCGGAGTAAAAGTCAACCCCGCCAATACGGCGTATCCGCCGTAACTCCCGCCGTAAATCGCAATGCGTTTGGGGTCGGCAATCCCCTGCTTTACCAGCCATTCCACCCCATCGGTAATATCATCCTGCATTTTGCGTCCCCATTGTTTGAATCCGGCCTCCCAGAAGGCCCTTCCATAGCCGGTTGAGCCCCGATAATTCATCTGCAGAACGGCAAAGCCGCGGTTTGCCAGAAGCTGCACCTCTGAATTGAAACCCCAGGTATCCCTCACCCATGGTCCACCGTGCGGATTGACGATAACCGGCAGATTCTTCGCTTCTTTCCCCTGCGGCAGAGTCAGATACCCATGAATTGTCAGCCCATCTCTGCTCTTGTAGGAAATCGGCCGCACGGAAGCCATATCTTTCTCATTCAGCCATGGCGAAAGCTCTCTCCATTTCACCAGCTCGCCCTTTTTCCAGTCAAAAAGATAATATGCGCCACGAGATTTGTCGCTGTATGTCCGGACGACAAATTTTTCTTCCTTTTTGTCAATCGAAGTCAGAGCCACTTCATATCCCGGCAGTCTTTTTTCCAGTGTGGCGTAAATGGATTTGATCTTTTCGTCGAAAAAATGTCGCCGGCCTTTATCCGTTGTATAACTTACGCTGGTCAGCACCTTGCGTTCACGCGACCAACCGGCGCCAGACACATCCACATCCGGATGCGTGAATAATACCTGCAGTTCCTTGCCATCAGCCGGATTCAACAGGACCAGTGCTTTTTTGTCCCTGCCGATATTGGAAGTTGCATATAAATTTTTGTTATCCGCCGAGAAAAAATAAGGAGAAACCTGATCTTTAAATCCAGTCGTAATAATCGGACGAAAATCCTGAGACTCATTTTCCCTGTACAGGAGCACGTTCCGATTTTCTTCGGCTTCTTTCGCCATGGCCACACGGACCTTGCCTTCGTGATCTGTCAGGTAACCCACGTAATTACCGGGATTTTCAGCCACCATGACCATTTCGCCTGTTTTGAGGTTCAACCTGTAGACATCAAACACATCGGCTCTTCTTTGGTTCATCTCTATCAGCATTTCATCGTCCTGATCTTCCAGATCATCCATTACGCCAGCCCGTACGCCAGGGAAAGGAGTCAGATCACTGGTCTTCCCATTTGTCAGGTCCACTGCGTAAATGTGATAGTTTTCGTCACCGCCATCATCCTTTAGATAAATCAGCGTATTTCCGCCTTTCCAGAAATAGCCTCCGATATCCCTGTCTGTAACACTTGTCACTTGCCTCGGCTGTGCTTCGCCCAGTTTTTGCACAAACAAATTCAGACGCCGTTCTACCGGCGCCAAGAACGCCAATTGCGTGCCATCAGGCGACAATTCCAGTGAAGCCAGTTCCGGGTTGCGAAAAAAATCCCGCAGGGGCACCTGAGGCGCCGCTTCTCCTATTTCAAGCCCCCCCAGTGAAAAAAACATTGCCAAAATTATTACCCACCTCTGCAATTTCATACGCTGCACGATTTGCATCTCCAGAAACCTCCGTCAATTTTCAACACCGTTATACCTTTTCTATTCTTCGACCCAGAAACGACACATCCCTGCTCATATTCTGAAATCGCAATTTTCAAAACAGAGCCTTCTATCGTTATGTGGCTGGAAAAAGTTTTCCCGCTATATAGCGGCGAAGCTCTTCCGTAATAATCAACAGCACCGGACACAGCGCCAAAAAAGCCAGGTTCTGAAGTGTCAGCGATCTTGTAAGAAAAATCGCCGTCAAAAATGGCAGGTATACGACAGACAGCATAATCGAGATTTCAGCTGCCAGGCCTGCCAACAGCAATTTATTCTCCCAAAAGGGCATTTTCCAAAATGGCAGATACTCTGAACGGCAAACGAAAAGATTTCCTGCCTGACAGGCGATAATCGATGCCAAAGCCAGAGTGGTGGCATGTTGGTACATATTTTTCACGTTTTCATTCGCCGTGTTGTACAAAATCTGGGGCGTCACCTGTTGAATATCCGCAAAGCTGTATCCATAATCTGCCCACACTGCGAAAAAAGCTCCCAGTGAAAGTATCGCCTCGATGATGCCAAGAAAACCGTAAGAACGCAGCAGAAGCGAACGGTCCAACAAGTTCCCCCGATAATCCGCAGGTTTTTTTATCATGACCCCTTTTTCCGGTTTTTCCGCCCCAAGCGCCAATGCTGGCAACATGTCCGTCCCGATATCGATGGCAAGAATCTGCAATATGTTGAGGGCAGGAGGAATTTTCGCAAAGACCATTGCAACAAATGGCACAAGTTCAGGAATATTGGATGACAGTATGTAGGTCATAAATTTGCGGATGTTGTCGTAAATTGCCCTTCCCTGCTCAATCGCCTTGATGATCGTGGCAAAATGGTCGTCCAAGAGCACGATGTCGGCGACTTCACGCGCCACATCAGTGCCGCCCCGACCCATTGCAACACCAATGTGTGCAGCTTTCAGGGCCGGTGCATCGTTTACTCCGTCTCCGGTAACGGCCACAATATCACCCAGCGCTTTGTACGTTTCCACTATGCTCAGCTTATGCTCCGGGTTAGCCCTTGCAATGATGACCGGTTCATTTTGTCGCAAAATCTCCTGTCTCTCTTCTTCGGACATTGCTTCAAATTCATTTCCCGTCAAAATGGAAACCCTGTCCTGCACCAAGTTGATTTGCCTACCGATAGCTTCCGCAGTGAGACCATAATCTCCGGTTATCATCGTCACACGAACTCCTGCCTGTCTGCAGAGCTCCATGGCTTCCTTCACATCGGGTCTCGGCGGGTCAATCATTGCCGCAAGTCCGACCAGGATGAGCTCCTGCTCGGAATGATGCGGTTCCAAACCGTTACGATAAGCCAGCGCCAAAACCCTGTACCCTTGCCTGGCCAAACTGTCATTTGCTTCAAACACTGCTCTTCGGTTTGAATCCGACATAAGCCGGACTTCATCTGCCTGCAGCCAAAAACGACAATTCTGCAGCACTTCCAGCGGCGCCCCTTTCACCATGGTCACCGTTTCTTCCGGCGGAAAAAGCGGACTGGAACGGTTGATATCAACAGTAGTCATCATACGCCTTTGTGAACTGAATGGTATGACCTGTTGCCGCTGAAAAGCACCTCTGACAGTTTCGACTTTTTGACCGTCTTTTGCTGCAGCAACCAACAATGCTGCTTCCGTCGGATCGCCGATCACTTTCCACAATTCCGCATGCTTTTCATCGTCAACAATATCTGCTTCTGCACATACGATGCCGATAGTCAACAATATTTTTACCTGTCGCGCAATTGCAGTACTGGAAGCAAGGATTCTCCCTTCTTTTTCATATCCGGCGCCGGATACGTCGGCACAACCTCCCGGTACCCAAATCCTTTTCACTGTCACTTCATTCAGTGTCAGCGTTCCCGTTTTATCCGTACAAACAACAGTCGTGGCACAAAGTGTTTCAACCGCCGAAAGACGCCGGACCAATGCGTTCTGGTCCGCCATACGCCTTACCCCGATCGCCAGCGATAGACTCACTGTCGGCAAAAGTCCTTCCGGAACATTGGCAACAATAATTCCAATACAAAAAATAAAGCTTTCCCGCACACCGAGTCCTACCCACCACACGGCCAGAAGAAAAACAGTTGCCCCCATGGCAAGGGCAAGCGTCGTAATGATGCGCACGATCCTGCGCACCTGAAGTTCCAGTGTGCTTATCTCCCGTCCCACACCCTCAGTCAGTCTGGCCACTTTGCCAAATTCTGTCTGCCTGCCAATAGCATAAACCACCGCGACACCCTGTCCGGATGTAGCGGTGGTTCCGGCTAAAATCACATTTCCACTCTGGATGACAGGCTGATGCCCCTCTGTTGGCGTAACA
>CAZXCC010000009.1:11671-26891 GCA_964638945.1 uncultured Veillonellaceae bacterium | reverse complement strand
CCTCAGGTTTAATCACTCGATTTAATTAATCGTTTGATTAAATTATATCCCAAATATATCGTCTGTCAATAAGAAAAATCAGTTGCCGGGAATTTTCACCTGATTTCGTTTCGGTTCGAGATTTCCATTTCTCGCCGTCCCAAATGCTCATCTCTTCACCGACGAAATACAAGGTTCAATTTGAGGCAACTGTTTTTTTTCGCAGAACACTTATACTATCTTTTCTTATTGTCCGATAAACTCCTGCACCAGATAAATTCCGCCGCGCGAATCCGGTCGGACCCCTATGCCGATTTCGGTAAATTTGGGATTCAGAATATTTTCCCGATGCAAAGGGCTGTCCATCAGCATTTTGTGAGCTGTTTCCACATCAGGACTCAGCGCAATATTTTCGCCTGCATTGGGGAAATCGATTCCGATCGCCGCCATCCTTTCAAACGGATCTTTTCCATCCGGATCGACATGGGCGAAAAATTTCCTCCGGTTCATATCGACAGCAAAGTCAGCCGCCAGTTTTGACAGCTGCAAATTGACTTTCAGAGGTTCCAGTCCGGCATTTTGACGATCCGCATTGAGAAGCATCACCGCTTTTTGTTCCTGCAGCGTCAACGCATAGCCTGGAGCCGGAGCTTGTTTTGCCGGCGGCGATATGGGTGGTGCGGCCATGACGGGAGTCGGCGCAAAGTTGCAGACAATCGCCAACAACAGAACAAAAATTTTCACGATACCCATCTTACCCTTCCTCCATGCATTCACAATATACTCTGCTGAGAGCTGCAAATTCTTCCAGAGACAGCGTTTCACCCCTTCGGGACCCATCGATGCCGGTTTTCTTCAGCATTACTGCAACCGCTTCTCCCGGCAGTCCCCCTCCGCGCAGAGAATTTGCCAGGGTTTTGCGGCGTTGTGCAAAAGCCGCCTTTACAACGCGAAAAAAAACTTTTTCCGAAAGAACCTCCACAGGAGGTTGTTGACGCATCCGACATAGAATCACTGCCGAATCCACGGCAGGCGGGGGCAAAAATGCGGAAGCAGGGACCTCAAAGAGTTTGCTTGCCTCCGTGAAATACTGCACTGCCACTGACAGGGCGCCAAAGTCCTTCGTTCCCGGCGCTGATACCATCCGGTCGGCAACTTCCTTTTGCACCATAAAGACCATGCGCTCGGCAGGGACCCGCTCTTCCAAAAACTTCATTATGATTGGCGTCGTGATGTAGTACGGCAGATTTCCGGCAATCTGAAACTTGCCCTGCCCCATAATCTCCTGCATGTCCAGGGATAGGACATCCCCCTGCACTACATTGATGTTTTCATACCCCTGCAGTGTTTTGGCAAGTATGTCAATAAAGCGGCGGTCCAGTTCCACCGCCGTAACATGGGCTCCCGTCATAGCCAGCAGTTGAGTCAGCGTACCGATCCCGGGACCGATTTCCAGCACTTTCTCGCCGGGCGTCAGTTCCAGTGCTGCAGCAATGCGCCGGACAACGCTTTCGTCAACCAGAAAATGCTGCCCCAGTTTTTTTTGCGTCCTGATGCCAAACCGGTTCAAAATGTGTTTTGTAACATCTCTTTGTGCAATTATCGGTTCAACCATGCATTGCCTCCCATCTTTGCAGTGCTGCATCGAATTCACTGCGACTTACCCCATATGTGTTCAACCTGCGCAAAAAAGTTTTGGCATTGGCCCAACCGATTCCCAGCTCCGCACCGAGAAACGCCCTTTTGTCTGCAGCGGCTGCAGTCCCTGCCAAACCGGCGGACAATACTTCTTCCAGTTCAAACTGTTTTGACACGGCCATCTCTGCCGTTCTGACCTTATCCAGAGCAGTACGTATTTGCTCCGGGGCTGCCTTCTCCACGCCAACACGCCCGTCGTCGCCTATTGCGGCTGCACGGGGGATAAAAGCATGTTTTGCCTGGGGAAATTTATTTCGCAGAAAAGTCCGGATCCGTTCCCCTGCGCTGTCCGGATCTGTCATGATAATAATGCCGCGCCGATGATAGGCAGCTTCGATCTGGGCCAATATTGACGGGGATAAGGAAAAACCTCCGGTTATCAGGCACTCGGCATCTACTGCTCTGCGAATGGCTGCTACGTCGCTTTTTCCTTCGACCACGATGATTTCCTTCAGCATAAAAACCTTCCTCAGGCCAGAGTGCATTTTACATTACTCTTCATACCCATCTTATCACGCACCGGCTCCATTAGAAAAGCGGGACCTTCGTCCCGCTTCCTTCTTTTGCACCCAGACGGGTCAGTAACTACTCGGCGAGGATATATACTTCGACGGTACGGCGTCCGAACCGAATCGCCTCATTATAATCCTCATAACATAGGTCTATCTTTGCCCCGCGTATGGCGCCTCCTGTATCGGCAGCCAGCGCAGGACCATACCCCATGACGTATACCCTGGTTCCCAGCGGAATAACCCGGGGATCAACCGCCACAATACCACGCCTGGCAGGAATCCCAGTGGCTGTCATGCCGGATTGTCCATCATCGAAAGCAGTATACGCCGATGCTTCCATGATAAGCAATTTTTTAAACCGAACCGTTCCCCTATTGGGATCATTCGATTCACGGGTTCCGACTTTCACCACTTCCGGTTTGGGCTGCGTCAGCACTTTTTCCGCAACAATCTCAAAACCGGTCTCCACGTTTCCATCGAAAACTTGCCGCACGGTTGCAAGTTTTGTACCCGCGACACCTTCCTCCACCACCGCTTCCATCCCTTTTTCCATCATGGAATCCGGTTGGTGGATAATCGGATAAGGAATGGGCAATTCCTTATCTACCGTTTTGTCTGACAGAGTCAAAATACGGATCTGCATATTGGGCGTTGTACGCGTTGCAGCGTCAGGAACTGTTTTGAAAGAACGGGCATTGTATCCCGCACTTTCGGCCACTTCACCTACCGTCGGCTTTCCCGACAAAACAAAATCAACTTTTGTTCCCATGACAAGCGTCAGAGGTATCGCACGAAAAACCTCAATCACACTGCTCTTGCCTGGTTCATTCGATACTACCCTGAATTCATCCCGGGAACCGAGGACCACTCCAGCAGCCGTCAGCACATCTTTCGGATCAGGTGCCAGCGCGCTGGTATTAATGTTTTTGCCATCAACCACAATGACAATTTTGGAATTCGCCCACACAAACCCGCTGACAATCAATGCCGCTGTCAGCAGCATGGCGGCCACCGCCGCCTTAACTCTGCCGTTTAAGTAGTTCCCCCTGTTGTGTACGATTTGTTTCACAGGAATCCCCCTTTCCGGACAGAGAGGATTATAGCACGGTGAATTTCCTCCTGTCAAATGGGATATCGCCTATTTTATGGAATTGCAAAGAGATTTCGGACATTCCGGGTTGTCGCCGCGGCCAATTCTTCCAGGGAAATATTCCGCAATCCCGCGATTTCTTCCGCTACGATGCGTACGTATGCCGGCTCGTTGCGTTTTCCCCTATATGGCTGCGGAGTAAGATACGGAGAGTCTGTTTCCACAAGCAAACGGTCAAGAGGGACGAACCGTGCCACCTCCTTGGTTTTCACCGATTTGGGAAACGTCACCGGCCCAGCCACTGAAATATAAAAACCCATATTCAGATATTCCCTGGCGGTTTCCACACTGCCGGAAAAGCAATGAAAAACGCCACGCAATCCCCGGGCAGCCGTTCGGATGATATCCAGCGTGTCCGCATGTGCCTCCCTTTCATGAACAATAAAAGGTTTCCCTGTTTTTCGTGCAATATCCAATTGCCGCAAAAACACCTCCTTTTGCACAGGGCGGGGAGAAAGGTCATAGTGATAATCCAGACCGATTTCACCGATTGCCACGACCTTGGGGTGTGCAGTCCATCGCTCGAGCTGCAGGTAGTCCTGTTCCCGCATATCTTTTGCATCATGCGGATGCATCCCAACGGCAGCATATATACAGCTGTATTTTTCGCTCAACGCAATGGACCGTGCCGAAGAATCCATATCGGCGCCGATATTGACGATCAGAGACACTCCCGCAGCAGCGGCTCTTGTGACTACCAAATCGCGGTCCCTGTCAAATCGTTCATCATCGATATGGGCGTGTGAATCTGCCAGCATCTTACTTCACTTTGCATCCTGCCGGTAAATTTGGCGCCGTCACCAGGGAAAGCGTAGTGCGGTCCGCATCAGACGCTGCCAGAAGCATGCCATGCGACTCAATTCCCCTTATTTTTGCCGGTTTCAGGTTGGCAATCACGATGACGGTCCGTCCGACCATGTCTTCCGGAGTGTAAAACTGCGATATCCCGGAAACTATGTTTCGCTGCTCCGTTCCCAGGTCTACCGTCAATTTAAGCAATTTATCGGTTTTCTCCACTTTTTCCGCAGAGATTACGACGGCTGTCCGCAAATCCAGTTTCGCAAAATCATCAATGGAAACTTCAGCCATTTTTTCCACTACCGGGGCCGTTTCAGTTCCTGACGCCGGTGTAGTCTGTGCTGCACCATTCTTCTCCACAGTCACAGCCTCCTCATCCTTTTCTTCAATCCGGGGAAATATCGGTTCGGGCTTTCCTGTGCGATGTCCAGGTCTGATATTGCCTGTTCCCGCTCCCCCCATGGTTTCCAGTGCACCTGCAGCTATTTCTTCCTGCAGTCCGAGCTGGTTGCGCATGCGTTTTGCCGTCACAGGCATATACGGTTCAACCAGAACGGAAACAGCTGCCAATACTTCCAGCAGGTGATAAAGAACCGTATTCAGGCGGGCGGCCTTTGCAGGATCCTTGGCCAAAATCCAGGGTTCCGTTTCGTCGATGTATTTGTTGGCCCGGCTGATCAACTGCCAGATCGCTTTGATAGCACCGTTGATGTCCATGGATTCCATCATGGCGGAATAGCGCGGTGCGATTTTTTCCAGCATCTGCAGCAATTCCGCATCCGCTTCCGTCGCTTCCGCTATTTCGCCAAGTACGCCGCCATTGTAGCGTTGCAGCATGTTCAGCGTCCGGTGCAGCAGATTTCCCAAATCATTGGCCAGGTCGGAATTAATGCGTTTTATCAGCGCTTCCCGCGAAAAATTCCCATCCTGCCCCAAATTGATTTCACGCAGTAGAAAATAGCGGATCGCATCCGCCCCGAACTCTTCGATCAGCAACATCGGATCAACTACGTTGCCTTTGGATTTGGACATTTTGTCGCCTTCCACCACCAGCCAGCCATGACCGTACACTTTTTTAGGCAGCTCCACATCCAGCGCCATCAGAATGATCGGCCAGATGATGCTGTGGAAACGCACAATTTCTTTGCCGACAAGATGGATATCCGCCGGCCAGTACCGGGAGAACTTCTCCTTGTCATGCAAATATCCGGCGGCAGTGATATAGTTTGTCAGCGCGTCAAACCAGACATAGACGACATGTTTGCGGTCAAACGGCACCGGAATGCCCCAGTCGAAAGTTGTCCGGGATACGCAAAGATCTTCCAGCCCCTGTTTGATGAAATTAATCATCTCATTGCGGCGCGAAACCGGCTGGATGAATTCAGGATGTTCTTCAATATGCTTCAGAAGGCGGTCCTGATACTTGGACATGCGGAAAAAATAACTTTCTTCCTGCACTCTTTCGACCGGTCGTCCGCAGTCCGGGCAATTGCCGTCTTTCAGCTGCCTTTCCAGCCAGAACGTTTCGCACGGAGTGCAGTACCAGCCTTCGTAAGCCGCCTTGTAAATATCTCCCTGATCATAGATTTTTTGAAATATCGCCTGCACGACTTCATGGTGACGGGTTTCTGTTGTCCGAATGAAATCATCATTGCTGATTCCTAGTTTTTGCCACAAAAGCTGGAAGGATGCCACGATGCCATCCACGTACTGAATGGGACTTTTCCCGTTTTCTGCTGCTTTGCGCTGGATCTTTTGGCCGTGCTCGTCCGACCCGGTCAGAAAAAAGACATCTCGCCCGGCCAATCTCTGAAAACGGGCCACGGCATCTGCAATGGTCGTGCAGTAGGCATGCCCGATATGCAGCTTGTCACTGGGGTAGTAGATTGGAGTGCTGATAAAAAATGGTTTTTTGTTCACGAGGTACCTCCTGTTTTACGTGCGCCGTCAAGAGACATTTGCGCTTTTTTTACGGAAATCTTCGCTTGAAATGGAAATAACAGGTTGACTTTTTAGGCCGCAAATGGTATTTTTTATGTACGGCACATGCTGCCGATACAAACGAAGGGAGGGGTAAGAAAAATATGAAATCCACAGGGATTGTCCGTAAAGTCGACGAATTGGGGCGTGTCGTGATTCCTATTGAACTGCGCCGTACATTGAGTATTAACGAAAAAGATGCGCTTGAAATTTACGTGGACAATGATCGAATTATTCTTCGCAAGTACGAACCCACTTGCGCATGCGTTTTTTGTGGGAATGCCGATAATGTAACGCAGTTTAGGGGAAAGAACATTTGTGGAGACTGCCTGAAGGAAATGCCGAAAAAGTAATTTCATTCCGCTTTGATTAGTAACTGGTATACCCGGCGACGGGAAAGACCCAATTGGGACGCTGTCATTTTGATGGCGTCTTTTTTGTTTTTCCCCATGTCCATCAATTTCCCCACAGCCTGAAGGATGTCTGCATCCGAAACCTCCGCATTCCCAGTGGAGACGGTCTCAGCATCATTCTGCTTCATGTCCCCGCCTGCAACCAGCAGGGTAAATTCCCCCCGTGGCCTATTGACGGAAAAATGTGCAGTCAGCTCCGATAGTGTGCCGCGAATAAATTCTTCATGTATTTTGGTAAGCTCTCTTGCCGCAACGGCTTTGCGGTCACCCAGACCTTTTTGCAGGTCTTCGATTGTCCGCATCACATGGTGGGGAGCTTCGTAAAACACCAAGGTCTGGGAAACACTCTGCAATGTCGCGATCTGGTTGCGGCGTTCCGCAGATGCCTTGGGCAGAAAACCGCAAAAGAGGAATTTTCCCGTCGGCAGCCCGGACGCCACCAATGCCGTCAATGCAGCATTGGCTCCAGGAATCGGAGTCACCGTAATCGCTTCCGCCAGGGCAAGCTGTACCAGGTCTTCCCCCGGATCAGAAATTCCAGGCAAACCGGCGTCACTGACCAGTGCGATATCCTGTCCGTCCTGCAGTTTGGCGATCAGTTCCGGTCCCTTGCTGCGCTTATTGTGTTCATGATAACTGGTAATCGGCACATGGATGTCAAAATGGCTCAGGAGTTTACGAGTATGCCGGGTATCTTCGGCAGCAATCAGGGATACCTTTTTCAGCGTATCTACGGCACGGAAGGTCATATCGTCAAGATTGCCGATGGGCGTTGCGCACAGATACAGCGTACCGCTCTTTTCAGTCACTGATTTCCCCTCTTTTACAGCCTCTTACCGGTAGTATGACAATATCTCCGGATCATATACTCCCGGTTCACGATAAATGACCAAGGGAGGCATGACCGACAAACCGGGGCGCGCCCCCTTTATGGCTTCAATCAGCACCATTTTGGGAGATCTGTCAAGCATCGGGTGGACCAGTCGCATTCTTTTGGGTTCCATGCCTGCATCGCGCATTTCGCTGAAAAGGTCAGGCAGACGCTCCGGCAGATGGATCATCGCCAGTCTCCCCCGGACCTTCAGAATAAAAGCCGCTGCCCGGACAAAATCGCCCAGGTCGGCCGTCATCTCATGACAAGCTCTGGCAATCCCCGCTTTGGGGCTGATTCTCCCGGAAACGGCCATCCGGTACGGAGGGTTCGCCGTCACCAAGTCAAAGCGCCCTGCCGGAGATAGTTTGCGTATAAAACGGATGTCCCCGGATATTACCTGAAACCGCTCCGCTAAATGATTCATCGCCGCAGTCCTGTTTGCCATGCCGGTCATGCGCGGATCGATTTCAAACCCGGTAACCGTATTGCAGCCGCGTGCCATCAAAAAATGTGCCACTGCACCGGTTCCTGTTCCAAGGTCGGCTGCCAGTGCGCCGGTTTTCACTGTCGCAAAATGCGCCAGAAGCACAGCATCTATGGAAAAACGAAACTCGTCCTCCCGCTGGATTACATGCCAGTCATGGATTCCCAGGGAGTCCAGTCGTTCGCCTTGTTCAAGTGCAGGATTTTCCGTCATCGTCCTTCTCCGCCACCTCATCAATAGGCAGCTGTGATACGGAACCGTCGTCATGCCGCACGGAAACCGTTTTATGCACGGGATCCACTGCGACCACATTGCCTTCCCCATCCGGAGCAATCACCTTGGCACCGGGTTTTGGCGCGGATTGTTTGCGGCAGGATGTCCCTCCATACATGTTGCTCTCATATTTCAGGCAACACATCAGCCGTCCGCAGATGCCGGAAATTTTGGTGGGATTGAGGGATAGATTCTGTTCTTTGGCCATACGGATGGACACAGGTTCAAAGTCACCCAAAAACGATGCACAGCAAAGGCTTCGCCCGCAACAGCCGATGCCGCCGATCATCTTGGCCTCGTCCCTGACCCCGATTTGCCGAAGCTCAATCCTCGTCCGGAAAATACCGGCCAAATCTTTGACTAAATCGCGGAAATCCACCCGTCCTTCCGCTGTAAAATAAAAAATGATTTTTGAAACATCAAATGTATATTCTACACTGACAAGATTCATGTCCAATTTATGCGCCGCAATCTTTTGTTCGCAAATCCGCAGAGCTTCTGCTTCTTTTGCTGCGTTTTCCGCGACTTTTGCCGTATCTTTCTCCGAAGCCTGCCGCAAAACCGGCTTCAGCGGGGCCACAACCGATGCATCCTCAATCTCCCGCGGCGCAATCACGACATGACCATACTCAATTCCCCTCGCGGTTTCCACGATGACCGGTTCTTCTTTTTTCAATACCAACGGACCCGGATCGAAGTAGTATATCTTGCCGGCTTTCTTAAACCGGACCCCCACAATCGTTTGCATGCATTTTTCCTCCCAAATACAAATCCACCGACCGGATAAACAATGATTCCAACATCAGCCTGGCATTGGCGTTTCTTTGCAGACTGCGCCGTGTTTCTTCCGCAATTTTTATAGCTGCGGCTATGCGCTTGATATCCCAATTGGCTGAAAGGGCCTGAAGCTCTTCCTGATGATCTATGTTAAATGGTTCCACCGCAGGGCAGTGCACCATCAATAATCCCAAATCCCGTAAAACAAAAATCCATTGTTTGATAAATTCCAGAATCTGCCCGGTTTCCGCATCATCGACCGATGAAAGCATAGGCCAGAACCACTCTTGGTCCTTGCGGCGAATGTTGTGCAACAAGTCCATCGCAAGTTTTCTGTGAAACGTGTTCAACGGACTATCCATTTCCATGGCCGTACCGCAACTGCCCCCGCCAAGCCTGGCAGCCGGCCCGGCCAACGAAGGTTGCAACCCCTGTCGAAGAAGAACTTTTTCCACCAGTTCCGGAACAAGCGGTGAAAACCGTACCAGTGTCGACCGGGAACGCAGTGTGGTAAGCAGCGAATGAGGAAACGCCGTAATCAGAATGAAGATCATTCCTGGCGGCGGCTCCTCAAGGGTCTTCAAAATACTGTTGGCAGCCGGGGCCTCCATACATTCCGCCTGTTCAATCATGCATACCCTGTAGCGCCCCTGTGCCGCAGCCAAGCCAACCACGCGCTGAATTTCACGGATCTGGCCGATACGGATCAGCAGTCCTTCGGGCTTGACCGCATAAAAATCCGGGTGTGCAGATAGTTTTGCAGTGTCCGTTTCCAGCAGCTGCGCCGCAAGAATTTCTGCCACGATCCGTTTGCCTATGCCGTCAGGCCCGGCGAAAAGCAGCGCATGCGGCAGGCGGTCCAGTGCCAGCATCTTGCGCAAACGGCGAATTTCTCCGGCATGGCCTACAACATCATCCCATATAGCAGGACGCAGTTCCGCTGTCATGTATACAAATCCACAAGCATACCCCGGATTGAGTCCAACTTTTCCAGAATTGCCAGCTGGCGTTCTTGTCCCTGCCTGACGTCTTCTGTCAGAGATTCCAGCGTATCATCGACTTTCTTAACCAGCGTGTATGCCTTCTGACGGCCTCGACGGTCCCATCCTGTGCCTGACTCCACTTCATACATCTGACCAACGGCATCGGACATGAATTTTTTGACCAACGTCCTATAGGACTTCAACTCGCTGAAAGTTGGAGTTTGTCCCAGCCGTTTTCCCTGTTCCTGAATCTTTTTCAGCAACTCTTCCAGACGTTCTCTGGTTTGTTGATCTGCTTCCTTTGACAAATCAACCGAAAACCCTCGTTGCCCGGGAATAACCTTCTGCCGCGGTTCGCTTTCCGCCGGTGCTGAACTGGGACGGGAATCCGCCTTGTTAATACGCAGCGCCATGCCATCAGCCTCGTTTCTTAAGAAAGTTCTGCACGCAGACCTCAATCGATGACCATACAGCACCTACCGGACGATCCGCATCGACCACTTTTATCCGCTCCGGTGCTTCTTTCGCCAATTCCAGAAACCCCTGCCTCACCTTGCGATGGAACTCCAGGCTTTCACTTTCCAGCCTGTCCTGGATTCCGCGACTGGAAATTCGGGCACTCAGTTTTTCTACGTCGCCGTCCAGAAGCAGCGTCAAATCGGGCGACAGTGCATTTGTTGCAAATCGGTTCAGCCAGATGAGATCCGCTATTTTCAGTCCGCGAGCCACACCTTGATAAACCAGGGTGGAGTCCGAAAAGCGATCCGATATCACCACCGCACCGCGTTTCAGAGCCGGTCCGATCAGCTCGGACGTATGCTGAGCCCTTGCAGCCATGTATAGCAGTGCTTCCGCACGCGCAGTCATCTCGCCGTGAGCCGGGTCAAGCAGCAACGCCCTGATCTTGTCTGCAATCGGAGTCCCGCCCGGTTCCCTTGTCCGCACCACTTCCCTGCCAGTCTGCCTGAACCAGTTGCACAGCAGCTCCAGTTGCGTCGTTTTGCCTGCACCGTCAGGACCCTCCATCGTGATCAGAAAACCTTCCAAATCAAGCCACCACTCCGATTGTGTTTAACGAGGGATCTTCCGGTCCCAGAATCGTAAACCCGCTATGTTGTAAAGTCCGGCAATATTCCAGCATTTCCGGCATAATCCGTTCGCCCGGCAAAAGAAGGGGAATCCCTGGCGGATAACTGACGACAGTTTCCGCACAGATGCGACCTGCTGCGTTTTGAAGGGAGATACGCTCTTTGGGACTGAAAACCGCATCCCGGGGAGACATCAGAAGCGGCGCTAGAGAATCCGGAAAATAAAATTCCTGCCTGTTGGCCGTTTCTCCCTGCAGCTCTTCTGCAGAGACCAGCTTCGCCAATGCTGCAACCAGCTGTTCCACCGTCCCGGCATTGTCGCCCAGCGTCACCAAAAACAACACGTTGTTCCAGTCTGAAAGCTCCGCCTGCACTTTGCCCCTGGAACGCAGCCACATCGCGGCGGCATTTCCCCGCAGGTTCGCGCCCTGCACAGACACCGTAAGTTTTGTCGGATCAAGGCGAAAAGCACCCGGCCTCCCCAGACGTTCCTCCCCAAAACAGGAAAGCCCGGGAATCCTGTTTATCTGTTCGCGGGCTGTCTGGGCCAAAGTCATGGACCGTGCCACCAGTTCCTGTCCGTTTTCGGCCATCTGGGCCACGGCTGCTTCGAGCGAGGCAAGCAGAATATAATTGGGGCTGCTTGATTGCACCAGTTGCAGCATCGTTTCGAGTCGCCGCACATTGACCCGATTCCCTTTACAATGAAGCAAAGAAGCCTGGGAAAGTGCTCCCAGCAGCTTATGGGTGCTTTGTACAACGATATCGGCTCCGGCATCAAGTCCCGACAAGGGCATGCCGGAAGAAAAATGCAGATGTGGTCCGTGGGCTTCATCCACCAAGACAGTCAAACCGCGTTCATGTGCGAAATCGGTAATGTGCGCAATATCCGGAGACACGCCGTAATAACTCGGATTGACCAGAAGCACGGCCTTTGCGTCCGGAGTTTCAGTGATAGCCTTCTCCATTGCTGCAGAAGAGACGTTCATCGCAATTTGCAGTTCCAGGTCGACAGCCGGCTGAACAAACACAGGAACTGCCCCTGACAAAATCAAACCGCCTAAAACCGAACGATGCATATTGCGGGGAACAATAATTTTATCCCCTGGTCCAACTGTCGCCAGGATCATCGCGTAAATCCCGCCAGTCGTACCATTGATCAAAAAAAAGCTGGCATCTGCGCCATATAACCTGGCTGCATTTTTTTGCGCGTCCTGTATCGGCCCCTGCTGTTCAAACAGATCCCCCAGGCCGGGGATAAAAGTCAGGTCCAGGGCTAATGCGTCCGCCCCCAGCAAAAGCTTCATGCTCTCGGGCGCACCGCGTCCCAGTTTGTGACCCGGTGTATGAAACGGTACAACCTGCTCGGCCAGATAGGCTTGCATAGCCGTCAGCAAAGGCGTTTTCCGCAGACATTCCTTCTCCAAAGGCAAAGCCTCCTTGCCATTGTCCTTATATTTTATCACAGGCGCAAACTTTTCCACAATAAGAAAGCCTCCCTTTCCGGCAGATGAAAAAAAGCCGCCAGAGCGGCTTCTTGCACTTCATCTGCAGCTAATCGACAATCTGAAACGTGTCCCCGGCCTCCGTTTTGGATTGGCGCAACGCTCCACAGGGCATTTCCACGACGTAGCGTGCACCGCGACACCAGGCAACCCGACCGGGCGCCAGGGATTCGACTACTTTCAATACTTTGTCGCCCTCCCCGACAAACGCCACATCAATTGCATAACGCATGCCGAACATGTGGATATTATTGCAGGGCCGAATGAGAAGCGCTTCTCCTTCCGGCAGTTCACGCGTGCCAAGCAGGCCTTTGAGCCGGCTGAAAAAAGTATCCGCAATAAACAGCCTTTTTGCGACAACCGTTGCCTTACTTCTGTTCATGAGACATCTCTGTACCGCCTGCTGTCTCATTTGTTGGCAAACGTCGCGATGATCTGCAACACCGCCGGGCCCAGCAGGATCACAAATATCGTCGGGAATATAAACAGAACCAATGGCAAAAGCATCTTGATCGGCGCCTTCATGGCTGCTTCCTGCGCCCGCTGCTTGCGTTTTTCCCTCATGGCCGCCGACTGAACCCGCAGCACATTGCTGATGCTCACTCCCAACTGATCCGCCTGCACCAGCGATGTGGTAAATACAGAAATATCCGGTACATTGCAACGGTTGGCCATCGCAGTCAACGCATTGCGCCGGGGAATTCCGACGCGCATTTCGTTCAGCAATCGGGAAAATTCTTCGACCAGAGCCCCTTTCATTTTTTCCGACAGTTTGTGCAACGCCCCGTCAAAGCCAAGTCCGGCTTCCACACTGACTGTGAGCAGGTCCAGCACATCCGGCAAATCTCGTTCCATGCTCCGGTGCCTGGCTTTTGCCTTGCGCGCCAACAGAAAAAACGGCAGATAAAATCCTGCAGCCAGCGCGTAGAGAGCAAAACCGAAGACTTTATTGCCGGGAATCTGCCATAACATCGACAAAACAGCCGTAATTAACGGCAATGCCAACCCCAGAAACAGGGTCAGCAATAGAAACTCATTGGCTCCCATGCCGCCCAGTCCGCCGGCTGCCGCCAGCTTCTCATCCACCATGGTACGAATGGCCTTTGGCGTCAAGCGTGCGATTCTGGAAGCAAGCGAACCGGTCAGCGGTGAAAGCACTCGTTGGGAAAACGGCGTTGCCAGTTCATCATCGATATCCGATCTGCCGTCCATGATGGCATCAAGCGCACGCAGCCTCATTTCAGCTGGTCCTTCCACCGGAGCATATGTTTTGAGCAATATGTAGACCACAATAAAGATGGTCAGAAAGGTCAGCACTGCGATCAAAAACAGCATTGCGCCAGCCTCCTCACTTGGGCCAGAAGATTTCGACCGGCAGATTGATCCCGTTGGTCGCCAGTTTTTCCAGGAATTTCGGGCGGATGCCTGTTGGGCGGAAGCGGCCGATTACTTTTCCATTTTCATCGCGACCCGTCTGATCAAACACAAATATATCCTGCAGCGTTATTACGTCGCCTTCCATGCCCTGCACTTCCGTCAGATATGTCAGTTTGCGGCTGCCGTCACGCAGCCGGGATTGCTGTACGATCAGGTCGATGGCGGAAGCAATTTGCTCCCGTATCGCCCGTACGGGCAAATCCATGCCGGCCATCATAACCATGGTTTCCAGACGGCTGAGCATATCGCGCGGTGCATTGGCGTGTCCTGTCGTCAAAGAACCGTCATGGCCCGTATTCATCGCCTGCAACATGTCCAGCGCTTCGCCGCTGCGCACTTCCCCCACAACAATCCGGTCCGGCCGCATCCTGAGCGAATTGCGGACAAGGTCGCGCATGGTGACGGCGCCTTTTCCTTCAATGTTGGGCGGTCTTGTTTCCAGCGTCACGACATGTTCCTGCCGCAGCTGCAGTTCAGCCGCATCTTCAATGGTAACGATGCGATCTTCCGCCGGAATAAAAGAAGAAAGCACGTTCAGCGTCGTCGTCTTGCCTGAACCGGTGCCCCCGGATACAACAATATTCAGTTTGCCTTCCACACAGGCTCGGAGCAAATCCGCCATCTCCTGGGTAAACGTGCCGAAGTCGACCAGATCATCCACGGTGAAAGGGTCTTTGGCAAATTTACGGATAGTCAGGGACGGCCCCTTGAGCGACAACGGCGGAATGATCGCATTGACACGAGAACCGTCAGGCAGCCTGGCGTCCACCATGGGGGAACTTTCGTCGATTCTCCTTCCCAGCGGTGAAACGATCTTTTCGATCACATGCATGACATGGGCGTCATCTCTGAACCGGACATCTGTCAGCACCAGTTTCCCCTTGCGTTCGACGTAGACCTGCATCGGCCCGTTGACCATCACTTCCGTCACGCTCTCATCCTTCAGCAACGGTTCGATCGGACCGTACCCGAGTACTTCGTCGATCACTTCCGTAATGATGCGGCTGCGTTCAAAGCGCGGAACCGGCACAGGCTCTTCATCCATCGTGGCATCGGCAATCCGCGTGACCGCATCTTCCAGCTGTCGCCGGTCCATTTCGGCAGCACCCAGTTCTTCCACAATCCGCCTGTGCATCTTGCTTTTCAAATGCTGGAAAGGATCAACCCGCGCCGGTGTGGATGTCCTGGATTTTTCAGTTCCTTTAGCAGCCTGCGATTGTTCGGCCTTTTTCTGCCCTTCCAGTCTTTCCAGCAACGCCATGGATCATC
>CAZXCC010000009.1:0-11571 GCA_964638945.1 uncultured Veillonellaceae bacterium | reverse complement strand
GTTGCTGTCGGGTCCAAAGATATCCTGTACTGCACACCCTGTTTTGTCGGACCGGACATATCGCCCGTTTCCGTTGTGATCCAATCCCCTGCCTTGATCGGTCCATTATGTCCAAATTTAATATTGTCGCGATAAATGCTCGCGCCATTGCCCCCCAGCGCCAGTGCCGCAAAATTCCCCTGATACCCGTCGCCTGCTCCGAGTTTCAGCTTGTAATCCTGTCCATAGACCAAATTTTGCTTGACTAGACCAAATGGCACAATATTGGCGTCCATTCCGCCGACCGGCGAAATCAGCGCCGCTGCCGTTGCCGTAACCACCGAGTTTTCCACCCCGAGTACCCTGGCAAAAATCATCGGTACCGTGCGGCTGGCGCGGGCAGTCATAATCGTCCCGTTGTTCAGGATATTCACATCTACCTTGTCACCGGCCTTGCCATTCAAACCGGCGTACGAATTGGCGCTTGCCACCGCCTGCGATGCATTGCCGGGCAAATCCTGCGCTCCGGCCAGAACCGCAGCATCCGTCAAGTTTGTCAGTTGCACACGGTTTGCGTACAACAGGCCAACGTCGGTTGCCAATGCTGCGAATCCCATCATCGCGGTCATGCTGATCGCCGCCAGCACTGCAAAAGCGCCCCTGCGGTTGTCTAAAGCCTTTCGTATTCTTCCCAGCATCGGATTCACCTCATTCCTGCCCTTCTAATATCTCCTATATAACTGCTATAACTGTCGTTCGCCTATCGTATCAGTTGAATCGTCCGTACACCAAAGTCTATGGTCGCATCATCGCTGGTCTCCCCTGTACCGACATTCAGATCCTTGAGAAATTTACCTTTGGCGTAATACGTTTTTCCATAGCTTCCTTTATATACTGTTTCCAGAAAAAATCCTACGAAACCGATGATCTTCATGGGGGTCCCCGGCGCCGTGTTTCTCGGCAGCATGGCTTCCACCACCGGAATCAGCATGACGCGCGGCTCGCCGCCAACCGCCTTTGTATAATCCGTATTGGAGTCCCGGGCCGTACGGTCATAAAATGCATCCACTGATTCCTTGCCTCCGCTGGAAGGCCCGAGATATTGCATGTTTTCTCCCACTTTGAACGTTTTTTGATACCCATATTTCAAATATTTTATATATGTTGCAAAATCCGTATTTTCAATTCCCACGTTCATGTAATCAAATTCATATGTCCCATACGGACGGGCGGCATCCGGAATCCGCATCGTAAAAGTATGCGTATAATCAAATGCCTGTGTCTTGGGTATGACAAAAGGCACGATCCAGGGTACGCTGGCAGCGATTTTCACCTGCGCCTTCGCAGTCCCGCTCACATCGGATGCGCTCATGTTGAGCGCTTTGGCAAAATAAAGAGGAACATTCCTTTTGATATCGACCTGAATGGTTTTATTGTCCGAAGATATGGTGACAGCCACCGTATCGCCTGGCAATCCGTTTCGTCCCGCATAGTCCTTTGCCATCACCGTGGCCTGATCCGGATTTTTCGGCAATTCCTGCGCTCCTGCCAGTACTGCCGCATCAGCCATTGCCGACAATTGCGTTCTATTTACATATAGAGAGCCAACGTCAACCGCCAATGCACCAAATCCAAGCATGGCAGGCAATGCCAGCGCAACCATTGCCGCAACTGCGCCTTTTCGCTCAGCAAAAATCTTCCACACAGTATCCCCTTCTTTCCGTAGCAACCGGCTATTCCATCCTCATCACGGTTTTCCCTGTCACCGGATATGGGTTTGGCGTAATGAACTGTGCGATCAGCGGCGTCTGAATCGTAACCGGGTTGGTTACCGTGACGGTGACAGAATTTCCCCGCACCCTTGTGGCCGGACTGATCGTGGTAGACAACGCACCGGAATTTATCGTGCTGGCTGCGGCCTTCACCGCCGCGACCACTTCGGCGTCCGTTCCACCCAGGGTGGCTACCCTGGCTCCTTCCCTCGATGCAGATGTGACAATCTGGTATTGATGAAATACCAGACCAAATTCCATCGAGCCCAGTACCAACAACAAAAAAATCGGCAAAACCAGGGCAAATTCAACGATTGCCTGACCGCGGTTCCGTTTTTTTTTCACACCTCTATTCGGTCCCAGCATATAAAGCGCCTCCCGCACTGGCCAGCCACTATGAAAACAGGCTTTTCACGGACTGATACAAAGATTTTTCTGTCGCTGCCTCCAACGAGATCAATGAAACAAGAACCAACATCGCAACCAGGGAAATCAGCAGCACATACTCTGTCAAACCTTGCCCCTGTCTTGTTGCAAGTATTCCGGCTATCTTTTTCATAGGAATTCCTCGCCACTTTCCAGTGAATTAGGTATATTATTTCAAGTTCATTGTAGCACTTCTTGTTTTTCCTCTCATCCTTCCCCGGTCTTAATTCTTCTTGAGCGACCTGTCCTATTTTCAATGGGCGGTTTGTCCCAGACAAGCACTTGCTATCTGATGAATCTCCCTGTATAATGATGTCACATAAAAATTCATTCATTTTCATATCGTAGGTGATGAAGGGACAAAGTTCAGGCGCTTCCCCCCAGAGAGCCGGGCAAGGTGAAAACCGGCGGGAGTGTTGTCAGGGCGTAGCCATCCCGGAGCTGCAGATCAAAAGCACAAACTTTGAAGTCTGCCGCGTTCCCGGCGTTAATGGGTTGAGAGGGCCTACGGGCTGAAACTGGGTGGTACCACGGGAAAATGAATCCCGTCCGAGAAATCGGACGGGATTTTTCTTTTCCCACAAATGTATTTCAAGGATAAGAGGGGGATTTTATATGACCATCGATGCAATCAACAGCAAGCAGGAATTGCTCCGGCTACTGGATCAGGACTATCAGCAGACTCATGAACAGCTGGCCCGCCAGCTGGGAGCCGAGCCGGAAACAGTCGCCGCCATGATTCAGCAACTCGAGGAGGAAAAAGTACTGGTGAAATGCCAGCCGATCATCAATTGGGAAAAGGCCGGCATCGACTACGTTTCCGCCCTGATCGAAGTGAAAATCACGCCACAGCGCGAAGTCGGTTTTGACGCCATTGCAGGCCGTATACAGCGCTTTCCCGAAGTCCGCAACCTGTTTTTGATGTCCGGAGCCTATGATCTTGCGGTGACGGTGGAAGGACCGACCCTCAAGGAAGTGGCGCTGTTCGTCTCCAACAAGCTGGCGACCATCGACGGGGTTGTCAGCACCACCACACATTTTGTACTGAAAAAATATAAGGAAGAAGGCGTCATTATCGAAGATGAAGAAGACGACCGACGCCTACTGGTGACGCCATGAACTGGTCTGAAAGAGTATCTCCGCTAGTCCGTTCCATCCCGCCCTCCGGAATCAGGCGGTTCTTTGATATCGTCGCCGAAATGAGCGGTGTCATCTCGCTGGGAGTCGGCGAACCGGACTTCGTAACCCCCTGGCACATCCGCGAAAGCTGTGTCCATGGACTGCAACGCGGTTACACTTCCTACACGTCGAATTACGGACTTTTGGAACTGCGTCAGGAAATCTGTCAAATGATAGAAAACGATTATGGCGTTTCCTATAACCCGAAAGGAGAAGCCCTTGTCACGGTCGGCGTCAGCGAAGCGCTGGATCTGGCCATGCGCACTATCCTGTCTCCCGGTGATGAAGTCCTGGTGCCGGAACCATGTTATGTCTCTTATAACGCATGCGTCACCCTTGCCGGAGGCAAGCCGGTCAGCGTCTGCTGCACCCGGGAAAACGAATTCCGCGTGACTGTCCCGCAGTTGGAAGACGCTGTCACTCCACGTACCAAAGCCCTGCTGATCGGCTATCCCAACAATCCGACCGGAGCGGTGATGCCCAGGGAAGATTTGGCTGCCGTCGCCCAGTTTGCTCTCAAGCATGATTTGATCGTGATTTCTGATGAAATCTATGCCAGCTTGACCTATGGTGGAGAACACACCTGCTTTGCATCCCTTCCGGAGATGCGTGAACGCACAATACTTCTAAACGGCTTCTCCAAAGCATATGCCATGACCGGATGGCGCATCGGTTACGCGCTCGGCAATGCCGATTTCATCGCTGCGATGACGAAAATCCATCAATTCACCATGCTCTGCGCACCCATCACTGCCCAGATAGCGGCCGTGGAAGCGCTCCGTCAGGGAACTGCAAGCCGCAATAAAATGGTTGCCGAATATGACCGGCGTCGCCAACTGATGGTAAATGGATTCCGCAACATGGGGCTGGATTGCTTTGAACCCAAGGGGGCATTTTACGTGTTTCCCTCGATTCAAAACACCGGCCTTACCTCAATGCAATTTGCCGAACAACTGCTGCAGGCGGAAAAAGTGGCACTGGTGCCGGGCGATGCGTTTGGTTCCTGTGGGGAAGGATATGTCCGCTGCTCCTACGCTGCCTCCTCCAAAAATCTCGCAGAAGCGCTGGACCGTATCGGGCGCTTTGTAAAACCTTTGTTGAAATAGGAAACCGGGGCATTCGCCCCGGTTTTTTCTTGCCAGATTTGCAGGAAATGGAAGATGCACGATGTAATACTATAGATGACCATCCATGCATAAGGAGGGCTTATAACAGTGCATCCTCTAAACGGAAAACTGAGTGAAATATATGAGCGAACGCAATCATCCAATTCCGGCCTGTCTTCCATAGAAGCAGCAAAGAGGCTTGCGCAGTATGGCCGTAACGAGCTGGAGTCGAAAGATGAACAGAACCTGCTTGCCACCTTCCTGAAAATGTTCTCCAATCCGTTGGTTTTGATATTGCTTGCTTCGGCAGTTTTTTCGTATTTTCTTGGCGAAGTGCATGGCGCAGTCATCATTATCGTACTGGTCTCTCTCAGCGCAATTTTGCAGTTTTTTCACGAACACCGGTCCAACCGTGCAGCCGCTGCTTTGCGCAAGCAGGTGGCGGTACACGCCACAGTGCTGCGTGACGGCAAATTTACGGAGATCGTCCTGCCGGAGGTTGTCCCCGGCGACATTATCCATCTTTCAGCCGGTGACATTATCCCCGGGGATGCCCGGCTGATCAGCACCAATAATCTATATGTCAACCAGGCCTCTGTAACCGGAGAATCTTTCCCTGTATCAAAAAAAGCAGCGGCAGAAGAAGCAGCCGCAATCCAGTTGACTGATATGAAATATGCCGTCTTCATGGGTAGCAGCGTCACCAGCGGTATCGGCACGGCCGTGGTGACTTCCACCGGGAGAAACACGGAAATCGGCAACATCGCCCATGCTTTGACCAAAAGACCGCCGGAAACCGAATTCCAGCATGGGATCCGTGAATTCAGCCTGATGTTGACCAAAATCATCGTTTCCCTGGTATTGTTAATTTTCCTGGTCAACGCGCTGCTCAAGCACAATTTTTTCGAATCGTTTCTGTTTGCGCTGGCGGTATCAGTGGGACTCACACCGGAACTGCTGCCTGTCATCATGACCGTTACCCTCGCCAAGGGCGCCCTGACCATGTCAAAAAAAGGAGTCATCGTCAAAAGACTTGAATCTATCCAGAATTTCGGCAGCATGGACGTTCTCTGCTCAGACAAAACAGGCACTCTGACCGAAGGGGAATTCAAGCTGGTCGAGTCGACCACCGTCGAAGGCACGGAGGATTCGCATGTATTTCTTTATGCCTGGTTGAACAGCACGCTGCAAGGCGGCATGAAAAACCCCCTGGATATGACCATTGCCGCGCTGCCTGCCCCGGAAACCGCAACCATGTATCAAAAAAAAGAAGAAATCCCTTTTGACTTTGTCCGCCGGATGATGTCCATCATCGTGGAAAAAGAAGGAATTCCCGGCTCTCTGATGATTACCAAGGGGGCACCGGAAAGCATTCTGAAAATATCGACCTGTTATGTGACAAAAAACGGACCTGTCGATCTCACAGGCGCTGCGCTGGCAGATGTCACAGGCAAGTTTCAGGATTTCAGTTCGCAGGGATATCGGGTGATTGCCGTCGCCTGCAAGGATTTTCCTGAGGCAAAAACCTCGTTTGAACCCGCAGATGAACAAGATGTCACATTACTTGGCTATCTGGCATTCTTCGATCCGCCGAAAGCTTCGGTACGCGAAACCGTCATGGGATTAAAAACGCTTGGAGTCACATTGAAAATTTTGACCGGGGACAATGAACTGGTCACGAAGAAAGTCTGTGCCGACATTGGAATTGCGTCAGAACCCATCCTTACAGGGAATGATATCGACACCATGCCGGATGAGGCGCTTTCGCGCAAAATTGATGAAACCCCAATATTTGCAAGACTTTCTCCTTCGCAGAAAAACCGGATCATGGATTTGCTGAAACGCAAAGGACATGTGGTCGGTTATATCGGAGACGGAATCAATGATGCCCCTTCGCTCCATGTGGCGGACGTCGGCATCTCGGTTAACAACGCAGTGGATGTCGCCAAGGAATCCGCCTCGATCATTTTGCTGGAAAAAGATCTGGATGCACTCCGTGCCGGAGTCGTGGAGGGCCGCCGGACTTTTGCCAATACGTTGAAATACATCATGATGGGGACCAGTTCCAACTTCGGAAATATGTTCAGCATGTCGATCGCTTCGGTTTTGGTGCCTTTTTTGCCAATGGCTCCGGTTCAGATCCTGCTGAACAATCTTTTATATGACTTTTCCCAGATTACCATCCCTTCGGACAACGTAGATGAAGAAGCCGTAAGCAGACCTCGACGCTGGAACATCAAATTTATCAGGCATTTCATGCTGATTTTCGGGCCGGTGAGTTCGTTGTTCGACATCCTTACTTTTGCGCTGCTGCTGTTTTTTTTCCGGGCAGAAGAAGCGTCCTTTCAGACCGGTTGGTTTATCGAATCCCTGGCGACACAGGTGCTGGTAGTCCATATTATCCGTTCCAGGTACAACATTCTGAAAAGCCGGGCCAGCCTCTGGCTGACGCTGAGCACTGTCGGGGTCGCGTTGGCAGGGTTTCTCATACCTTATACTCCCCTCGGAGCCTTCTTCGGATTTATGCCACTGCCCCCCTCATTTATCGCAGCAATCTGTGGTCTTGTCCTGGGTTATCTGATCCTTGTCGATTTCGTGAAACGTTGGTTTTTTGCCAAATACGGCTGGTGAAACGAATCATTGAATTGATAAAAGCGCCTGGCGGACCTGATCCATTACAGGCTGCCATTGTCCCGGCGCCGGTTGCCGGAACAAACGGAAACTTGGATACCAGGGACTGTCGGAACGATGAAGCAGCCAGCGCCATTCGGAAATAAAAGGCAGCAATAACCAGACCGGTTTCCCTAAAGCACCAGCCAGATGGGGCACCGATGTATCAACAGAAATCAGCAGGTCCAGTTGTTCCAGCAGAGCGGCGGTATCACCGAAATCATCAATATTGTCTGTTAAGTCGACAATATTCGACTGGATGGCGGCAAATTTCTGCATAGCGCCCGTTTCACCTCCTTTCTGCACACTAAACCACTGCAGTCCCGGCAAGGAAAAGAGCGAACTCCACATCGGCAAGGGACTCGTGCGGTGCAACAAATGACCCGGCCTGGAAGCATAGACCAACCCGATCTTTTTCGCGCCGGGCTGCGTCATATAAGGCTTCATCAATACCTGCCATTTATTTCGGTACAATGGCGTGACGGACAAGTACGGCGTCTGATTGGGAATACTACCGAGAGTGGTGCGGAAAATATATGGCAAACTCATCACTGGAACAACCCATTCAAATTCTTTCAAAGTTTCCGCATTGCCCCTGCCGCGTTCGATGACCTGATCTACACCGTACAGGGTCGACATGACCGGTACAAGGGAGCGCGAAGTAACGAAGACCACGTTTCCTCCCAATGCTTTCACGCTCGGAAGGTATCGGCAAAACTGAATGTCATCTCCCAACCCTTGCTCATTATATACAACAAGCGTCTGGCCGGAAAAAGGCTGCCCCTGCCAGGGCCGCAATGCCGGGTGCCATTCGTAGTTGGCCTTTTTGTGAGGCACCTGGAGGCGATACTCATGTTCCTTCCAGCCCTCCCGGTAGCGACCGGCCAGCAACATCGCCATCGCCCTGTTGTAACGTATCGCCGGATCCCTGCTCTTTTCACACGCGGTATTAAACGAAGCAATGGCGGACTCCGGTTTTTGCATCTGGTTATAAATGATTCCAAGGCTCGTGTGCAGCTCGCTTTGTTCCGGGTCGAGACGACATGCCTCGCTAAAGGCGTTCAGCGCCTGGGGCCACTGCTCCAGACTTCGAAACAGGTTACCTGCCTGAAAAAAGCCGTACGCGTGACGGGGATTGTTTTGCAGATGCTGTTGTAGATAATGCATTGCCTGTTCCGATTGATTTTGCATCATGCATTGCTGAAATTTTTGGTAGAAGTCCAAGAACGAACCTCCTCCATACAGGAATTTGCCATACTGGATATTCTTTGACCTGATAGGATATTATTCTTGATTCCTGGGGAAGGTACCTGCCGGAGCACGATGTGTAAAGAAAAAGCAGGCGAGGAACCCTGTTCCATCCGCCCGCATTTCCCTCATATTTTCGTTGAACCGCGTATCAGGCCACTCCCATGACATTCAGGACGACCCGCGTCAGCAGCATGACTACAACCGCATCAATAACCGGCACTGCCAACAGCAGCGGATGCCATTTTTTGTTGGCGTTTGCAACAATGACGATACGCACGAAATGGCCGATCAGCGTGCCCATGGTAACGCAGGCCGGAAATAAAATGGTCGCCTGCTGCGCTGTGATAAGTCCCGCGGAGTAGAGCGTGGCAGCGGTGGCGCAGCCGGCAGCTTTGGCAAAAAAGGCTGCAACCAGGGCCACAATGGCTTCCCCGGGCAAACCGAATATTGCCATCACAGGGCCCAGCGCTTTCCCGACGATGGTCATCAATCCCGTTATGGTAAGAAACTGAATCAACACGAAGGCAAGCACCATTGCCGGAGCAATCATCTCTGCGCCGATGTAGAATCCTTTTTTTGCACCGGCCACAAACTCTTCCACCACACTGAGCTTTGGTTTCGTTACATCAGCTGCTGCAGTTGCATTCTCAGCCATTTGCCGTCCCTCCTGCAGCTTTATTTTTCGCGTAATGCCATTTTAGATAAAACCTCACCAGGTTTGCTCCGAGCACTTTCACCACGAAAATCAGAGCAATAATCACGCCCACAGGCAAAACACTGATCGGCAGCAACGCTGCACCCGTTCCGAACGTATTGGTGACAACGGCGGAACCCGCATACTGGTAAGCAACAAATATCGTCCGTTCATCATCCGTCATCATCTTGTCTTCCACCAGTCCTTTGGTCATGACCGCACCCACGTCGGAACTGGTAAAACTGCTGACAAATGCCAGCCCGGTAGCTCCAGGAATCCCCATGAAAGGTTTCAGAATCGGCCGGAACAATTTTTCAGCCGCCTTGAGCGCCCCCATGGATTCAGCGACGTTGATGCATCCCAGCGCAAACATCAGCGTAGGGAATAACGTCAGGGCAAACATAAATCCTTCCCGTGCCCCCACGCCGCCTTTTCCTGTAAAAATAATTCCCTTGGCAACCTGGCCGAATTCACCGGTCAGCACCTGAAAATCCAGTGCCTTGAGCACACTGTCGCTTTTGGTGAAGATTCCGGAAAACGATACGATCAGTATGATCAGTGACAGCCAACCTTTCCAGGACACTTTGTATTCCTCTTTTTGTTCCGCCACATGCAACCCTCCACTCGTCAAATTTTTGCAGAACCTGCCCTTGGCGTCAACACACCATCCGAATCAAGTCGCCATTTATTTTGTGTCCAGATTCAACGTACAGGCCGCGAGTAATTTTGCCCGTTCAAACAAAGTTTCCACTATGGCAAATTCTTCTGGGCTGTGGTTTCTGCCGCCTTTTACTCCCATGGCGCAAACAGTCGGCACCCCGGCTATAACGCTGTATGCAGAATCCGATCCGCCCCCCACCAGTTTCCCGTAGGGTTCGCCCCAGCCGTTTTCCTCATAGGTCTTCTTGACGATGGCAAATAGCTCCCTGACTCCGTCCGTAGTCTTCATGGGCGCAATTCCCGGCACCTGGACAACCGTGGTGGAAGTCCCCTGAACATAGGTTTTGGCAGCGACCTCTTCTATCTGCCGCCTGATGTCAGGCAGGGACTCCGGATCCAGATACCGGATATCCACGACAATTTTTGCATAACCAGGCACAGCATTCGGCACCGTACCTCCCTGGATCACGCCTACATTGAAAGTCGTGCCTGTATCCCAGTTCGTCAGGTTTTGGATGTCAATCACTTTATGAGCGATTTCCAGAATGGCGCTGCGCCCATTTTCCGGTTCGTTGCCGGCATGCACGGCGACGCCTTTGACTTCCAGTTCAAAAACAGCGGTGCCTTTCCGCCCGACTACAATCGCGTCATCCACAAAACCGGTTTCGCAGTTGAAGGCAGCGACCGCTCCTTTTGCTTCCGACATAAAAATATCGGCTGCATTGGAGTTCACATGGGCAACCTCTTCATCCCCGGCCAGAATCATTTTCAGAGGACGGCGCTCGTAGCCTGCGGCATTCAATGCCTTGATGGCATAAATCGCAGCGACAATGCCGCCTTTCATATCAAGAACCCCCGGTCCGTACGCCTTGCCGTCCTTAATGGTAAAGGGGCGCTTTGCCACAGTCCCTTTGGAAAAAACCGTATCCATGTGTCCCATGAACAATACCGGAGGGTTGGCGCGTTCGGCTCCCATCGCGCCGACAAGCATATTTCCCGCCTTCTCCATTTCAATAATACGGACACTAGCACCAGCACCGCTCAAAACTTGCTGAAACCTCGCGGCGACTGCATCGATTCCCTCTTTGTCCTGAGAACCGCTTTCCATATTGACCATTTCCCGCCAAAAGTCCAGCATTTCATCCCGGTGTGCATCAATAAAGTCGAAAATCTTTTTTTTCATGTTGTCCATGTCTTCACTCCCCATATTTATTTTTCCGTACAAAATTACTTATGTTATCATATCAATTATATTTATGACGCAAGAAGAAGGGAAATTGTTATATTTCATCAAATTTATAATTTAATCCTATTAATCCTGGAAAGGTGATGGCCAAATGGAATTGCATCATCTGCGTTATGTGGTCAAATTGGCAAAATGCCTGCACTTTTCAAAAGCTGCAGCCGAACTGAATATTACCCAGCCTTCCCTGTCGCAGCAAATCCTGTTGATCGAAAGAGAGCTGGGCGTCCGGTTATTTGAACGAAAAACGCGTTCGGTAGAGCTGACTGCCGCAGGCGAAGAATTTGTTGTGCATGCCTGCAAAGTGATTGTGGAGTGGGAACGCCTGCAAGATGCCATGCGGCAGCAGTCTGCAACAAAAAAAGGAAGCTTGCGCATCGGAACGCTACTGAACATGGCGCGACTGGATCTGAACATGCATGTCCTGGCTTTCCAAAGAGCGCATCCCGATATCCAGGTCACGATTGTCGAAATGGTTGGCAGCCATGAGCTGCTCAAACACCTTGAAATGAAAACCTTTGATGTTGTTTTCTGCATCCCTTCTCCGGAAATGCGTCTGAATGATAGTATCGAGATCATTCCTATTTTAGC
>CAZXCC010000008.1:4929-27064 GCA_964638945.1 uncultured Veillonellaceae bacterium | reverse complement strand
AACTTAACAATTGCAAAATTAAAGGAGAGAAAAGAATGAAAAAACGGTTTAAATCGGGCATTTTATTCATGGTTGCGTCATTGTTCCTGCTGACGATGGTTCCAGCTATGGCGGCTGCGCCACAGCCCCAAGACCTTCCAAAACCTGACGGTGTCATGCTGGACGATGTAATTGAAAATCAGTTTACAGTTGTTATGGTTGGAGTTGTACCTGATCCGAAGTTTGCAAGATCCGATGAAATGACAGATGGGCAGTCCGGAGTCATTGTCCGCACCATTCGTGAAGTCGTGCTCAAAGATAAGGATGGCAACAAGCAAACGATTACGATAGGACCGGAAGCGAAAAATTTTGACCAGATCAAAGATGGGGATAAAGTAACAATTCGTGTTGAAAGGCGAGTCGCGGTATTTATCGGCAAGGAAGGGCTGATTCCCGGCTCGGGAGAAACCAAAACGATGTTTTCCGCTCCGAAGGGATCCAAACCGGGAGCTATTGAAGTAAAACAAGCGTTCATAACCCTGGAAGTACTTAAAATCGATGTCGCCAAGAAAGCAGTAACCGTCAGATTGCCTGACAATACTATAAAGACCGTTAACACTCCTAAATTTGATTTGTCGGCATTAAAAGTCGGTCAAAACGTGGTGGTAATGCAAGAAAGCGAACAAAGCATTACTGTGACGGCTCCGTAACAAGTAGGCAGAAAAAAAGCGGAGGTCAGTATTTACTGGCCTCCGCTTTTTTCTGCTGTCTAATGAACAAGTGTGAGCAGGATAATAGTATTATTTATAACTATGCAGGCCCGGTAAAAGGTAAGTTACACCAAATAAAGTGAACATTACAGCGAGAAATCCAATTGCCGAGAACCAGGCCGTAGCCTGTCCCTGCCAGTTAAATCGTCTTTTTCCATGCAAATATACAAGATAAATCAGCCAAGTCACAAGCGCCCAGGCTTCTTTTGGGTCCCAGCCCCACCATCGGCCCCAGGTTTCTTCCGCCCAGACAGCCCCGGTTACAATCAGAAGTGACAAAAAGATAAAACCAAAGACGATAAGACTATGGACATATTTCTCCAACGCTGCCAGAGAAGGGATGCTCCAATATTTGCCTACCCAGTCGGAAGCCTCCGTCTCAACCCTTTCATCTCGAGTTGTCAGCATTATTAAAGCCAATACAGCTGAGACAGCCAGAGCACCGTAGGCAAGAATGCCGGTTGCCACATGCGCCTGCAACCAGCCACTGCGTAAAGCCGGCATCAAAGGACGGATATCGCGGGGCATCATGGCCGCAAATCCGATCAACAGAGTCGTCAATGATAGCGCCAATGGCGCTGATGCGAGCAATCTGAATCGCATGGCACAGTAAACGAAAACAAGCATAGTCGCCCAGGCAAATATCAGGGTAAATTCATACAGATTACTGAATGGAAGCCTTCCAGCGGCTATACCGCGAAATATCAGCAAGCCGGTGTGAAGGGTCAGTGCCATGCCGGTCAGCATCACGCCTATAGATACAAGGCGGTTGCTTTTTAGCCAGTATCGTAAAGAAAAGAATACAGTAGCGCACGCATATGCGATAAAGACCAACAATAATACAAGTGCTTCCCATGGAATCATATTGCGTTTCTCCTTTCCAGAGGCACATAACGGAGCACCAGTCCGGCCAACGCTAAAAGTAAACCGCCAAAGATACCATATACAGCCGGATCATGCTTTACCTGGAGTCCGGAGTATCGACGAAGATTTTCAAATCGGAGTTCCACATTGCCTGTGACCGCAGAGGATCCGATTACCGCAGAGGCTGTACGCTGTCCTCCTGATGCATTCAGTAGGAGAAACCCCGCTTCGGGTCTCATCGCCGGACTTTTGTCCGGATCAGCTATGAGTACTATGCGAAGTCGTTCTTTTTCTGCTCCGATCCAGTCGATCCAAGCTCCATTCTCTGCGGAAAACGGTACAGCCTTTCCATCAGGAAGCACTCTGACGGATCCTTCCAGCAGCCATCCGTAACTCATCTGGAAGATTTTTGTTCTTTCAAATTTAAGCGGTTCATTGACTTCCAGACTTCCTCGACTGATTTCCTTTCCATTCTGAAAAAGGCTTACGTCACTGCGGTATTGACGTACTGCCCGGGTTTCAGGGTAATAGTCGATTGCGAACCTTTCCAGTCGTACATCGAAAGGGAAACCCTGTGTTGTCAGTGAGATGATTTTCCCCTCCGGCGCTTCTATCAGCAGGGTTTGCCCCCACCAGAGGCTTGCCCCGGTCGAGATTAGAAAAACCAGCAGCCCTACATGCAGAAGCACGGAACCTGCTGCCCATATTTTCATTCCGCTGCGAAGCATTGAAATTCGCTTTCCTGTGCAGATAAGCAACTGAGCAAACAATATCAGGCCAAGCAGCAAAAAGCCTTTCGTGCGAAAAATATCGTCCAGACCGAGTTGTAAAAAAAGAACGCCGAACGATTGTCCAAATCGTTGCATATACAATTCCGGTGGGAGCCCTTGCGGAATCAGGCTTCCAAACAATACCGCTGCAAGGGTAAGTGAAATTGTGATCAGTACCGCCCTCATGATTGATCAGTCTCCTTTCCGCAGTCGTATCAACACCCTGACAGGATAAAAGAAAACCGCCGGTTAGGAAGCTTTTCCAGACCGGCAGCATGTGCTGAAGACAAGCGAAGATTGATACGCCTGCCGCATCCCAATCTATTCTTTCTCCACGGGTAAGCCGGCACCCTTCATTTTATCACGGAATTCATCTTCGTATTCCGAATAGGTGTGAGTGTGAACCGGATAATCCCAGGGGTTGACGTGGCGGATTTCGCGGCTGTTTGCACGCTGGTTGCGGGTGGGACTGAAGAAAATACCGCCCATGTGCATCAATTTGCCGAATGGAAACCATGCAAGAAGCGCACAGACCAGAGTGAGATGCATGAAAAACAAGGGGCTTATATTGGCAGGTGTTACAGGGTGGAAGGTAACCCACCCCATAGTCATAGATTTGACAGCCACCACGTCGGTGGGCCAGACGTAACGCAACAGGATGCCTGTGACAGCAATCCCTGCAATGAGAAACAGGGGAATAAAGTCAATTCCGTGGGAGATATAGCGGACCTGCGGGATGACGACACGGCGCAAGTACAGAGCGGTGATGCCGGCAAGAAGCAGAATTCCCGAGAGATACAACGGGTATAGGTCAAGTTTCAGGAAGCCGTCGACTGTTTCAAGACCCAAAATCAGATCGGGTGTCGGCGCGAAAAAGAAACGCAGATGACGAATGACTACGATAAGGAAAGACCAATGAAAGAGGACGGCAAAAAGCCAAAGCCATTTCTCAAAATGGTAACCAATCCACCCATTCGGTCCGACTTCAGCTTTCACGTTGCGAAACAGGGAGCGAAAGAGGAAAATTTCCGCTGCCATTCTGCGCCAGACGCTTCCATAGTCCGAAGGATTACCGAGCTTGTCCTGTGGTATCCACGGCAGGGATTTTTGCTGACCGGTTGTAGTGGGGATGCAGAAAGGAACTGGTGTTTTATTCCAACACCATACTTTCCGGACGAAACCTAGAATGAAGATGAGGATTGCCAGAAGGGGCAAAATGACACCGAATATAAAATTCAAACCCGGCATGGCGCCGCCGATATATCCGACAGCAGCGATTGCAGCAACGATGGCAAAGGCAACAGCCATCTGCATCAGCCAACACTCCTTTCGGTGCGACGTTTGACAGTAACAAAGAGGCTATAGAGCAAGCTCAGGAGAAACGCTCCCAGCGCCCAAATTCCGAGAACAATACCAAGCTCGATGGCTGTTGGCCAGTATTCGGTGACTCGACCGAAAGGATTGGTGATAAAGCCGCCGATAGTGAATTGGATGCCTTTTTCAATCGCCAGTGCAACAAAAGTGGAGATACAGGCTATGGTCAGCCATTTTTCATCTTGGCGGGTGGATGGATTCAGCAGCAGGATAAGAGCCGTCAGGCACAGGATTGCAAAGACCCAAGAGATGACAATGAAACCATTTCCGCCATAAAGTCCGACAAAAAAGTATTTTAGCGCATACATGTGACTGGGAACCTGGCTGTAAAAAGCAGTGAAAAATTCAGCTAATATCATGAACACCGTGATGGACATCGCGTAGGTAACAATGATGGACAGTCGGCGGATGGCCTCCTGTCCGGCGTCAAAGCCGGCAAAGCGCCGCAGGGTCAAACTGATGAGGATTAACAAGGCGGGTCCGGTAGCGAATGCAGAAGCCAGGAACTTAGGCGCGGTGAGAGCGGTCAACCAGAAATCGCGCCCCGGTAAACCGGCGTAAATGAAAGCTGTGACGGTGTGGATGCTGAAGGCCCAAGGTATGGCGATGTATATCAGCGGTTTTACCCAGCTGGGAGGTTTGATTCCTGTATATTCAGCCTGAAGCACCTGCCATCCGGTCAGGAGATTTAGAAGAAAATAGCCGTTTAACACTACCATGTCCCAGAATAGAACAGAACCTGGAGAAGGGTACAATAACATGTTCAGGAGTCGTGTCGGCATCCCAAGATCGACGAGGATGAAAAGAATGCACATGATAACGGCGGTAACCGCCAAAAACTCACCGATAACGGTGATGCGGCCAAAAACCTTGATGTCATGAAGATAATAGGGAAGGACCACCATGACGGCGGAAGCGGCTACGCCGACGAAGAAAGTAAACTGTCCGATATAAAGACCCCAGGAAACATCCCGACTCATACCGGTGACACCAAGGCCGGTACCCAACTGTGTGAAATAACAAAATCCTCCGATGCCAATCAGGAGCAGCAGCGCAGCCAACCATGCCTTAAAGCGGGGTCCGGTTTCTTTCCATGCGTGTTCAAGCATTGAAAATCTCCTCCCTTCAAACGATGTAGAAGACTTTCGGCCGTGTGCCGAGTTTTGTCTTCCGCTGTAAGGTCATATTGGAGGCCAGTGCTTGTCGTACAGGAGAGCTGGGGTCTGCCAGATCCCCAAAAACCAGTGCTTTTGCAGGACAAGCTTCCACGCATGCAGGCAAGTTTCCCACGGAAAGCCGCTCATCACAGAAGTTGCACTTCTCGACAACGCCGTAGGTGCGGGTGGGGTAGGCAGGGTTGATTTCCGGGATATGGGGCCGGGGGTCTTTAAAGTTAAAGCTGCGTGCGCCATAAGGACAAGCGGCCATACAGAATCGACAGCCGATGCAGCGGTGATAGTCCATCATTACGATACCGTCCGCCCTCTGAAAAGTAGCCTGTGTAGGGCATACACGCACGCAGGAAGGGTTTTCACAGTGGTTGCATAATACGGGGTAAGGGCGTTTGGCATTTGCCTCGTCAGGAAACGAATGTGCTTCATAGTTAAAAGCAGCTGTATAAGGCTCCTGCCAGATCCATTTGATATCGTGCTTCGGGTCCGGCATATTGGGGAGGTTATGAGCTTTGCTACAGGCATCACGACATGCTCGGCAGCCAGGAGGGCACAATTTTGCGTTGATGACCATGGCCCAGCTTTTGGCCTGCAAGGCCTTAGCGTGCTGTTTGCCGGCAGCCCGGACGAGAATGGTTCCGATGGGCAGGAGGCCTAATGCAGCAACGCCGGTTGCTTTCAACAGGTTCCGACGGCTGATTGTGAAAGGACCTTTCATTTACCGGTTCCTCCCTTCGGCTCCACATGGCACGTCCAGCAACTCGGTTTTTCGATGCCGACGTAGTCGTGACAAGTGTTGCAGTACTGAGATTGGCTGGCCAGACTTTGCAAATTGATTGGGACTTCGTGACCGTCTTTGTTCACGTATACTCTTTTGCCGTCACGCACGACGGAGTCCTTCCACTCGGCCAGCACCTGCTTGTGTTTTGCACGAAACTCGTCCACGTTCTTCACTCCGAGCTTGTCGGCGAGTTCCTGCATGGCCCTGTCGTCCTGAAGAAGTGTCGGCGGCTGGGTTTGGACAAGCGATTTACCCAGGTTCATCAATACAGGGAATGTGAACAGTAGGACAAACAGAATCAGACCCAAAGCGACGAGGCGGTTCTTATTCATTTTCATCCTCCTCTATGCCGGGCAGAGGTTCGAAACGCAGGTTTTGCGTTCTCTTGTTCTCGCCTTTCATAATGAGTGCATTCCCGACAAGTTCATGCACGCCGCAGACCGAAACCGCAGGTACCCAATAATGCATCAGGGGCGGAAGAGTTGCACGGTCTATGGCACAAACGCAGGAAAGCATATTGACGCCAAATTTTTCATGGACGTACCGGACAGCATTGGCACGGGGCAATCCGCCGCGCATACGCATCTCCATGTTTTCATCCGCACCGAGACCGCTGCCGCCACCGCAGCAAAAGGTGTTTTCCCGGATGGTTTCTTCCGGCATCTCGAAAAAATTGTTACAAACATGCTTCAAGATGTAGCGTGGCTCTTCCAGGAGGCCCATGGCTCGGGATGGATTGCAGGAATCGTGGAAAGTGACTTTCAAGTCAGCATTCCGCGATGGATCGAGATTGATTTTTCCCTCGTGGATGAGATCCGCAGTAAATTCGGTGACATGGATCATGGATGTGGAGCGGGCGTGTTCAAACCGGGTGCCGGTGAGGGGAGATACCGGGGTTTCCAGGAAATCGCCCGGACCATTCATCGTGTCCATGTACTGATGTATGACTCTCCACATGTGACCGCATTCGCCGCCAAGTATCCATTTAACTCCGAGTCGTCTGGCTTCGGCATAAATTTTTGCGTTCAGCCGCTTAGCCATTTCCATGGACGTGAAGCTACCGAAATTGCCGCCTTCGGATGCATAGGTGCTAAGCGTGTAGTCGATTCCTGTTTCATGGAACAGCATCAACTGGCCCATCAGGGAAAAAGTGCCGGGATCGGCGAAAATGTCACCGGATGGGGGCACATAGAGGATTTCTGCGCCTTTTCGGTTGAACGTCGGTTCAATTTTGATTCCCGTGATATCCTGGATGTTTTCCACCAGGAAGTCCATGGAGTCGACCAGGCCATGCGGCTGAATTCCTAGATGGTTTCCCTTCATATAACAGTTGGCAACCGGTGTGACAATCCAGTCGACGTTGCAGCCGATAAGATTTAAAAGCTCCCGTCCGATCATCGTGATTTCCGCAGTATCGATGCCGTAAGGGCAGAAGACCGAGCAGCGGCGACATTCAGTACACTGATGAAAGTAATAAAACCATTCCTTGATCACATCTTCGGTCAGGTCGCGGCCCCCGGCAAAACGGCCAAATGCCTTGCCTGAAGCCGTAAAATAACGCACATAGACGGACCGGAGCAATTCCGCTCGTAAAACCGGCATATTCCGTGGATCTCCCGAACCCAGATAAAAGTGGCATTTATCAGCACAAGCGCCACAGCGGACACACGTGTCCATAAATACACGCAAGGAGCGGAAGCGGTCCAGGCGCTCCCTCATTCCTTCGAGAATAATTTCTTTCCAGTTCGGAGGCAGTTTCCAGTCAGCATCTTCCGGCGACCATTTTCGCGGGTTCGGCAAATCGACGGCAATCAGACTTTCTGCTTTGCCGGGAAAAAGCCAGGTACCCGGGCGAAAATCAACTGGAGTATCCATCCAGTGGGTTTCAGGAAGAGTATCATAGCTAAGGTTTTTTAGCAGTTCCGCCGGTTTTGGCGTTTTGGCCATCAGGTAGTCCCCCCTCTTTCTTTGGGTGTTGAACCGGCTTCGAGGAATTGAATGCGGCTGCGAAGTTCATTGATCCGAAGCTGGGAAAGAGTTTCTCGACATTCGCACCAGATTTCAACTGCCATTTCGGCCAAGATGTCGAGACGTCCGGACCATTCCTTCTTTTCGGCATCAGACAACTCCGAAACACAATCCAGCTGATTGCGCAATACATACAGAAAACGGATTGCCACACCGGAAGGAAGTCCCTGCACTGCAAGAACACGGATGATACGGTCTAGCGGTGCCTGAAAAGCACTTAGATCAGATTTATCAGCCAATCCTGAAAGAATTGTCAGCATTGCCTGCTGAAAAGTTTGTCCGACAGGGTTGGAGAAACCTGTACTTCGACGAAAGGCTTCGTCCGCTTCCGGAAAGTAACTGTGCATGGCTGCGTTATACCAGGCTGTGAGGAGTGCTCCCCGTTGTTTAGAATTCATCTTCCCAGGAGATGTAAGGCTTCGGCAGTCCCGGCATGGCATTTACCATAAGTTCGACAAGCCCTCCATATGTCAGATTATATTTTTCCTTGAAGCCGAAAGCGTGGATCATGGAATCCCTTGCCGAACCTTTGCAGTTTGAGCAGGGAGCGCAATAGTATTTTGGAATGGAAGGATCCAGAACGTCCTTGAAAGCTTCCAGAACCTGACGAGCCTTATGGCGGCTTGAAATATTGGTTCGCCATTGCGGGAAGTTTTGGGAGTTCATGATGGCAAAGCCGCTGCCGCCCCCGCAACAGTAGTTTTTGACTCCAGAGTCAGGCATCAGATAAATTTGATTCTTTGGAACGATATGGTTGAGGATGGTCCACTGCGGCTTAAGAACACCCATCAATCTGACAATATTGCACGGATCATGCATGGTGACAGGGAAATTATTCTGCTCTGGATTGAATTTGATTTTCCCGCTTGTGACGATATCAGCAAGAATCGGCAGACAGCTTTCGCGCGGTATGGCCAAGTCACCGACGCAGATGCGGTCACCAATGGAAACGGTAGCTTTGGTGGCGTGGCCGCATTCACCGACGACGATTTTGCCGACACCCAGGCGTTTCGCTGCTTGCACCTGTGCGACAAGAATGCGGGCGAACTGGACATCGTCATACCAGACGCCATAGTTTACGCCTTCATACCCCATGGTTTCAGAGGACAGAGTCCAGTTAATACCGGCTGCATCAAGCAGGATAGCGAAGGCAGCCGGGTTTTCGGGCCATGCCATATATTCTCCGGCGTTATGCATCAAAAGAAAATCTGCACCCTGGACATCTACGGGGATTTTGATACGACGACCTATTTTTTCTTCAATTATGTCTTCTACCATTTCCAGAGTGTCCAAAAATGCGGCGGAGCTCATCCCTGTGGAGGACCCGGTTTTTAGATGGTTGACGGTTCCTGATTTATGAACTGCCTCCGGAGAGATTCCCATTTCCTGACTGAAAATTTTCCGAATTTCCCGGGTAATGAGACCATTGTCTACGCCAACCGGGCAGGTCATGGCACAGCGACGGCACACGCTGCAACGGTAAGACAGTTCCGCTAATCGGTACACTACGCGCCAATTCAACTCCAAATCAGCTCCTGCCCATTTGCCAAGCAGCTTGCCTGCTGGAGTAAAATAGCGGCGATAAATTCGACGTAGAACTTCAGAACGGTAATTGGGGCGATAGATGTCCTGACGACCGCTTTCTGTATAAATCGGGCAGGCTTCATTACAAGTGTTGCACTGCACGCAATAATCCGTGGAGAGAACGGTTGGTTGCAAGAAAGCCCAATTGTTTTCCTCACTAAAGACTTTTTCCAGACCAGCAAGGAAAGCATTGACAATTTTCTCTTCTTCCTCAGGTGTCTGGGGGATAGGTAAGTTCAAGGCCGAAAAGCCATCCAGCGAAAAATCGTACTTTTCCTTCATGGCAGGTTTCACATCTTTGAAGTCAAGGGAATTTTCACCAGGCAACAACGGAATATCCGCAGGGTCCACCGGACATAAAACGGGCGTTTCCTGGCCAAAGTCGCGGACGAGTACTTTCTTTTTCATTTCTTATCAGTCCCTTCCTTTCCGGCATTGCCTGCATCGGGAGATACCTGCGCCAGCCAGGATTGATCATGCTTGATGTGAGAAGCAGACCAGGAGAGTTTTCCACCCAGAGAGGCGGTAACGTCTTTTTCCAGACCGCTGCCTGACTTCATCGGTTCGTCATCCCACATGATGTTATGATAAAAGAAGTATTTGGCTGCGTAGTGTGTCATGCGGCTAAATGGCAGATAGGCAAGAAAAAGTCCCATAAAAAAGATTTCAACGGTCAGTGGGATACTGAGAGGACTAGCTGGTGCAAAAGTGAAGACTGCAGCCAGATGGGAGCGGAGCAGTGAGAAAGCAGGGTCAACGGTCAGCCAGGCCCAGAGTCCTGAACCGAATAATGCTATCAAAAGAATTAGATTAATATATGCAGGAAAGTCCGAAATATCTCGCAGGTCTTCATCGGTCAGACGCAGATACAACAGAAACAGAGAACCGCACAAACCTGCAACAAGCGCCAAACTGCCTGTGACAACAGTTCCGTAGTACAGTGCGGAAATCCAGAACCAATCGTTGATCGGTGTTACAGGAACTCCGCTTATTTTTTCCGAGATGATGCCGAGACCGAGCAGGAACAACCAGGCTGCTGAAAGGTAAAGTCCCATATGCATGGGAAAAGAGCCTTTCCATATTTTGGGGTTGTTGAGGAATGCCTTGCGGATGAAAATGATTTCCATAAACATATAGGAAAATTCACCCCAGAGGCTGACATTTTGCTTGACTTTGTAGAAATCAACCAGTTGATATTTTGATCCGGCTTCTCCCCGATGCGGGAGCGGATACAAATCCCAACGCAGATGACGGGGCATGGTGGCGTACCCGATGAGCTTCTTTGCCGTCACCCCGATGAATACCAATAAACATACATATAAATACGGACCGCCGATAAACCAGCTAAAAGAGCTCATGGTACACTCCTTTCGATTATCTGCAATATTTACGAGTTCTGTATTTCGCCATAACCAGAATGAAGAGTACATCCTGGAATGAAAATGATTCTATAATAGCAGTGGAAGCAGGAGCTGCATGTGCAGCTGGAGACAAGAAAGGAAGAAAACTTCGGTGATAGAAGTCTTCTTCCCCTCTTTTCACCAAGTTCTTGTTAGATGTGAACGCCAAACACGATGAAGAAAACGACTAGCAAAGCGATTCCCAGGCCGAAGGTGTACGACAGCAGCTTTTTTTCTATGGGTAGCAAATCAAACCACTGATCCACCATTTCATCCTGTGCCGCAGCTACGGATACTTCTTTGTTTTCTGCCATGAGGATGAACCTCCTTCTCTATGACTTCTGGTTTCAGAAGAGACTATTTGATGATGGGCGGGTATACTCCATGATAGAAGAGCCAGGAAATGCCCAGACCCACCCAGAGGATGAACCCAAACAAGCAAACAGCATAGACGGAGACAATCCGTCCCATGCCGGCGGCCCAGAGTTTCCGCACATTAGTGACGATGCCGATGGAGAAGAAGCAGAGGGCAAAAAACATGCTGCGCAATAGGTTCGCTTCCCCGGCGCCTGCTTCAGCAGCCTTAACAAGTTTTGGGTTGTTCAGGCCAAGAAGCAGCATGACCAGGAAAGTGAACATAAAGCCCAGGACAAATTTTGGAAAACGATTCCAGATCTCCGCGGGCGAAATATTGACCTTGCCTGATTTTGTCATCTTGGAAGGATCGTTGGAGTCCAGACCGAACACCGACCAGATGATGGCCAGGATGAAAGCCCAGACACCGATGAAGAGGTCGATGAAGAGTTTTGTGGTAGTGGCTGCCATCAGCATCCAACCTTCCTGGTATTTGATGCCCAGGGTGGCAAGTGCTTTGGATCGAATCAGAGCATCCGTGATCGCACCGCTGGCAACGGCGCCGCCGTCGCTTTTGACTGCCAGACCCATCCATGCTCCGGCGACCATCGGCTCGTTAACCAAAAAGGCAGCGGCGAGGAAGGGGAGGAACAGAAGTTCCACCGCGACAAAAACGATGATGACTGCGGCGAGAATAACCGGTACATGCGGACGGGCGCGGATCGCTCCACCCGTTGCAATGGCTGCGGATACGCCACAGATCGAAATGCCGGATGCCAGGGGCGCGGCCCATTCAGGTGTAAATTTGAAATACTTCCGGGCGACAAAGTAGACGACCGGCCAGTAAATCAGATACGCTTCAACAACTGCGCACAATCCGCGGACAATGACTGTGCCAGCCAACGCCATGGCGCTGACCGTTTTAATGCCGATTGCCATGCCGAGGATGACGATACCTGTTTTGATGTACCACTCCGGGCGGGCGGAGTCCGTGAGGAATTTAGTTAATCCGGGCATAAAGTTACCGATGAAAAGTCCGATAATCATGGCAAAAACCAGACCCATTTCACCCAAACTTAGGGCCCAGCCAATTTTGAACTTGGCCAGTTGGTCCGGAGTTGCGCCAATGTAAGCGTTGTTGCCAAGCACGATGCAAATAAAAGTCAGCCAATAAATGAGAGAAAAACCAGCAGCAAAGCGCACAGGTTTGGAACCCATGATGGTGGCACCAAAAGTCGTAACTGCCATCATGAACAGCCAGGTGGCAACGGCGGAACCAATGCCGCCCAACCCTGCAAAGCTTTTACCGGTAGGAGCAATCGATTTTGAAATGTCTATCCAGACGCTGTGTTTGGTTAGCCAGCCCAAAGCGTCCATCCCATATATGGGTCCGAGACCAAGCGCGAAAATAAATAGTCCGAGCCATACCGCCCACCAATCCTCGCTTTTCAGCACGGATTTGCTTTGGTATATCGAGGCGTTTCCTTCTGTACTCACGCGGTTTCACCTCTTTCCAATATTGATGATGACTATAATTCAGGAGCGAAGAGGAACATCAACGATGGTTGATGGAGTAGAGTCAGCCGGCTGGCCGCGAACACGCGCCCAGCCGGCTGATTGGCTTACACGCAGCCGGTCGGTTTGGGTAATCCTGCAACTTTGCAGGCTCCTTTTGCGGGACCGGTCGGAAACAGTTCGTAGACCTGCTGCAAGGTCATGTTGTTGTCTTTGCAGACTTTGCGGACCATCGGCGCGATACCGAACTGCTTGTAGTAGTTCTTCAGATAATTGATCAGCTGCCAGTGTTTTTCTGTTAATTCATCGACCCCCTCCTCTTTTGCAAAGTACGCCGCAATTTCTTCGCTCCACAAATCGGGTTCCACAATGAACCCGTCTTCGTCCAGTTCGATTTGTTGTCCTTTAATTTCTACAAATGCCATTTTTTAATCCCCTTTCGTTTTTGCGCAATTCGTTCGTCAATTTAGAATTTGAAGTGGGTGCTGGATCGGAATGTGGTGTTCGCATGGGTGAAATCGTCGATATGTTTATCAGTGAAAGGCAGGTCCGTGATTTGGAAGAAGCGTTCCCAACCGATCCGGTTGATCCATTCGCCGACGCGTTCGCCGGGCCTTGCGTTGGCAATCCAGACCTCGACCAGGTGTTTGACAGCATCTGTGACTTCCGGCCAGAAAGGCGGATTGTTGGGAATGAACGGAATCGCCAAACGGGAAAACATAGGTTTGGTTCGCGCATTGGAGATCTTCCCGCCTACCCAGATGGATACACCGTCGTTTTCCGGATCCATGATCTTGATGGCAGGACACACAACGGTGCAGTTGCCGCACATCATGCATTTATCAGGGTTGATTTCCACACTCTTCAGTTTGGGATTGGGGCGGATGGCGCCCGTCGGGCAGGAAGCGACAACGTTTGGAATTTCGCATACCTTGGCTGCCAATTCATGGTTAATGCGGGGAATCATGCGATGAATGCCGACAACCGCTATGTCCGAGCAGTGGCAGGCGCCGCACATGTTTACGCAGCAGGCAACAGCGATACGGCAACGTGCCGGAACGGCTTTTTTGCCTGTAAAATAATCGCTCATGGAATCCATGATGTTCTTGGTCAAGCCGGAAGCGTCCGTTACCGCACTCTTGCAATGAATCCAGCCCTGTGTGTGGACTACATTGCTGATTGCCAGACCAACACCGCCCACCATGTAGTCTTTTTCATCGAGCTCTGCCAAAAGTGGTTGTAATTTAGATTTATCGGAAAGGAGAAACTCTACATTGTTTCGGGTGGTAAAACGAAGAAATCCGTCACAGTATTTATCCGCAATGTCGGAGATATCACGGATAAAATCGCTGCTGACCAAGCGGGAGGAAGCAACGCGGACCGTGAACAGTTCCTCTCCGGACTCGCTGACATGACGAAGTACTCCTGGCTGTGGTACTTCGTGATATAGCCACTTGCCATAGTTCCGCTGGATGACAGGGGGTAGCATTTTATGATAGTCGGGTGGTCCAAAATCTGTTCTAGCCATTTTTCTTGACCTCCTCTTCTTTCCAGAAGATATAGGGATTGGCGCGTGGCGCCTGAACCATTTGCGGCAGCGGTTTCAATCCAATGCCTTCCAGGAAAGCAGGCAGGCCCAGACGTTCAATCAATTCGCCGACACGCTCGCGGTTTTTGCCGTGATCCGCCCAGAATTCCGTAACCCGCACGAACAGATCCTTGATCTCGGTGTAGGGAGCTTCCGCTTTGATGAAGGGAACGAGTACCCAGCCGATCATGGCGCCTCTGACGACAGGGGCTTTTCCTCCGATTAGGATCGTAGCGCCTTTTTCCTTGCCGACGTGCAATGCTTTGGGCATCACGTTGATACAGTGCATGCAGCGGGAGCAGTCATCGTTGTTGATGGACAGCGTCTGTGTTTTTGTATCGTAGTTTATTGCTTCTGTCGGACATTTGCGGCAGACTTGGACAATATTCAAGCCGCCATCCACATATTTCTTTACTTCAGCCTGGTTCACCTGGATTGCATCCCGCCAAGTGCCGATGATGGCCATGTCGGAACGGGCGGAAGCAGCATCGCAGTCATTGCCGCAGCCGGAAATTTTGATTTTGAATTTATAGGACCATGCCGGACGATGCATTTCGTTCTGGAAATGCATCGTGAGATCCTGCATCATGTTCATGGTGTCAAGACAGGATTTTTCGCAGCGGGACTCGCCACAACAGCAGCTTATCGTCCGCAGTGCGCTGCCGGAGCCGCCGAGATCGAAATCAATCTCGCCCAGTGCATCAAAACAGGGTTGCAGATTTTCGGTAGTGGTACCCAGCAATATGATGTCGCCGGTTGAACCGTGCATGTTGTAAAGTCCGCTTCCGTATTTATCCCAGATGTCGGCAAGTTTGCGAAGTTTATCACTTGTATAGTAGAAACCTGGAACCTGATTCACACGCATGGTGTGGAATTCACGGGCATCCGGAAAACGCTCCGGTATGTCAGAATAACGACCGACAACACCGCCGCCGTAGCCTTTGACGCCCACGATGCCGCCATGCTTCCAGTGACCGATTTTATCCTCATAGGATACTTCGAGCTGTTCCAGCAAAGCCTGAGCCATTTTGTTGGTTTTCGCAGCTTTTTTAATTTCCGTGACAAAACTCGGCCAATCGCCTTTTTCCAGTTCGTCGAGCATGGGTGTTTTGTTGTCTTCGCTCATGAACATTCCCTGCCTTTCCTTGATTTGCAAAAATTGGCTTTGAATTTAGTATTCGGTGACGGTAATAGCCTCTGCGGGACAAGTCATGACACAGGACTGGCAGCCGAGGCACTCGGAAGCATCACCGGTTACAGAAGCCTTGTCTTCCACCATACCCAGAATTTGAGCTGGGCATCCTTGCGTGCATTGGGCGCAGCCCACACACTTGTCTTCGTCGATCGTGACCATGAACATCTTTGAAACACCTCTTTTCCTCAATTGGTTTCTTTGGTTTATCAAACCAGGGGCGCCTTATGTGAAAAAAAGCACATAAAAAGGCGTAAAAATTGTGTGTATCTTCTGTTAAATAATAAACCATCATGATATCATTGGTAAAATTAATAAAAATAATACCTTGTATCGTGATGGCTAATGTAATTTTGCGAATTCAGTTGCATAAATAGATATAGGTTGCGAAGATTACCGACCCTGCACCTGTTCCAGAACAAAGGAACAGAATTTTTCCATCGCTTTGGTCTGAAACTTTCCCTTATTGCGTAACATTCGAAATCTACGGTCAATGGCGCCTTCGCACAGTGGAAGAACTTTCAGTTCATTTCGTTCGATTTCCTTGTTTACGGCAAGGCGGGACATGACGCCCAGCCCCACACCGGCCATTACAGCACTTTTTATTGCTTCCGTACTGCTCAGGTCCATGATGACTTTGAGCGCGGAAGGAGCAAATGCGTTTTTCATCAAAAATTTTTCAAACACACGACGAGTTCCCGAATCGGGTTCCCGTAACACCCACTTTTCATCAAGGAGAACGGCAAGGGAAATCGGCCCATTTTCCGGTTCCGCATACGATACCGGCGCGATGACAACTAACTGGTCACCTGAACAGCAAGTTTCATCCAAGGCAGCAACCGGTTCATAGAGTCCTTCCACAAATCCGACGCCAGCACTGCCTTCAATGATTTTGCCGATTACTTTTTCTGTATTTTCAATGCTCATCGAGATCTTGACCTGCGGGTACAGGGCATTAAATTCTGCAAGAAGAGGAGGTAACAAGTATTCACCAATAGTCAGGCTGGCCGCGATGTTCAGTTTGCCGCTGACCAAGGCCATTTGTCCGGACATGGTATCCCGGGCTTCCTGATAGAGTCTTTCCAAGTTTACTGCATAAGGGTAAAGGGCGGCTCCTGCTTCCGTCAGATAGATGCGGCGGTGGAGGCGGTCAAACAGCTTTGCGCCAAAAAAACATTCCAATGCCTGAATCTGTTGGCTCACAGAAGATTGCGTCATATGAAGCTCTTGCGCTGCCAGAGAAAAACTTTCTTTTTCTACGACAGTTTTGAAGATTTGCAGTTGAATATCCAGCATACGCGCTCTCTTTCATTTTTCTCTACGATTGTATTTCATACATTTATGTATTCTTCTTTCTTTCGACATGAGAATCCTTTATTTTGCGGTGAAGGGATTGGTATATGACGGTTTTGCAACAGACCGGGTTGAAAAGATGCCCTTTTGTGCAACTTTGCCAAAGGAGGCAGGAAAAGAGGTGCGCAGGGAAGAACCTATACGCGGACACATCGGCTACCGAGGGCTTGGGGGAGGATTCAGGCAATATGGAAGCAATCAGTGGAATCATGGATATCGAGGGCTTTTGCGATGGAATATTGGACGTGCTTCAAGATGGCGTCTATATCTCCGACCGGACAGGAAAGACTCTCAAAATCAACCGGATGTATGAGCAATTGACGGGGTTGAAGAAAGAGGAACTGGTTGGCCGGAACGTGATTGATTTGGTAAAGGAAGGGAAATATGATGTTGCGCTGAATCCGGAGATTGTTCGCACAGGATTGCCCCAATCATCCGTACAGACAAATAAAATCGGTAAAAAAGTCATTCTGAGCGGATATCCCGTGTTTGACAAATCGGGTCAGGTGGCTCTGGTGGTGACTTTCGTCCGGGACATTACCCGGTTGACCCAGTTGCAGGAACAGATGGCGCTTCAACAGGAGGTTTTGGACCGCTTTTGTAATGGAGCCCAGTATGTTTCGAAAAAAACTGCTGCGCATTCCTATGCGGAGATCCGAAATCCGAACATGCTGAAACTGATAAATCTTATGGACATGATGTCTAAAACAGACGCAACGGTTCTGATCCTTGGAGAAACCGGAGTGGGGAAAGGGGTTGCTGCCAGACGGATTCATGAAAACAGTTCCCGCTCACGCATGCCGTTTTTCAAGGTTGATTGCACGACCATTCCGGAAAATTTGGTAGAATCCGAGCTTTTTGGTTATGAGAGCGGAGCGTTTTCGGGAGCGCACTCCAAGGGAAAGCCGGGACTGTTCGAAATGGCGAACAAGGGAACGCTATTCCTTGATGAAATCGGGGAATTGTCTCTTGCGGCCCAGGCCAAACTGCTCAGGGCGATTCAGGATCAGGAAATCATGCGGGTAGGTTCTACAACGGTCCAAAAGGTCGATGTCCGTTTTATCGCTGCCACTAACCGTAATTTGTTGGAAGCAGTGGAAAAAGGAACATTCCGAAGGGACCTGTATTACCGCCTGCGGGTCGCTGTTCTTGAAATACCGCCACTCAGGGAGCGCAGGGAAGACATTCTTTCACTCGCCCATCATTTTCTTGACATATATAATCATAAATATAAAAAGCGGGTCCGACTGTCGAAAGAAGCTGCTGCAGTGCTGGCACAATACAAATGGCCGGGCAATGTCCGGGAAATGGAAAACTTCATCCAAAGCATGATAGTAATTCGACAAGAAGAGACGATTGATGTTTCGGACCTGCCGATGTATATGTTTTCCAGCGGAACATGTGCTGACCAGGGAGGGGCGACTCTGCACGAAATTATGGCAGAAGTTGAGAAAGACTTGCTGCGCAAAGCTCTTCAGAGCAAAGGATCGGTGGCTGCTGTGGCAGACTGCTTCAAAGTCGACAGGACGACTATTTTTCGCAAGTTGAAGAAATATTCGCTAATCTAAAAAATGACGATGCAAAGATGCAACAAGTTGTTGCATCTTTGCACTTGGACAAAAAATCGCAAGATGGGCTGTGCCGGGCGAAAGTATGTGAATGATTGAACATAGGGGCTTTGCAAAACGAAATGTTTGTTGCAATATTGCAACAAACATTTCTCTGTACTAGGAGTTGTGCAAAAATAACAGGGTTTGTGAAACGTTGATTTTATTGGATTTTTCGCCATTTGGCATCTTTCTTGCAATATTCACAAAAAGAGTGGTGCCTTAGCGGTTAATGGCTGTCCGAAAGATGCCTGCCGCAATGTAAGTCAAAGAAGGCAAAAAAAGAAAGAGGAGTGAAGTCATGTCAAAGAAAAAAATGATGCTGTCCGTTCTCTTGGTTGTTCTTCTGGTCCTGTCACTGAGTTTGGCGGGATGTGGTTCGAAGGACAAGGCAAAACCTGCTGACGCAGGAAAAGCTGATGCCGGCAAGGTCATCACAATCCGTCTGGCTCACCCGATGGCACCTGGCAATAATGTAACGTTGGGATACGAAAAGTTCAAGGAACTCGTCGAAAAAAAATCCAATGGCAAGGTAAAAATTCAGATTCATGGCAATACCACGCTTGGCAGTGACCGCGTCACCATGGAATCAACGCAGAAAGGCAGCCTGGAAATGGCTTCGTGCTCATCTCCCAATATGGCAAGTTTCTCGCCGAAATTCATGGTACTCGATCTTCCCTATATCACTTCCCCGGCAAATCAGGAAAAATTGTATAAATCGTTTGATGAAGGAGAAATTGGCAAATATTTCACGAAAGTTTGCGAAGATATCGGACTGAAACCCATTATGTGGAGTGAATACGGCTATCGCAACTTTGTCACGACGAAAAAGGAAATCAAAAGCGTTGCCGATTTGAAAGGGCTAAAAGTCCGCACGACCGATTCACCGGTTGAAGTGGCTGTGGCCAAGGCTCTCGGTATGAACCCGACTCCTGTCGCCTGGGGTGAAACCTACACTGCCCTGCAACAGGGGACTGTCGATGCAGAAGGCAACACTTACGGTTTGCTTGTCGATGCCAAGCACAACGAAGTCTTAAAATATGCGATTGACTCTGCCCACAACTACAGCATGCACTTACTGATGATGAACAAGAAATTCTTTGACGGGCTGCCGGCCGATGTGCAAAAAATCATACTCGAATCCGGCAAAGAAGCGCTTGCATACGAACGCGGCATTACCAAGGAGCTCGAGGCCAAAGCAGAAAAGAAATTCATTGACGGCGGCATCAAGATCCACAAACTGACTCCTGAACAGATCAAGGAAATGCGTGAACTGACGCAGCCTGTATGGAAAATGTTCCCGGATAAGGTTCCTCAGGAACTGATCGATATGGTGCAAAGAACACAAAAATAAACCATTCCACTTTCTCAAGGGAGGGCCTGCGGGCTCTCCCTCCCCCTCCAGCGGCATTCTATTTTCAATGAGAGAGGGTATGAATATGTCCAAATCGACAACCGAGGCGGTTGTGGAAGCGTCGACGGTAACCCCTGAAGACTCTGTGAATGAAGAAAGCGGCTTCAAGAAACTACTTCACCTTCTTGATGAACACTTTGAGAAACCTTTTCTTGTAGTGGGCATGCTGGCTATTATTCTGATTATTTCTTATCAGACATTATTCCGTTACATTTGGGTAGAAACTCTTGGATTGTCAGGAAATGCCTCCTGGTGTGAAGAGGTTGCCCGGTATATTTTCATCTGGATTTCCTACCTTGCCGTGCCAATCGCAATCAAAAACCGGAGCAACATTCGGGTGGATATGTTGTATGAAAAGTTGTCGGCACGAAATCAGGGAATCAGCTGGGTCATTGTGAACCTGTCCATGCTGACGCTGACTGCGGTAGTTACGATCATGGGTACCGACCATTTGATGATGATGGCCCAGTTTCCGCAAACCACACCGGCATTGCAGATGCCATATTTCTATCCCTACCTGATCCTGCCTTTCGGTTTTGGCTTGATGTCGTTACGGATATTGCAGGACATGTACAGGCAGTGTAAAATTTGCGGTTTGAAAGACAGCCTGATTGCTTTCGCGATTTATGCGGTCATATGCACTCCTGCACTCATGGATATCGAAATGGGCGCGCTGATTTGGCTGTTTAGTTATTTCGGAGTGCTTTTGGCGGTCGGCGTTCCAATCGCTATCGCATTGGGACTGTCAGCGCTTGCCACGATCATCGGCGCAGGGACTCTGCCGTTTGAGTACGTGGCGCAGATTTCTTTCACTTCAATTGATAACTTTCCCATAATGGCCATTCCGTTTTTTATTGCCGCAGGTGTTTTTATGGGCGCGGGGGGTCTATCTCAGCGGCTGCTCGGTCTGGCGGATGAATTGCTCGGCTCATTATATGGAGGCATGGGGTTGGCAACTATCGCCACCTGTATGTTCTTCGCAGCAATCAGCGGTTCTGGTCCGGCGACAGTTGCTGCGATAGGTTCGTTGACTATCCCGGCGATGGTGGAGCGGGGTTATGACAAGTATTTTTCCTGCGCAGTCATTGCTTGTGCAGGCGCAATCGGCGTCATGATTCCACCTAGCAATCCGTTTGTCGTCTATGGTGTTTCAGCTCAGGCTTCCATCGGCAAGCTGTTTTTGGGCGGTGTCATGCCTGGAATTCTGACAGGGCTGGGTCTGATGGTTGTGTGTTATTTTACCTCCAAGAAACACGGATGGCGAGGCGAAGAGCGCAAGCGCACGGCAAGTTCCATGATGAAGGCCATCTGGGATGCAAAATGGGCTTTGATGGTGCCTGTCATTATTCTTGGCGGCATCTACGGCGGCATCATGACTCCGACGGAAGCCGCTGCCGTCTCTGCCCTGTATGGTCTTTTTGTCGGTTGCTTCGTATACAAGGAAATCAATTCTCGAAACATTACCGGCTGTCTGATTGAAGCATGCAGCACCTCCGCCATCGTCATCGTTCTGGTTTCCATGGCCACTATTTTCGGAAATATCATGACGATTGAGGAAGTGCCCTCGATGGTAGCTGAATTCATCCTCAGCCTGACAAGCAGCAAAATCCTGATCCTGTTATTCATCAACATCTTCCTGCTTTGGGTTGGGACGTTTATGGAAGCCTTGGCTGCCATCGTCATATTGACGCCCATCCTGCTTCCCGTGGTGGTCAAGGTTGGCGTCGACCCCATCCACTTTGGCGTCATCATGGTCGTAAACCTTGCCATTGGATTCATTACGCCGCCTGTGGGAGTCAACTTGTTTGTTGCCAGCAGCATATCGAAACTGCGGATCGAAAAGATCGCCAAGGCATCATTGCCCCAATTGGCTGCAATGATCTTCATTCTGATGCTGATCACATATGTTCCTGAAATCTCTTTGTGGCTGACCCAGTTTGCAAAATAAAACACGGGCGAATTTCTGAAAAAAGGAATTCGCTCAATTTTCTGTCGATAATTTTTACTACGAAAGGAGAAAGTTCAATGGAAACCAATTGTGCAGTATTATCACCCCAGGAATATCGTCTGCAAGAGGAGCATGCCGGTAGAGAGGTATATACCGGCCGTCAGCGGCCTTACAAAATTCTGAAGAAAATCCAGAGGCTTCGCCCTGTCATCGATATCGAGAGGGCAAAGTATTTCACCGAGTCGATGAAACGGACCGAAGGTCAGATGTTGATCCTGCGTTGGGCAAAGGCGATGAAGCATATTGCTGAAAACATGACTGTGTATATCGATGAAGATCAACTTCTCGTCGGCCGTTCCGGCGTACAGGGGCGTTATGGGATACTGTACCCAGAACTAGATGGCGATTTCCTGGGCACAGCCCTCGAAGATTTGCCGAAGCG